>JBJEUI010000136.1:0-11263 GCA_051883755.1 Candidatus Ventricola sp.
CGAAGCGCACGAACGTGCGCAGGATGTGCTCGCCGCGCGGGTCCTTGGTGCCGGTATTGAGCTTTCCGTCGGAGAAGGTGCCTGCGCCGCCCTCGCCGAATTGGACGTTCGACGTGGCCTTGAACGCGGCTTGCCCGTTGTCCCAGTACGCCTGAACGTCGCGCGTGCGCGTATCCACGTCCTGACCGCGTTCAAGCACGATGGGGCATGCGCCGGCCTCCGCCAGCGTCAGCGCGGCGAACAGGCCCGCCGGGCCAAAGCCCACGACGATAGGGCGCGGCATGGGCGCGGCAGAGAGCTTCATTCCGGCAGGCGGCGCGTATGGTGCTGTGATCGCCCCGACGTTGGGCGCAAGGCGTGCGCTGATGCGCGTCTCGTCCTGTGGATTTTTGAGCGTCACGTCGATGGAGACGACAAAGCAGACGTCGTTCTTCTTTCGCGCGTCGACGCTCTTTTTGCTGACCTCGCAGCGGGCAATCTGGCCCTGCGTGCAGCCGAGCTTTTTGCCGGCGGCCTGCATGAGGGTTTTATTCGTATAGTCAAGCGGGACCTTGATGTTGTGCAGACGGATCATGGATTCACCTTTCTGTGGGTCGGGATATCTCAAGCTGCGCGGCTATGGCCCTGGCGGCGGTCAGGCCGCTGGCGAAGGCGAAGTGCAGGTTGTAGCCGCCGCAGGGGCCGTCCACATCCAGCACCTCGCCGGCGAGGTACAGGCCGTCATGAATACGGGAGGCCATGGTGGAGGGATCGACCTCGTCAAGCGGGACGCCGCCGCGGGTGACCTGCGCGTTTTTGAAGCCCTGCGTGCCGGTGACGGGCAGCGGAAAGGCGCAGATGGCCTGCGCAAGCGCTTCGCGGGACGCACGGCTCAGGCGGCCTGCCTGCGCATCCGGTGCGATGCCGCCCTGCTTGAGGATGGCCAGCGTGAGCAGGCGCGGGAACACGCCGGTCAGCAGCGCCTGCGCGCCGGCATCCGGCTGCGCGCTGATGCGCGCCTCCAGCCAGGAAGGAACGGCATCTTCGTCAAGCTCCGGCAGCAAATGCACCAGAAGGCTGACGCGGCGCTTGCGCGCGAGCGCTTCGGCGGCGAGGCCGGAAAGCTGGAAGACGCACACGCCGGACACGCCGTAGTCGGCAAAGAGCAATTCGCCGGTTTCCTGCGCGGCGGCGCGGCCGTCGATCTGAAGCGTCAGCTTGGCCTGTGCGCGCACGCCCTTGAGGCTGCGTAGCGCACCGTGGTCGCACCTGAGCTGCACCAACGCGGGATGCAGCGGCGTGACGCTGTGGCCCAGCGCCGCTAGCAGCCGCGTGCCTGCGCCGTCCGTGCCCAGATGCGGAGCGGCGCTGCCGCCCATGGCGCACAGCACGGCGGGCGCGAATACGCCTTCTCCGCCGGCGAGCTGCGCTGCCCAGCCGCCCCGGCGCGACGGCGTGAGGGAGACGGCCTCCTGCCCGGTGAGCAGCGTGACATTTTCGCGGTCACAGGCCGCGCGCAGCACGTCGAGCACGGACGCAGCCATCATCGTGCGCGGGTAGATGCGGCCCTCCTCCTGCGCGGTCATCAAGCCGAGGGAGGAAAAGAAGGCAAGCACCTCGCCGGGCGGCGTCTGATCGTACACGCGGGAGACGAACGGCGCGGCGCCTGCGTAATAGGCGGGGTTCATGTCGGCGTTGGAGAGGTTGCAGCGGCCGTTGCCTGAGGCCATGATCTTCTTGCCCACGCGGTCAAGCCGCTCGACCAGCGTGACATGCACGCCGGTTTGGGCGAGGAAAGCGCAGGCGGCCAGGCCGGCTGCGCCGCCGCCGAGGATGAGGCAGTCGGTGTGCATGTTACGCTCCTTTGCTGGCGGCGAGCTCCTGAGCGCGCCGCGCGAGAATCCGGTTGAAGTGACAGAGCATCAGGCAGGTGGCGGTGGCGGCAGAGGTGACGTCCGCGATCGGCTCGGCCAGGTACACGCCCGTCACGCCGAAGAACAGCGGCAGCACCAGCGCCAGAGGGATGAGCAGGATGACCTTGCGCAGCACGGCGATGAACAGGGACACCTTCGCCTGACCAAGGCCGACGAACATGCTCTGGATGGCGTTCTGCAATCCGAAGATGCCCAGGCCCGCGGCATAGATGCGCAGGCCGCGCACGGTGAGCTCGATGAGCGCCTCGTCGTGCGCAAACAGGCGGATGAACGGGCGCGGGAACAGCTCGATGATCGTGCAGTAGCTCATGGTGATGGCCACAGTGGAGCAAAGCAGCAGGCGGAACGTCTTCCTGACGCGGCCGATGTTGCCCGCGCCGTAATTGAAGCTCATCAACGGCTGCACGCCGTTGGTATAGCCGCGCAGCGGCGTGGAGAAGAGATTGACCACGCTGGCGATGATGGTCATGGTGCCCACGTACATGTCGCCGCCGTAGGTCATCATGCCGCGGTTGAGCACGACCTGAATCGCGCTCTCGGTGAACGTCATGGTAAACGGCGAAACGCCCAGCGACGCCGTGCGCGCGAGGATGGCGCGGTCAAAGCGCAGGTTGCCGCGCTGAAGCTGAATCCTACCGCCTTTGCCCGTCAAGAAGCGCAGCACCCACAGGCAGGAAATGCCCTGCGAGATGATCGTGGCCAGCGCCGCGCCGCGCACGCCCATGCCCATCGCAAAGATGAACAGCGGGTCCAGCGCGATGTTCAGCGCCGCGCCGATGACCACGGAGAGCATGGCCTCTTTGGCAAAGCCCTGCGCGGAGATGAAGGGGTTCAGGCCCAGCACCAGCTGCACAAACGCCGTGCCCAGCAGATAGATGCGCAGGTACGCCCGGGCGTAGAGCAGCGTGTTTTCGCTGGCGCCGAAGGCCATGAGCAGCGGGTTCATCGCCAGCTGGAAGAGGACAAAGAGCACGGCGGAGGTGCACAGCAGCATAAACGCGGACACGCCCAAAATGCGCTCCGCATCCTGACGCTTTCCTTCGCCCAGCTTGATGGAGGCCAGCGGCGCGCCACCCGTGCCAAAAAGCGAGGAAAACGCCGAAATCAGCGTGATGACCGGCAGCGTCAGGCCCACGCCGGTGAGCGCATACGCGCCGACGCCCTCGATGCTGCCGATGTAGATGCGGTCGACCATGTTGTAGAGCATGTTGATGGTCTGCGCGATGACGGACGGAAGCGCCAGCTTCACCATGAGGCCTGGAATGGAATCGCGGGCAAGGTCGATCTGGCGGCCGGAGGATTTGAACATAGGATGGCCTCGTAATCAATATTTTGTCTTATTATAGCATACAGATAGGAAAAAATACAGCGGTGCGTGCATAGGATGAAGAAGTAACGGCGCCGCAGGAGGCGGCGGGAACGGAGGATATCATTCATGATCGAACGGTTTAAGATGCACTTTGCGCCGGGCCTGGACGAGCGTGTGATCAGCGTGTGTCTGCCCAAGGGATACCACGAAAACGCCGCAGCATATCCTGTCATGTACATGTTTGACGGACAGAATGCCTTTGAGGAGGAGCTGGCGAATGTCGGCAATTCCTGGCGGCTGCACGAGTTTACGGCGCGCTGGGAAAAGGACATCATCATCGTGGGCGTGGAAAGCAGCCAGGAGAGCGACCGGCATCTGGCGGAATACTGTCCATATCACCTGGCGCCCAGAATGTGGGAAGGCCTGCGCGGGCGGGGACGCTCGACGATGGAATGGATGATCGGCGCGCTCAAGCAGGAGATCGACTGCCGCTACCGCACCCTGCCGGACAGGCTGTGTACCGGCGTGATGGGCGCGGGGCTGGGCGGGCTGATGAGCCTGTATGCGGTGACGGCGTTCAACGATGTGTTTTCCAAGGCGGTTTGCCTGTGCGTGCCGATGAGCCTGTGCTATCCGCAGCTGCTGCGGCAGGTGCGCGAGAGCCGGATCGACCCGGATACGCGCGTTTATCTCGCGTTCGGTGAAAACGAGGCGCGGGACAAGAAGATGCTCGCGCATATGGTCGAAAACAATCTGACCATTGCCAACACGCTGATGGGCAAAAACGCGCGCGTATACCCGCTGATGCAGCAGGACGGGCGGCACTGCGAGGCGGACTGGCGCGCACAGACGGAGACATTCATGCATTTTTTGTGGCTAGAATGAAAAAAACGCAATCGGAATCAAGCGGAACGTGCTATACTGAGGTATCATCATGCTACACAAGCAAACGGCGGAGGGATGAGCAATGCGTGCATGGCACGATCAGATGCAGCGGATGCTGGGCGAAATCGACGCGTGCATCCGGGCACATGACGACGAAGAGATGACGCTTCGCGTGCTTTCCGAGCGGCTGGGATATTCGGCGTTTTACATTTCCCGGAAGTTTCGGGAGATCTCCGGCATGCAGTTTCGGGCGTATCTGCGCTGCCGCAGGCTGGCCTTTGCGCTTTGCGAGGTTCGGGATACCCGGCGCGGTTTTCTGGAGATTGCGCTTGATTACGGGTTTTCCTCGCACGAGGCGTTCACGCGCGCGTTCAGGGAGGCCTACGGCGTGACGCCCAGCGCATACCGCAGACAGCCTGGGCCCGTCAGCCTGCGCACCTGCCTCCATCCGTTTGATTGCTATCTGATTGGAAAGGAAGAATGCAGCATGATGAACACCACAGAGGATGTAAAGACGTACTTCGTGACGATTCCCGCGCACAAATTCCTGCATATCCGCAACTACGAGAGCATCGGCTTCTGGGACTTCTGGCAGAAACAAAATGCCATTCCCGGGCAGGACTGCGAAACGATCTGCGCGCTGCTTGCCGGCGTCAAGGGAAAGCTTGACGACCTGGGCGACGGCGGCATGAGCAGCGGAAGCGGCCAGGTCATCGCATACATCAACGAGCCGACAGGAAGAATCTGCAGCTGGGGCATTCCGCTGGCAGAGGCCTATGGCGCGCGCCTGCCCATGGGCTGGCAGGGCGAGGTTCCTGAGCAGATGCAGCTCATGGACGTGCCGGAAGGGGAGTACATCGTCTTTGAGCACGGTCCGTTTGACGCCGAAAAGGAGATCGCTGCGGTAGAGGCGAAAATCGAGACGGCGATGAGGGCGTTTGACTATGCGGCAAGCGGCTATGCGCTGGACACGACGCCCGGCAGGGTGTTTTACTACTTCCACGATCCGGTGAGGTATTTCAGGTATATCCGTCCGGTCAAACGACTGTGAGGAACAAGAAAGCGGCAGGACGAGGGTCCTGCCGTTTTTGCGCTGAAGAACAGGGAGTGTTTACCGGATGCCGTCCTTTCTGAGCTTCTGGCAGTACTGTGTGCACAGCTTGTCGGTGCAGTTGGCGCAGGCAAGCGCCGCGTTGCTCTGCTCGCAGAAGCGCTCCGGATGCAGAAGGATACAAACCTCCCAGGCCAGGAACACGAGCAGCGACATGAAGAACAGGCTCAGCGCGTAAAAGCTGCGCACAAAGAGCATCGGCGCGAACATCATCAGGTGATCCCAGTTGAAGATGCGGCAGGTGGTGCAGCAGCGGTTCTTCATCAGCAGGCGGAACGGACACCAGATGAGCACGCAGATCAGATCACAGACGTAAAAGAACACCGTGAACAGGAACAGATGCACGTCGCTGAGCACACCCGCGGCGTGCAGCACGCCGAGTACGGCGATGACCGCCGTCCACAACAGAAGCACCCAGAAGGCCGACTTTGTCGCCGACTGGATGTGCGCTCTGAGCGAATGCGGGTTGATTTTCTCGCGGATGGGCCGGAAGTGCTGCGCAAACATCTTGAGCGAGCCGATGGAGATGTCCCTTTTGAAGGGAACAAGCTGGGCAAGCATGTCGATCATCCAGATCAGCCACAGCAGGTGCATGGGCGACGGACCGTCAAAAAAGCGCATGCCCTCAAGCGGCGCAAAGGTTTCGGGCCGGACAACATAAAGGATGAGGCAGAGCGCAAGAATGAAGACGCGGCCGATCAGGCGCGCAAAGTAAACGCTTCGGATTCTGGACATGGTTTGGCGTTCTCCCTGCTGTTTTATGGGGCTGCGCTGCCTTGACAGCGCAGCAGGAAAATACTATCATGCATTATATCGGACAGAACTTAATTTTGCAACCGAAAAAGGAGAAGACAGGATGCTTCAGACGACGCTGTGCTACCTGGTGATCGACGACCGGACGCTGATGCTCCACCGCGTCAAGAAAAAGAACGACGTCAACCACGACAAGTGGATCGGCGTCGGCGGCAAGTTTGAGCACGGCGAGAGCCCGGAGGAGTGCATGCTGCGCGAATTCCGGGAGGAGACGGGCCTGACGCTCACAGCGTGGGCGTACCGCGGCATCGTGACGTTCGTCTCCGAGGACTGGTGCGAGTACATGCATCTGTTCACCGCGACGGCGTGCGAGGGCGAGCTGCGCGCGTGCGACGAGGGCACGCTGGAATGGGTGCCGTGGGATGCAATCACGAGACTGCCCATCTGGGAGGGCGACAAGGTCTTCCTGCGGCTTCTGCGCGAGCGGGACGCTTTCTTCTCGCTCAAGCTGGTGTACGAGGGAGAGAAGCTTGTGCGCGCCATTCTGGACGGAAAAGAGATGAAGTGAAAAACCGGCGCAGCCTGTGATCAGACTGCGCCGAAAGTTTATCGTTTGCCCTTTTTTGCGGAATTCGCGGATTTGCCGCCTGCAGGCTTTCCACTCCTGCGCGCGTCGGGTCTGCCCTTATCGAGGCGGGATCCCCTGTGCTCGCGCATTTCGCGGCGCTCCTCGCGCGCCTTCTTTTCGCGGCGGATCTGCGCGTACTCGGCAGCGGTCTTCACGCCCTCCGGCGGGACGAGGCAGTTCCGGCCGGTGCCGATGAGATCCTCACGGCCGGCCTGGCGCAGCGCCTCACGCACGAGCGGGAAGTTCTGCGGGCGCTTGAACTGAAGCAGCGCGCGCTGCATGGCCTTCTCCTGCGGGGTGCGCGGGACGAAGACGGGCTTGCCGGTGCGCGGGTCAAAGCCGGTGTAGAACATGCAGGTCGAGAGCGTGCCGGGCGTGGGGTAGAAATCCTGCACCTGCTCGGGCTGGTGGTTGATGTCGCGCAGGTACTCCGCCAGCTCGATGGCGGCGGAAAGATCGCTGCCCGGGTGGCTGGAGATCAGGTACGGTACCAGATACTGCTCCTTGCCCAGCTGCTGATTGATGCGTTTGTACTTTTCGCAGAACGCATCGTACACGTCGCGGCCCGGCTTGCCCATGACGGCGAGCACCTTGGGGCTGACGTGCTCCGGCGCGACCTTGAGCTGGCCGCTGATGTGATGCTGGCACAGCTCGCGCAGGAACGCATCCGACTTGTCGGCCATGATGTAGTCATAGCGCAGGCCGGAGCGGACGAACACCTTCTTGACCTTCGGCAGCGCACGCAGCTCGCGCAGCAGCTGGATGTAGTCCGTGTGATCGACCTTCATGTTCGGGCAGGGCTTGGGAAAGAGGCACTGACGGCCGGCGCAGGTGCCGAGCTTGAGCTGCTTGTCGCAGGCGGCATGGCGGAAATTGGCCGTCGGGCCACCCACGTCGTGGATGTAGCCCTTGAAGCCCGGCATCGCGGTGATGGCTTTGGCTTCCTCGAGCACAGATTCATGGCTGCGGGTGGTCACGATGCGGCCCTGCAGGAACGTGATCGCGCAGAAGGAGCAGGAGCCGAAGCATCCGCGCGTGTGCGCGATGGAGAACTGAACCTCCTCGATGGCCGGCACGCCGCCGAGATCATCGTAATCCGGATGCCAGGTGCGCTGGAAGGGCAGGGTATAGACGCGGTCGAGCTCCTCGCGGGAGAGCGGCATGTCCGGCACGGTCTGCACGACATACCGGTCGCCGTGCTTCTGGCTGATGGCACGGCCGCGCAGGGGATCCTGCTCGTTGTACTGGGTGAGGAACGCCTCGCCGTACTTCTTCTTGCTCTGCACGCAGGCTTCATAGGAGGGAATCTCCAGGCTGCCGCGCAGGGGAGCACCCGCCATGTAGCACACGCCGCGCATTTTGGCGCATTCCCAGGCGGGCGCGCCGCGGCTCATCCAGTCCGCCGTGACCAGAATGGAGCGTTCGCCCATGCCGAACATCAGCAGATCCGCCTGGCTGTCCACGAGAATGCTGCGGCGGACGGAGTCGTCCCAATAATCGTAGTGCGCAAAGCGGCGAAGCGACGCCTCCACGCCGCCGATGGCGATCGGGATGTCGCCGTAGGCCTGACGAATGAGGTTGCAGTAGACGATCACCGCGCGGTCCGGGCGCTTTGCACTCTTGCCGCCGGGGGTATACACGTCGGAGGAACGGCGCTTTTTCGCAGCGGTGTAGTGATTGACCATGCTGTCGATGACGCCGGAGGAGACGAGGAAGCCGTAATTCGGACGGCCAAAACGCTTGAAGTCCGCCGGGCTGCGCCAGTTCGGCTGCGCGAGCACGGCCACGCGGTACCCGGCGGCTTCCAGCGTCCGGGTGATGATCGCGGCGCCAAAAGACGGGTGATCGACATACGCGTCGCCGCTTACATAGACGAAATCCGGCGCGTCCCAGCCGCGCATACGCATATCCTCGGCGGTCGTCGGCGGAAAAAGAAGACGATCTGACATCATACACTCCTGTTTGAATTGCTGAATTGAAACCACACGGACACTATACCATACCCGCGCGAAAAAAGAAAGTGACATTGGCGCGCTCAAGCGCTATAATAGGAACCAGAACTGGCAAAAGGAGGGAGAGCCTTGCAGCTTGGCCTGTCAACCGCGGCGTTTTACGGCCGATGGGAAACCGAAGAGGCAGCGGCGCACATCGCAAGGCTGCCGCTTGACTGCGCGGAGGTCTTCCTTCAGTCGGACAGCGAGAATACGCCGGAATTCGGCAGGCTGGTGCGGGACAGCCTGAGCGGGATGGCCTGCACGAGCGTGCATCCGCTGGGCGGGTATGAAAACTACATGGCGGGCCGTCCGGCGCGGCAGGTTCGGGATGCGTTTGATCATTTCAGGCGTGTGCTGGATACGGGTGCGGCGATGGGCGCAAAGACATTTGTCTATCATGGACGCAATACGCCGCTGCTCAGGCCGCTTGCCTGGGATTTGGCCTGGAATGTCGAAGCGCTTGTGCCCATGTGCGAGGAGGCTGCGCAGCGCAACATGGTCATCGGCTGGGAAAACGTGTGCTGGTGCCAGCTGACGGAGCCGTCTCGCGTGCTGGAGGCCAGAGCGGCCCTGCCTCAGGTGCGCTACACGCTGGACATCAAGCAGGCGATGCGCGCTGGATGCGATCCGGCAGCGTTTGTGCGTGCGATGGGCGACAGGCTGTGCAACGTGCATGTATGCGACTGGCATGAGGATGGGACGCTGTGCCTGCCCGGCGAGGGAATCTTCGATTTTGATGCGCTGATGGAGGCGCTTGCCGAAACCGGCTATGACGGCCCGGTCATCATCGAACCGTATCTGAAGCTGATTCAAAGCGACGAGGCGCTTGAACGCGCCATCGCTTTTATGAGAAACAAAATGAAGGAGTGACTTTTGATGAGCAAGATCGATACCGTACGCGCCGCCATGATGCAGGCGATGAAGGACAAGGACAAAGCGCGCAAGGACGCGCTGTCGCTGCTGCTTTCGGCGCTTAAAAACAAGGCGATTGACAAGCGCGCAGACCTGACGGAGGAGGAAGAAAACGCCGTCATCTTCCGCGAGATCAAGCAGGCGCAGGAGACCCTCGATACCACGCCGGCGGACCGCGTGCAGACCATCGAAGAGGCGAAGCTGCGCATGAGCGTATACAGCGAATTTGTCCCGAAGCTGATGGGCGAGGAGGAAATCCGCGAGGTGATTGCGGCGGTGCTGGCCGAAATGGGCATCGAGAAGCCGACTGCGAAGGAGAAGGGCAAGATCATGAAGACCCTGATGCCGCGCGTGAAGGGCAAGGCGGACGGCAGCCTGGTCAATCAGGTGCTGGGCAGCTTCTTTGCCTGAAGATATTCATATAGAAAGAATCCGCTGTGCAGCGCGTTGGCCGTACAGCGGGTTTGTCATTCTGTGGAGCTGGAATCATCCAGCGTGATATCGACCGCAGGGAACGCGGCAGGATCAAATGCAGCGCAGAAAAGCGGGCCTTCATGCTGCATCCAAAGAGAAGCAAGCGTATCACTGTATATGGGAGGAATGTCGCGCAGCGTGCAAGACGCCTCGGGATTCTCCTTTGCACAGCCCAGCAAAAGCGAGTTGGGATCGACGGCAAGCGCGCTGCACAGGGACAAGACCGTCGCCAGACTGGGAATGCCCTTGCCAAGCTCCAGATTGCCGATGTACTGCTGGCAGACGCCGGCACGCTCGGCCAGCTCAGCCTGCGTGAGATGCGCCTGAAGGCGACAGTCGCGAATCCGCCGGCCGATGAGGGCGTAATCGATCTGGACGTTCATGCGGAAACACTCCTTGTTGAGATATGCCTTCAAAGTTCGATGCGAATAAGATAAATCCTCCAAATAGACGGTTTTGTTTTGAAAAAGAAAGAAAAATGTAGCGCATGCGGGAGAATTGTGCTATAATACGTCGAACCTCATCCATCGTTTCTCATCTCAATTACGGCCTCCTTGGATTCGCCTTCGCGCCCCAACAGGAAGTCTGGCTATGAGAGCCAATCGGTGAAGGTCAATCTATCTATATTTAGGAGGATACAGATATGTATCAGGACGAAACCCTCGTTTGCCGCGATTGCAACAAAGAGTTCATTTTCAGCGCGTCTGAGCAGGCGTTCTACGCTGAGAAGGGCTTCCAGAACAAGCCGCGCCGCTGCCCGGAGTGCCGTGCTGCGTTCCGCGCCCAGAATGGCAATGCCCGTCCGCAGCGTGAGATGTTCACTGCGATCTGTGCCGACTGCGGCAAGGAGACGCAGGTTCCCTTCCAGCCGCGCGGTGATAAGCCCGTGTACTGCCGCGATTGCTTCGCTGCGCACCGTGCTCCGCGTTACTAATTGACGCCAAGGCCCGTCTAAGGAGACTTAGATGGGTCTTTTTTCATCTGGCTCCTGTCCTTTTCAAAAAAATTTCATGTTTTCAGATATCACTGAATGTTCGGATTTTTGAGGCGTTTGTCTGCTGACAGGCAAAATCTGTTCGGGTTATGAGACGAAATTCGACAGGATTCGCTGATTGGAATGTTCGGTTTTTATGGACGAATTGAAGGAATAGCTCAAAAAAATCGTCAAAAAAGGTGTTGACAAAATGAAGTGCGTACGGTATACTCACTATCGTTCCGTGTGACACGGAACTGATCCTTGAAAACGATACAGAATCAAGAAGAACGCGGACACGATTTTCACGA
>JBJEUI010000137.1:0-2161 GCA_051883755.1 Candidatus Ventricola sp.
TACCGCAACGACGGCAAGCCCTGGGGCAACAGCAAGGACGCGCCCGAGCGCGCCATCAACAAGCTGATGGGCGCGTGCGTCGGCGAGGAAGCCGAGATGCCCGCGCACAACGACTGAGCAGATGCTGCCGCATCATTTTTGTGTACGAAGCAAAGAAGGACTTGCTCATGAAACATCTGTATCTGATCGGCGGCCCGATGGGTGTGGGAAAGACCGCTGTCTGCCAGGAGCTGAAGATGCTGCTTCGCCGCAGCTGTTTCCTGGACGGCGACTGGTGCTGGGACATGCATCCCTTTTCCGTCACGCCGGAGACAAAGGTCATGGTGATGGACAACATCGCCCATCTGCTCTCCAATTTCCTGCGCTGCGGTGAAATCGACCATGTGATCTTTGGCTGGGTGATGCACGAGCAGGCGATCATCGATGAGCTGCTTGCCCGCCTGCCGCTTGATCAATGCGAGGTTTCCTCCGTGTCGCTCGTCTGCGACGCGGCCACGCTGACAGCACGCCTGCAGAAGGACGTCGACACGGGCGTCCGCACGCCGGACGTGATCGAGCGCAGCCTTGCGCGGCTTGCGCTGTACGGCGCGCTGAATACCCGCAAAATTGATACGACCAGCATGACCATCGCGGAGACAGCGCAGGCCATTCTGGCGCTTTCGCGCGGTGCTCCGAACAAAGAGATATTGGGATAAAAAGGCGGGTTGTGCCCGCTCCCGCTTCCGAACTACCTGATCAAGTGATGTCTTTTAGTGCTCGATGCACGATCCTTTACGCAATTTCCTATCGTATAAAATGAGAATGAACCAGCGGCTTTTCCACTGGTTCATTCTCTTTATTCTGTTATTCCGTTTTCTCGTCGGCAAAGCCGTCCCAGACCGGCCTGCCCGGATAGGTCAGCGCCTCCTCCTCGCCGGTGAGCACGCGCATCGCGCCCGCAGCCATGGCCTCCTGCTCAAACTCGCCCGGATAGGCCGTCACCGGCGCAATCCAGCCGCAGCGGCGCCGAATATCCGACAGCACATCGTCAAAGCGCAACAGGCCGCCGGTCAAGACAATGCCGTCCACCTGGCCCTCAAGCACCGTGGCCATGCTGCCGATCGCCTTGCAGACCTGATAGATCATCGCCTGCCAGACGCGCGTCGCACGCGGGTCGCCCTGCTCCACCATGGCATGAATCGTGTCGGAATTGGACGTGCCAAAGTGGCTCGTCAGGCCGCCCGCCTGGCTGCACAGGCGCCCGAGCTCCTGCTGCGTACAGCCGCCCAGCGCACCGATCACATCCGTTACAGCCATGGAGCCCATGCGTGTCGGGGTGAACGGGCCCTCGCCGCCGCCCGCATCGTTGCCGTCGATCATGCGGCCGTGCGCGTGCGCCGTCACAGAAATGCCGCCGTCGATGTGGCTGACGATCAGGTTGCATTCCTCATAGCGCTTGCCCAGGCTGCGCGCATGACGCCGCGCCGTCTCCTTGAGGTTGAGCGCATGGCAGATCGCCGAGCGGTACACGCCGCGCACGCCGGTCACGCGCGCCAGATCGCAGAGCTCGTCGACGACCGGCGGATCCATCATCAGCATCAATCCGCCGAATTCCTCGTGCAGCGCCTTCGCCATCTGCACGCCGAGCATCGACGCGTGATACAGGCCGGTTCTCGCCTCGCGCGTGTCCTCGATCAGCTTGTCGTCAATGTTGTACACGCCGCCTATGACGGAGTAACAGCCGCCGCCGCGTCCCACAATAGCATCCACGCCGTGAAGGTCGATGTCACGATCCTTCAGGAATTTGTGAACAACCGCCATCCGGTAATCAAACTGGTCGTTGATCGTCGGAAATTTCAGAAGGATGGAAGAATCGTGAAACGTATCCTCCGTAAACAGGCACCTGTCGTTCTCAAACATGGAGAGCTTGGTCGAGGTTGAGCCTGGATTGATGATAAAAATGCGGTAAGTCTTCACAATTTCATCTCCCATAAAATCGCTGTGCGGAGCAAATCAACACATCATTACAGGGTATAGTATATCACGGTGAGGCGGGAATCGCAAACGGAATGGGCAGAAAATGCCTGTAATAAAAAGAAAACCAGCGACTTTCAATCGCTGGCCTGTTGGAGCGGTAGACGAGATTCGGACTCGCGACATCCACCTTGGCAAGGTGGCACTC
>JBJEUI010000138.1:0-2160 GCA_051883755.1 Candidatus Ventricola sp.
GTTTTCATCCTCTAGTTTATCACGCTTTTTCGTTTTACGCAATTTCCTATAAAGCGAGAAAAGAGCCCTTCCGCAGCGGGAAAGGCTCTCGTTTACTTGCCCAGCAGCGCGTCCGCTCGCTTGCGCACGCGCTCACGCAGGATCGTCTGCGCCAGCAGCTGCAGCTCCTTCGCATCAAAGAGCGTTACGGAGCCAAACGGCGCGACCAGCACACGCTCAATCGCCGTGCGGTAGGCGTTCAGCTTGCGGATCAGCTCGTCCATGAGCGTCTCCTCGCTCTCCTCGCGCGCCAGCAGGAACGCAATCTCATCGGTAAAGACCAGATACAGCCTCAGCAGCATCTGCGCGCATGCATCCACGTCGCCGATGAAAAACACGCCGCTCGCCGCACCCTCGGCCAGGATGTCGCGCAGCACCGGCAGCATGGCGTCCATCTGGCTGCTTCTCATCTTCTCGCGCATCAGCGCGCCGTCCTCGCGGTAGGCCACCTGGATCATCAGCGAGATGAACCCGCTGTTGCCGCTGGTCAGGATGGCCGAGTCGTGGAACAAAGCGTTGAGCCGATCCACCGCCGTGCCCTCCGTCCGCGCGGCAGCCTGTCTGGCCTGCTCGCCGCATTCCTGCGCGCGCACCTCGCAGATGGCCTCCAGCACCGAGAGCTTGCTGTCAAAATGGTGATAAAAGCCGCCCTTGGAAAAGTTCATCTCGTTCAGGATGTCCTGCACCGACGTCTTTTCGTATCCCTTCGTATAAAACAGACGTTCCGCCGTGGCCAGAAGCTCGCCGCGGCGCGCATCGCCCTTTTTCATTGGATCATCAAGCCTTCCCTCGTTACTCGCTTGCCGCGGACGCGGAGCCGTCGTTGTAGAGAATCTCCTTCTGGGTCGCGCGGTACGTCGTCGTCCAGAGCTTCCTGCGCTCGATCTCGTTGCCCTCGCTGTCCTTGTAGACCTTGTAGGTATCCACCTCGTAGCCCGTGCGCTTCTCGCGGCCGTTCTGACGCGTGCCCACCGGCAGCGAAGGATCCAGCGTGTAGAGAATCTCGTCGGACGGCTTGATCGTCTTCGTCACCGTGGATTCCAGGTCGATCGTCATGCCGTTTTCAAGCAGCTGGCCGTAGATTTCTACCGTCACCGTCTGATCCGCGTACCAGGCGACGACAAACACCGGGAACTTGCCTTCGTTTTTGAAGACGAAGTCCAGCGACGGCCAGTTGACCGTAGCGTCCTCGCCCTTATTGACGTAGGAGGACGGCCAGCTGTGCGCGCTGCGCTTGACAATCGTCAGGTCCGCCCGCACGACGGCGTTAAACAGCGTCGAGGACGTCTGGCAGACGCCGCCGCCCGTATCGTCCACGAGCACGCCGCCCGCAATCGCGCCGGCCTCGCGGTAGCCCTTTGCGCCCGTGCGCTGGCCCGTGCAGTCGTTGAAGGACAGCGACTCGCCGGGGAGCACCACGCGCCCGTTGATCGCATCCGCCGACAGCGCGATGTTCGTGTTGCGGTCCCGATCCTTGCTTGTCTTGGTCGAGAAGGAGGACACGCGCCCGAAGAGGCCCTCCAGCTGCGAACGCACCACGCCGGGCTCGAGCTTCTCGCCCTGCACCGTGATCACGCGGTCATACGCGCCCTCGTCAAGCGCCGCCAGAATATCCGCCGCCAGCTGCGTGCGGTCGATGCGGTAGCCTTCCTGCGCGTCGGTGAAGGTGAACGTCCTGTTGTTGACGTCAAAGGCGTCGAGCGTCGCATCCTTCGCCTCGACGTCCAGGCTGTCGCCGATGATGTCCACCAGACTGTCAATCGCGCTGCGGTCATAGGTAAAGCCGGTCGTCAGGTGCACGCCGTTTTGCGCGGCCTGCTGAATCTGCGCATAGCGCTCCTCCAGCGTGCCCGTTCGGCCCACGGCGTACGCGCGCGCGAGGACCGTCTGCGCGTCAAAGGTCATGGGCACCTCCTGCGAGGTGATGCGCCAGCGTCGTTCGCCCGAGGCGACCACCAGCGAAAACGCCTGCTCTGTCCGCTCCTGCCCCTGAGCAATGAGCGCCTTCGCCTCTTCCATCGTCATGCCGCCCAGATCCGTGCCGTCAAGCGTCACGCCCGGAAAGAACGTGTCGCTGCTCACAGTCTGACGAATGGCGGCATACGATTCATATGCCGCCAT
>JBJEUI010000139.1:0-48139 GCA_051883755.1 Candidatus Ventricola sp.
AGCGTCACGGTGCGTACACTCAGGCTGCCCACGGCCTGCCCTGCAGCTGTGAGCGCTGTGGCCGCTGCCTGCGCAGCCGCTGCCGCTTCATTCGCGTTGTCCGCCGCCGCCTCTGCCGTTTCCGCCGCCTCTTCGGCGCTCTGCGCGCGGCTCGCCGCGCCCTCCTGCGCCGATGAGGCACTTGCGAGCACCAGGTCGATCTCCGCCTCCAGCGCCGCCCAGGCCTCCAGCTGATCGTCCGTCGCGGTGCCCAGGGAGGCCGGCCGGCTGATGGGCTTAAAGACGCCCTCATACATCGTCTTCGTGCGCCCGCCGTTTTCATCCGCGCCATAGTAGACCTCCACGAGCACGCGCACGGTTTCGCTGCGCGTCAGGTACGCATCCGGAACCCCGACGATCCACGCGCCCCATTCCTCGTCCCATTCGGCCAGGCGCGGCTCTGTCTGGCTGTCGCCCTCGTAAGAAAACTGCGCCTGCACCGTCACCTCCTCGCCGGAGAGCAGCTCGTCCCGTTCCAGCAGCTCATCCGGCGAGGGCAGGCCGAGAAGCCTCATGCGCTGGCCCGTGTCGTACTGGTACACGCCGCCAATCGCCGTCTGGCGGCTCGTGCGGTCAAAGATTGCGTCGATCATGGATGTCCCTCCTTTATTCAACCGTCCATCCGCGGTCACGGCAAATCTGCTTCTGTACAGCGCGCTTGGCGTCCTTTCTGATCTTGGAAATGAGCTTGGCCCGGTCTCCGTCTCCGGAGAGCCTGTACTCGTCGCTCTGCATCAGCGATCTGATGCCGGTAATACCGTCGCCGCCCTCAAAGCACAGCTGGCTGTACATCTGGTTGTAACGGTTTCTCTCGTCAGCTGTCAGCACGAGCTTGTTCTCTCCCTGGCTGCGATCCATGCCGATGTCGTCCGCGATCTCAGCGAGGATTTCCACCTTGCCGGTATTCGAAATGAGGAATTCCGGAATATGCGCGCTGCTTCCAGTCGTGCCTACCAGACGCTCCAGCTCATCAAGGACCGGATCGTCTTTCACCTTGGTGGTCGTAAACGGATCGATGAAGTTGCGGATACCGGCCTTGCTCTCAACAGGCTGTCCGGTGATATCATACTTCGGATTAAGCAGTGCCTCTCGCATACCGGGCACCTTGGCTGCAAAGCCGCTCTTGAGCGCCTGCATGATGTAGTCCGCATCCTTCGTGTCACGCACATACGGATCCATGGCCGTGGCGATCTGGCTGAGCACGCTCGGCACATTCTGGCTGATCGCATTGTTTGCCACAGCAGTAAATACCCTTTCGGACGGCGACCCGTACCCCTTGAAGACATCCTGCAGTGCAGACATGTAGCTGGCGTCGAAGATCTGATCCAAGCCGGAAAGGCATGCATTGGCCAGCGCGCTGAGGCTTGCGCCGTCATTTTTGAAGATTTCCTGCGCAGTCGCGCCCATGATGATCGGGGAAATACTGGGTGCAAATGCAGCCAGGCTGATGTTTTCATCGCCGATCTGAATGTACGGGCTGTACTGATCGCCCTGCGCAGTATGCAGATTGCGCAGCTTTTCGTCGTCCTCGTCGCCCGTGCCCAGATGAATCAGTCCTGCTTCCCTCAGCGCCATGCCGACTGCGAACAATGCAGTGCCTGTCAGGCCGCGCGCCATGCCGTCTACAAAGGCCCGCTGGTTGAAGTCCTGCCCGAGTACCGCACGTACCCCATGCTCAAGCGCCGTGGAGGCCAGTCCTGCCGGGCTGTACTGCCACATGCGCCTCACGATGTTCGTCGGCACGCCGGTGAACGGCATGAGGAAATCGACAATATCGCCAAACACCGGAATCCTTTTGGCCTGAGCAAAGAGGTTGCGCACCTGGCTGTCCTCGGTAAACACGGCATAGTTGGCGTCCGCTTCAGCCTGTTCAACGGCCGCGTTGTAGTCAAGCGCCACGCCGTTTTCATCGGCAACGCGCTGCTGCTCCGCCATGCTGTTCAGAAATTTCTTTCGCCAGAAATTGCGGTCGCCCACGCTCATGAGGTAGCCCTCGACCAGGCGCATCGTCTCAATCGTCTGATTCTGGTACACGCGCCCGCGCTGGTTCAGGTTGAATCTGTCCTCATTGCGCTGCGTCACCGTTCTGTCCGTAAAGTAGTCCCTGAACGTGTTCTTTGTCTCCTCGACGAATCCATGCCATCCGGATACGCGCTCCGCGAGGCTGATGTGCGCCCTCGTCCTCTCACCCGTCACATGGCTGACCAGTTTGTCCAGCTCCACCGCCAGGCCGTCCGACACGGCATTGACCGCATTCATGGCACTGTTGCCGATGATGTTGCGCTCGGCGCTCGGAATGGAAAGCAGCATGCTCACATAGCGCCATGATCTGGCCTTCTCGCGAACGCTTGCCGGCGTGATGTTTCCGTAAGCCTCGTAGGCTCGGCTCAGCGCCAGATCGCCCGCACGCTCCTGCTGGGCGTCCGCATCGATGGAGGCGTACTGCGCCAGTTGCATGCCGATGTACTCAAGGTCAGCGTTGGTGATGACCGCCTCACCTGCCTGCAGGTATTCAAGGCGCTGGATGAGGTTCAGGCCGTTTCCAGTCAGTTCCAGCGGATTGGGCGTCGCAAGGATCGCTTCCAGCATGCGCTGGCGCGTCGTCGCCCGGTTGTAGTACAGACCTGGGCGCGTCACATTGCCCAGATGATAGTGATCGATCAGGGCGCGCTGCTGCTCGTTGATGGGGATGCCCCAGTGTTTGTCAATGGACGATACGTCGATTTCTCCGCTTTCTGCCAGCCTGAGCAGCTCGTCTCCGCTTCTCAGGTCTCGGATTTTCTCCATGGCTTTTTGGGCCTGCTCGTCGATTTTGCGGCGCTGGCGTTTGTTGTTGCTCATGTGCTCGGCCAGCGCCTGCTCCGCCTTGCCTGCCGCCCAGGTCTTGATGCCAGTCGGCGTCATGCGGCTAAACAGCTTGCGGGCCTGCAGCGCCTGTCCCTGCTTGGTGCCTTCCGTGTTGTAGCGGTGCGCCATTTCAAGCGCCGTGTTCACATCACCGTTCCTGAAAGCTATGGCCATAATCACGTTGGCCGCCGCAGTGTCGTCCGTGCTGAGCGTTCCCTCAGAATTCAGGATGCTGTCGCGCGTCTCCTCGTAGCCGTCCTGCCGGATCCTGTTCCATGCGCGCATGAGCTGGTCATTGTTGGTGTCGCGCTCGTAGAAGCGCTGATCGGAATTGGAATAGAGTTCCTGCTTCAGCCAAGCCGGCATAGCCTGCGACCGCTGCGCGGTCTGCGCGGCAAACTGGCGCTCTCCGTCTCCCGGCGTCTGCTGTGTCTGCCCATTCTTCTCTCCCGGCATGTTTGCTGCGTTCAAGGACATCTCGCGATTGGCATTCCATGCGTCGATCTCAGCATTCAGCGCGTCGTCGCTGGGGAGGCTGTACTGCGTTCGGCCGGAAAATTGTCCTTCTGGCCGCTCCATGCCGAGACGGGAAAGCACATCTTCCGAAAGTCCGTCTCCGAATTCGTCCTTGACAATGTCGAGCATCTCCGCTATACTGATGGTGGAACCGAAAGACGTGGACCTGCCTTGTGCAGCCATATCGTCGCCATCGGTTCTTTTTTTGTGCTCTGCGGCATTCATGGAATACAGATAACGCTTCTCGATGCCGCTCAGCTGCTCCATCTGAACGACTTCACCAAGGTCCTGACCCTTGCTCTTGACGACCATGGCCACGGGATAGTAGGCATTCGTATCCTCTGCCATGCCCATGTAGAGGTACTTCGCTGTGACGCCATTTTCTGAATCTCTTTCATCCAGCAGAAGCCTGTTGATCGGAATCGAGTTTTGTGCAATGCTTCCCGCTACCGATGCGGCAGAAGCGTTTCTCTGTTTCCTCGTGAATGAACCAATCAGTCCGTGCCTCAGCGCGTCTCTCGTAACCTGAAGCGGCGTTTTTGTGTATCGGTTATCGACAAACATTCGCCTTTCTGACGATATAACGCTGGCATGCTGTTCTACATTGGAAATACCGTCTCTTCGAGCAGCGTTGATATCGACTCTCTTTCCGTCAACATAGGTCCGCATGTCCGGCATGGTCGTCACCGGCATATCTTCCTGGGCGACCAGATAGTCATAGCTATACTGAACATCATCTCCGGCTGCTGCGTCAACCGTGCCAAGGTCATACGGCAGGGAATACTTCACACTGCTTCCCTTCCATTTCTCCGTCTTCTTCTCCCTCAGCGCCCTCTCAAAGAGTCTTTCCACTTCTCGGATCTGATCCATCTGCGGATCGTTCACACCGCGCATGCGCTGCACAAAACGCCTGATGCTCTCGTACATCCTGCGCGCAAGGCCCGGTTCCTCCGAAACCAGACGGTTAATCATCTCTTCGTTGCCGGAGAGCAGCTCACCGTTGAATTCCGCCACGATCTCCTTAATCGCGTCCGTCTCCGTGAAGGCATCCGTGCGGCCTGCAGCCTTATAGTACGCACCGTAGCGCCGCATCTTCGACTGGATATCTGCACGCAGCTTTGCTTGGTCGCCGCCGTACTTGATTTTCAGCAGGAGATTGCTCATCTCTTTGTAGCGGGACGTTCCCTCAACGGAATGCGTCATCTCGTGCACAAGCAGCTTTCCGATGATCTCGCCCTGCGTGGCGTCCATCGATACGTAAACTGTATCGCTGTCTGCGTCGTATAGCGCCTCGGCTCCGTTCAGATCCTTGACAAACCGAATTTTCGTCCCGAACTTCGTTTCAAGACGCTTGGCCATCTGCACGGAAGACCGAAGCGCCTGAATTCCGTTTCCGACGTCGACTCGATCCTGCGTAGTTGGCGCCGGCTGATCAGACGGTGCAGCCGTCTTGTCCTGCGTCCTCGCCATGTATTTTTCGCGAAGGAGCTGCTTGTCTTCCTCGCTGGCGTCAGGATAGTTCTGCGCAATGAAATCGTCTGCATCCAGAGATGAGATATTCTCCGTTTCCCGCTGCAGCGTCTTTTCTTCCTCCTGCGCCTTTTGCGCTTCACGCTCCTGTTCGTTGCGGATCTCGCGCCGCCTGTTGACCACGGCCTCTGCCCGCAGCCTTGCGTCCGAAGCCAGCTTGTTTTCAGCCTCCCGGGCCTCCAGGTTCTTCTGCTCGTACTCGCTCGTATGCTCCTCAAGGCCCTGCTGCCCCTTGGCCACGGTCTCCAGCGCGGCAATCTGGCCGTTCACATCGCCGGCTGCCTCACTCTCGTCGTAGGCTGCCCAGCCTTCTTCAATGCGCGTCCGGCTGGCCTCCATCTGGATCTTGTGGCTGTCCGCCTGTTCGCGCGTCTTCTGGGCATTGTCATACAGCTGCTGGTCAGGATCAAACAGCAAATTCGCCGCTGTCTCCTCCTCGACCTCGGCCTCGCGCATCTCGCCCTGCAGCGCGCTGACAAAGCGCTCATCCTGCGCATCGACCTCGATGGCGTCCATGAACGCCTCTGCAGTTTCCTGCGTCGGATTGTCGATGTACGCGCGTGCAGCCTTGGCGCTCACGCTCTCGCGCACAACGTCGCCCGTCGCGCCCAGCAGCGCGAACGGCAGCGTGGAGATCGCCGTGCGCGGCGCCTCCTCGATCATATTGGCAACCGTGTCCGGCAGACCGCCGACAGCGGCATCCACGCCGGCAAAGATGGAGCGCATAACGCGCGGTGCTCTTCCATTGCGCGAATCCTCGATCAGCGATTTGCCCATGCCGACCAGCGCATTCGAGATCGTTCCTTCAAGCAGCGGGTCCTTGACGACCTCCTCGCCGACCTCGCTGGCTGCGGAGCCGAAGAACGTGCCCATGCCGCAGATAAAGCCGCCGACCACGCCAGGATTCTTCACGCCGCCAAGCGAGACGAGGCCCTTGTTGAGCAGCGCGCCAAAGCCCTTGAGTTTTTCGTCCAGGTGGCCAAGCGTTACCATGTTGGCCAGTGCCTCACCCGTCACGTCCAGCTCGCTGAGAACCAGGGATTCGCGCAGGCTGTAGCCCTGCTGCATGAATTCACCCATGCTCCTGCCCTGGCTTACGCTGCCGTATACCGTGCGAAGCGACGCAAACGATGCAGCGGGGCCGAGCACCGGAGAGAGCACAAGAGACAGGATGGTCGACTCAGCCATCATCCTGCCATTGGAGAAGACATCCGTCGCACTCTGGTAAAGCGCCTGCTCATCTGCTGTCGCCTGCGATGCGATGATCTTCTGATACGTCTCAATGCGCTGGTTGGTCTCGTTGTACGCCTGAACCAGAGACGTATTGTCGCCAGGATGGATGCCAAGAAGGTACGGGTCGCCGCCCTCTTCAAGGTAGGAAAGGATTTCCTGGCTCAGCGCCTCCGGCAGTGCGCCGCTTTGTGCGTATGCCGTCACATGCTTTCTGTACGCCGTTCGTCCCCACAGTGCGCCGTACTGCTGGTTGTACTCCGTTTCGATGCGCGCTGCGTCTCTCGGGATGTCCGTCGACGCAAGAACCATGATGAAGCCCTCCAGACGCCCCTGTGTGACGGATTCAAATCCCGTCCTGCCGGACAGCTCCAAAGTCTTGAGTGTGCCAAGCCCGGCGTTTTCCGCCTCCTGCGTGACCACCTGGGAAACGCTTGCAAGCTCCTGCTCGCTGGTTTCTCCGCCGGCGCGGACAATCTCTGCGCTCGCCCGGTCTGCCAGCAGATCCATGTCCATTCCGCCCTGCTTTTTGTAGTAGTCCTCCAGCGTCATCCCCAGCGATGACGCCACGCGCATGTCCTGCATCAGCAGGCTCTCCATCGTGCCGTGGATCAGCATCTCATACGCGCTCTCATGGCTATCAAGGTCCTGTACGCCTCTGGCCTTCATGGCCTTGTAGACGTATGTGTCCAGCCAAGCGGGCGAATCCTCGCCCCAATTGGCCGCAGCGTCGAAGAACTCCGTATTCAGCGTCTCGATCATGGCCGCGTACGTCGGGTCGCGCATGGCCATCATACTGTCCATCTGCGGAGCGTGAGCAAGCACGTTCTGCAGCTGCGCCTCGCTGCCCTGGCCAATGGATACCGCCTGTCGATCCTGCTCAAGCGTCTCCTCTTTCGCGGCGGCGATTGCAGCGTTATACTCCCTCGCCTCCTGCTCCATGGCGTCCAGCTGGCTGAACACGTCCTCAATCGGCGCAAGCGCGTTCTTGTTTCGCTGAACGTACGTCTCATACCGTCCAAGTGTCAGAAGGTCTTCCTGCGTGATGGTGCTGTCCGCGTCCGCAGCACCGATGATCTCCTTGATTGCCATCAGCGCATCGCCGCGCAGCTCTGCAGGGAAGTCCTCCCGGCCGATGCGCAGCACGTATTTCATGATTGAGGAACCAAGAACGCTTTCTTTCGCAGATCTCCACTGCGTGTCTGCCGGCGTATTGCCTGTCTGATAGGATTTGTAGAATTCCGGCGTCACCACGCCAAGCAGCGCCTGCTGACCAGGCGAATCTGTTTCGTACATCTTGCCCAGCATTTCCTGCGTAGGCGCATCCAGCAGGTCGGCGCGCCCGTCATAGGCGTATTCAAGCGCCGTCGCCGGATCGTTTTCAAGGTTTACGCTGCCGGATGTTGGTGCAAAGCCGCTCTTGCCAGGCTGGTACGCAGGCCCCTGCACTTCATGCAGTTCCTGAGTATCCTCTTTCTTCCCGGCTATGATGTCCGGCATCGCTGTGGAAGACGCCGATGCGACAAGCGTTCCGCCGATGGCAGATGCAGAGGAGTCCTTCACAGGGGCAGGTTCAGGAGGATTCGGTGCATCCGGCACGGCATTCGCCTCCGGCAAATCAGGCTCTTCCCGATTTCCGCTCCACAGACTTGCGGCAAAGTCCTTTACCGCGCCGATCGCCCGAGACAAAAACGGCTCGTCCTCGTTCTGATCGGCTTCCGTCTGCGCTGCGCGCGCTTCATCCAGTTGGTTCAGCACTTCACGCGCCCGATACGGATCCGGCGCGCTGCCCGTACCGTAGCCGTATACCTTGCTGACATACAGATCGTCCAGGGCCTGCTTGTACCACCTCTTCTGGATCTCGTTGAGCGTGGAGTGTTCTCCATAGATCGCGTCGTACTTGGCCATGTAGCGGCGCAGGTTTTCCTCCTCATGGCCCGATCCGCCGTAGAAGTTGATCCCTTCCACAAAACTGTCGTAGGCATCCTGTGAGAAATCCAGTGTGTCGCGGAAATCCGTATTGACACCCTCAAGACTCAAGCCGTAAAATCTGGATCCTTTCAACCTGGTCAGCGATTTGATGTAAGAAAATGCCTGGCTGCGGATGGTCTTGTCCGGAATGTTCTGCGCAGCCGTCACAACACTTGAAAAGTCGGCGTTTCGCAGATTCAGCTGCATGCCGTTCATGTCCACCATGCCCAGCGCGCTCAGGCTTCTGAGTGTGTTCAGCTCTTTCTCTCCGCGCTGGTAATCCTGCGCATACCCCTTGCCCGTGAGGTACTTGTCGTATGCGCTCAGCATGTTCGGATCGTGCGCCATCCCCAGCCTGGCATTCATGCGCCACTGGTCATCCTTGTCGTCCGCCCAGCTGAAATCGTACGTGTTTTTCCCAGTCTTCACCTGGCCAAACTTCTGCTGCTTCTGCTTATCAGCCGCCGAGGTCTTTGGCGCTTCAGCCTGCTTCGTTTCAGCCTGCTGCGCAGGAGATGGAGAGGATTTTCTCTTTTCAATATTCGTCAGAACGGTTTCCGGCACATTCGGAAGGTGCTTGACCATGCCCGCCGATCCGCTGTCCGGCAGCTTGATTTTTTCGGAAGAAGAAGATTTCTCCGTTTCCTGCTGCTGACGCTTTTTTTCTTCCTCGTCGTCCTTTGGCTTGCGCGTAAAGAATGCCATGTGCCCTCCTTAATATGCAATCACATCCACGCCGTCCGGAAGACTGACCGACGGCAGCTTGCCTGAAGATGTCTTTGATCCGCTGCTCTTTTTCTTGCTGCTTCCGCTGTCTTCTCCGGTGATCTTTCCTGCGACGCTCATATTGCTGTCGCTGCCGGTCGTTGTGCTGCTGTACGTGCTCTTGCTGCCCAGGCTGGCGCTCACCGCCGTCATGTAGTTCTGGTTGTACGCCTGCTGCTGATTCTGCCTCAGCTCCTGGATCTTCGCCGCAAGATTGCTGGCGTAGTCTGTCTTCAGCCGGCCCTGCGTAGCTGCGTTCTGCTGCGCCGCCTGCGTGATCTGATCCTGAATCTGTCCCTGCTGCCTGCCTGTGTCCTCCGTCAGCTGGCGGATCACCTGGGCAAGCGCATTGTCCTGACCGGCCAGCGTCTGCAGCGTGTAGCTGCTTCTTCCCATGCCGCGCGAGAGCGCTGCCGTCTCAAGGCCTGCCTTAGCCTTTGCGTTTGCGCTCTTCTGCTCGGCAATACTGCGCGAAAGCGACGCCGCAAGGTTTTCAATTTCCTGCTCCTTGCCCATTTTCGTCGTTTCATAAGCCTGCTGTGAAGCCTCAATGCCGGCATTTAGCTGCGGCTCAAGCAGGTTTTTTGCATACTGCTCAAGCTCCTTGTCCGTCATCTGGGCAATCAGGCCGGACATAATCGTCTTGACCAGTTCGCTGTCCAGAACAGCGCCGGTCTGGCTCTGCTGTTCCGTCTTGCTCGTGCTCTCACTCGCGCTCTGGCTGTACGATTCGGGGTTCAGTTTTTTTCCGTCTTCAAGCTCGATGCTTGCCGCCATGTCCGTTCACCTCCTCATGCCTCATCCAGGCTGTAGTCAACCTGTACGCCGCCGATGATTCTAAAGCCCGCCGCCCTGCGGCTGCTGCGGATTCTCAGCTTCACCCGCACGCCGCTGTTTTGGATCTTCACCCGGTAGTCCTTCCTCGCCCTGCCAAGCAGGACGGTCTTTGCCCGCTCCCCGCGGTCGGTTGTGACGGTCAGCTCGACGGGCAGATCGTCCGCATCCGCCTCCGCCGTAAAGCGCAGCACGAAGTCGCGCTTCATGTACGCCTTGCCCAGATCCATCCACGCTGTCTCCCAGAGGCTCTCCATCGGCTGCACGAGGTAGCTGCTGCTTTGCGGGTCATTGTAGCGCAGCACCTCATACGGGCTGTCCGCCTGTGTGAAGTACACGACGCCGCCAACGGCATAGAAATCCTTCACGCGGATGCCCTTTCGCAGCATGAACGTGCCGCGCTCCGTGTCCAGCTCGATCACCGCGTTGTTCTCGCTGATGACGTCGCTCTCGTTTTCCTTCACCCGCAGCGCGAGGTAGTAGACGTGGCCGCACATGCACGCCGTCGCCTTTTCGTCGTCCGCCGCCATGCGCATGCGCATCGTCTCGTGCAGCGCGTCCCGCGAGAGCAGCGACAGCGCGCTGCCGTCGTACAGGCCCAGCCCGCTCTGCCCGAGGAAGTACATACTCGTCCTGTCCGTGCAGATCGTCCTGTCCCGCACCGGGCCGTCCGTGCCGTAGGCCTCGGTGATCGTGAAGCTCGACGGATCCGTGCCGCGGATCTCGTAGACCGTGTGCTGCTTGATCGCCAGCAGGTAGCCGCCGAACGGGCGGAGCGCGATGAACGCGTCCCCGTCCCAGGTTGGCTGGTTGATCACGCCGCCGCCCAGCTCCGGCGTGTCGGTGTCCGCCGTCCAGTCAAGCGGATCGTAGGGTCTGGAGTAAAACACGCTGTCCGGGTATCCCTCTGCGCCCGTGCCCCAGATGCGCTCAGCGTGCCGCCCAAGCACCGCGAACTTCACGGCTGCGTAGTCGTCCCCGAGGTTCAGCTGCTTCGCCTGCACGCGCAGGTCGCTGCCGTACACGGCGATCATGCCGTCCTTTGCGTTGGTCATGAGCAGCACGTCGGTCGTCTCTCCGCCGTCCACGGCCTCATAGGTCACGCAGCTCCACGCGTCCGAGAGGAAGCCCTCTCCGCGCTTCACCCAGCCCGCATCGCCCGCCGTATAGGTGTAGATGCACCCGCCTGCCGCCGCGACAAAGACGTCAGGATCGTCCGGCCTGCTGCGCCTGTAGAACCGCGTCAGCGTCTCAATCGGCGCGCCCAGCGCCGGGAACGCGCGGCTTGTGCCGTATGCGGAGGCCAGCAGCCCGCGCTCCGTGCGCATGTTCTCCGCCCGGTAGGCGTAATTGACGCTGATGTTCGTGTCGCCCGCCGCCTGATAGACGCCCTTGGGCGTGGGGATCGTAAAGCTTCCCTCGTAATCGCTGTCCTTGATGGCCACGCCTTACCACCCGCCCCTTACGTCCGTCGCCGCGTACAGGTTCTTCATGCGCGTCACGCTGCCGTGGCTCTGTGGCTTCAGGCGGCGCGCGGCCGTGTAGAAGCTGTTTTGGAACGCCTGCGCCCGGCTCTGCTTGGCCAGGTTGCCCGTGGACAGAAACCTGAAGCAGATGTAGTCCACCAGCGCGCTGTGCGCCTGCTCCGGCAGGCGCGGCTCGTCCTGCAGGCTCTCCAGCTGCGCCCGGGCGACCTCGCAGGTCAATTCAAGCTGCGTATCAGGCCGGGCTGTCTCAAGCGCCGTGCCGTCCGGCGAAAGCCGTACCGTCACCTCACGCCCGTCCTCGTCCTTCGCTGTGATCACGCGGAGGATATCCATCCCCTCGATGAAGGCGACGCCGGTCTCGTCCGTATACACGGTCAGGGTCTCCACGGGCCTAAAATACTCGCTCAGCAGGATGTGGTAGCCGTCGTTGGCGTACATCAGGAACCGTTCCCTGTAATCCTCGATGTCCGCCGGGTCTTCGTCCAGCTGGCACAGGGCCAGCCTCATGATCTGTGCCAGCGTCATGCTCTTACGCCTCCGCAGATTCGTTCTTGGCGGTCTTCGCAGCTTCGGTCTTGGAACTCTTCGCATCGGCCTTGGCCTTGGTGATCTCGTCTTCCTTCGCCTTCATGGCCGTCAAATAGTGCTTGCCGATCACGCCGCAGTTGGCCGCAATCTCAACAAGCGGAAGCGGCATTTCCACGAACGTCCCGCGCTTGAAGTAGAAGTCGACGGCGTTGAAGCCAATGTACAGAATGTCGTCCTTCGGCGCTGCTCCGACCGGAATCTCCACGGTCATGCGCGCATCGCGCAGCGCCTTGTCTCGGATGCCGGCGCGCGCAAGAAGCGCGTTCATGTTCTCCTTGGTCTTCTCCACCTTGTCCATCAGCACGGTGCTCGCGCGGTCGATGGTCTGGGTCGTGTTCGTCTTGATCGCCATGGTGTTCCTCCTTAAAACTCAAAATCCGGGATGGGACGCTTCCCATCCCGGCTGCAATGTTCGGGTCTTTATGATCAGGCGGTAAAGCCGCACTCAATGCGCACCGCGTACTCCGGCTGCAGCATCCTTACGCCGAAGCCGTCCATCTTCCAGCCGACCGTGCTGATCTGGTCGAGTGGGTCGCTCGTGCCTGCGCTGCCCGCGGGCTTGACGATCACGCGCGGCTTGGCGCCCTTGAAACTCGTGTATCCGTAAGCAAACTGGCCCAGCACGATGACGCTGGCCACGTCCGCGCCGCTTTCGCCCTCGCCCTCGAAGACTTTGGCCTCAGTGGTCTCCACGATGCGGCAGCCGAACAGGCGGCCGATCTCGCCGGTGTACACAGCCTCCTTATCCTGGTACTTGGCGACGGCGATAAAGGTCTCGTCATCCTGCAGGTCGTAGAACGTGTCCGGCCCGACGATGGCGATGTAGTAGCCGCCGAAGGTCTGCGCGTGCGCCTTCTTGAGCTTGCGCACCGCCTTGCGCAGCTCCTTGGTGGTCAGCTTGTCCTCGCTCGTCAGCGCGCTGCGGCTGGTCTTGCCGCCCGCATAGATCACGTTCGTGCAGGTCGCCAGCTCCTCGCGCACCACCGCGTCGATGGAGCGCGCGCCCGCGTCGCCGAAGAGCTTGGTCTTGCGCAGGATGTTCATGTCCAGGTGCGACAGATCCAGCTTGTCCGTGCAGCGCGCGTATTCGCCGTACTGCTCCAGGCGCACGGTGACCTCGGTCTCCGTCAGCATGACGCTCTCGCCCGGGTCGCCCTCGGTCAGCGCGTTGGTATTGGTCTCCAACGGAATGATCTTGCGCATATTCATCACAAGACCGTTGTTCTCCGGCATTCGGTGCTCATCACCGAACTGCAGGTGCACCAGCTCCGGTTCAAAGGTGCGCAGCAGCTCCCGATTGTAGTAGGTCTGCATGCCCGGCGTCAGGCCGGCGCTGGTCGTCATATTGGTGTTGGTATTGGTGTAAGCCATTCAGGTAATCCCCCCAGTTTTCATGTCACATTCTGACCTTCTTGCCTTCCATGGCGGCCTGCTGTGCGCGTCGGCTGAACGCTTCAAACTGCTTGTCATCCATGTCAGCAATGCTCATGGTCGGCTTTGCGTCAGAGGATGCAGCCTTGCGAACGGACGGTACGCCTGTCTTGACATGCGGCTTTGCCTCCTGACCGGCGCTCATCATGCGCATCGCGTAGGCATTGGCCGCCTGTGCCACGCTCTTGCCGCCGGCGATCGCATTGAGAACAGCCTCATCCTTAGAGAACGCCTGCAGCGTTTCCAGCGGCCAGCCTGCGTCAAACAGATCCTGCACGCCGCTTCTGATCTCAGCAGCGCGCGCATCCTCAGGACTCTGGCTGACCTCCTTTTCCGGCTGATCCTGCGCCTGCTCCTCATGCGGCGCCTCTTCCTCCATCAGCTGCTCGCTCGTTACATCGCTTTCCTGTGCATCCGTGTCCGTATCCTCCGTCAGGCTGTCCGCCAGGGCGGTGATCTCGCTTTCCATCTTGGTTTCGTCCATTTTCGTTCCTCCTGTATCTTCATGGTTGTCAGGCGTCAGGGGTTACGCCCTGGGCGCGCTGCTTCTGTTCAAGCGCATTGATGGCCGACGCGCCGCCCTGGCTGCCGAAGAATTTGTTTCTCCAGCCGTCCATGAGCTTCTGCTTCTCTTCAAGTTGCGCGCTCATCTGCTCGTTCTTGGCGCGAAGCTGGCTGAGTTCCTCCGCCTGCCCCTGCGCATCCTGAAGCAATTTGACGATGCGTTCCTTGTCCCGGATGCCCATCATCGCCTGGTACAGCGTCGCAGGCGGGATCGGATAGCCGGTCTGCGCCGCGATCTCGGCGGCCTTCATCAGCTGTTCGTTGTGGTGCTCGGTGTGCGCCGGGTTCAGCCGGTGCACCTCTACGCGCACGTCGTAGGCCGGTGCGGGCAGCTCGTCGCCCTCTACGTTGCTGGGGATGATCTTGACCATCTGGTTTTTCATTGCGCCGCTCTGCGCCCAGCCGCCGACAATCAGAATCTCGCGACTCGGGTCGAGGTACTCGCTGAGCACCCAGAGAATCTGCGTCACGATTCCGCGAAAGACAGACTTGAACGTCTCTGCGTGCCAGCGCGTGATCTTGCTGCCCTGCGTCAGCAGCCGGTCGATGGCCGACGTGGCGGTCACGCCGCCCGCTGTCTCGCCGCGCGTAAAGGGATTCTGTCCGCTGTCCTCCTTCATCGTTTCGATCAGGTGATTCATCATCTGGAACACCTGGCTGTTGAGCGGAGCAGCCTGCACCGTCTGCAGCACCTCGCGGATATCTGAACCGTCCCACTCGATGACCGTTCGACTCATGTCGGCGATCTCGTCAGCGTTCACGCCGCTGCCGCGCCGGATGAAGTGGCGCTGAACACTGCTCTCCCTGGCGTTGTCGTCGATGTACTTGGCATATCGGTCAATCGCTGCCTGCGTTGGCGCGAAGTCTCTGTACAATCCCGTGCCGAACGGTCTGCGGAATACGTCTCTGTACTTGAACAGATGGAACGGATACTGCCCATGTGCGTACACGCCGCTGGCGTACTCGTCCTTGTCGCAGCCAAAGCCCAGCTCTGTCGAGTAGAGCAGTGCGCCTCCGGCAGCCAGCGCCATGTGCACGCGGTACCTGCGCGCTGCAGCGTCAAAACGCTTGTACCAGAATTCCAGCAGCGTCACCTCACCGTCGCTTGCAGGAACATCTATCATGGAACCGGCGTCCTCTTCCGGACGAACGTTGTCCTGATGGATGTACGGCGCGATATCGGGGTACAGATCCGCCAGATAGCCGACCGTCGTTCGCGTCGCCTTGAAGCATGCGCGTCCGTCCTGGATGTCCTGATACATCGGATCAGGGTAGAAATCCTCCGGATGCCATACGCCCACGCTTGCCATGCCTTCGCCGTTCATGGCGTCGTTGTCCCAGAAGACCTCGACGATACCCGTGCCGGTCACGGCCACGTCCTCCATGATCTTCTGATACACGCCCTGCCAGTCCGCCTTATGCAGAACATAACCAACCAGATCCGTCATCTGATCCGCGGTTCCGTCCGTCTCCGGCCGCTCTGGCGAGAGCACCGCCTCGGGCGTGTTGTCGATCTGATCTGCAATCACATTGTCCACACACGAGTTGAACGTCATAATCGGCGGCGATGTCCGGCTGCGCTGCTCCTGCCGCATTTCTCTGGCCGCGCGCGCCTCGCGCATTTCGGCGTGATCATCCCGAAGTCGTTCACGGAAGAATTCAAACAACTCGTAGCAGCGCTTCAGCAGCATGCGTTCTTCACCGGAGAGCGGCTGCTCGCCCGTCAGAAAGTCCTTAGGGTCGAATTGATAGTCGCCCGGCCGCTTCATCGCGTCTGTGTCCATTCAATCGCCCCTCCTCAGTCAAGCGGATGCGGTACGCGGTTCTTCCTGACTACATTGGGCCTCGGCGGAATCGGCCTGCCCATCAGGAAATACCTCGTTTCGTCGTAAATGTGGTCCTCGCCAGCCGTGTCGATGTCCTCCTGCTTTCTCGGGTCGTACACCAGCGATGGAATCGTGCGGATAAAGTCCGCGCATGTGGTAAATGCGTAGAGCATCGGGCGGCCGTACTCGTCAAACTTGAGACGCTCATGCAGCTGCATCTTGCCCGGAAGGCGCGTGTTGTCGCCCTTTCGGAAGTACACGCCGGAGAATACCTTGCGAATCTGCTCCTCCACGCTCATACCCCGGCTCCTGTCCCAAATGGCCGGGTCGGCGATGCCTTCTGGCCGGATGTCCTCTCGGAATTCCGGTTCCATCAGCTCGGCGAGCATCTCCGCGATCTCGCCTGGCGTCTTCATCAGTCCTGTGTTCGGCTCGCCGGGTACGCAGCCGTACAGCTCCTTGTAGCGGTACACGCGCCCCTCCTCGTCCACCGCCCATACGCCAAAGGAGAACGGACGTGAGAATCCGTGGTCGAAGCTCACATACCTTGGCCAGTGGTGCGGAATCGCAAACGGGTGGATGACGTGTGTGTACAGCCGGTCATCGTAGTGCGCAGGATCATTCGTGAATTCCGGGAACGCCTGTCCGTCAAACGCGTCCCACCTTCCCTCGAGCAGGGCCTCCCTGAGTGCCTTTGGCTTCTGCTCCAGCTCAATGATGTAGTCCCGCGTCAGATACGGGTTATCCGTCGCAGTTGCCGGAACGTACTGGATACGGCGCATCTTCGTCGTCCCAAGCACTTCACTCCTTACCGGCATCTCACGGATTTTCTTCCCGCAGTCCGTCGCATCAACAAACCGTGCCTTCACCCAGGCATGCCCAGGCCCTCCGGGGTTGCTTGCGCAGCGCACGCACGGCACGATGCCAAGCCGTTTCTCCGCGCGAAGACGGGTGCGCAGATAGTCGTACATCGCCTTCGTGAAGTGCGTCAGCTCGTCAAAGTACAGCCAGTGGATCTCAGCGCCCTGGTACTTGAGCAGTCCCTCGCCTTCGTTCTGCAGGTGGCAGAAGTGCGCCACGCTACCGTTGATGAATCTCATATCGTGGCTTCCTGCCCTGTATACGCCGATGCTCTCCGGCACGATGGAAAGCATCGTGCGAATCAGCGTCATTTCAAGCTCAGGATACGTCCGTCGGAACAGGTACGCGTGCGTTCCCGGGTACTTCATGCACCGCATGAACGCGTCCCAGCAGATGGCGTAGCTCTTTCCGCCGCCCGCCGCGCCGCCGTAGAGCACCTCGTCTGCGTCGCTCTCGTGAAACAGGTGCTGTTTTTTTGTGGGCACGTACTTCAAACGAATCTCATTCATCTTCGTCTTCCCCTCGTCCCGCCGGCATGCCGATGTTCAAATCGCCGTCCACATCGAAGACCACCTTCTGGCTGGTGTCCTCCTTCGGCGCCTTCAGGCCGATCCTGTCCAGCAGGGCGTTCGCGCTGCTCTGCGGAACCTGAGCCATGTTCACGCCGTAATCCTTCCTGTGCTCGATAATGTCAAGGTGCACATCTACCGCATCCCCCGCGTGCGCCCACATGCGCGCCATCTGCTCGTCACGGATTCGGTTTACGCCGTCCAGAAACTCCTTCATCCGCTTTTGATCGTGAATGACACGCTGGATCACGCTGTGGCTCACCTCGATGCCCTGCATTCTCAGCTCCGCTCTTTTTTTCTCAGCGAACGCGCGCTGCTCGCGCACTGTGCCAAGCTCCAGGTACTCCCTAAAGATCTCGTCCTTCTGTGCCTTCGTCAGCTTCTTCGGAAAGCCCAACGCCTCACCCCCATTCACCGCATGTTTTTTCCGTATCCATTATACCGCTTTTTTATTATTATGTCATTATCAGTATTGAGCAATAATTGTTCTATTTTGAGCGCGTTTCGCTCGTTTTGTACAATGGGTGGGGAATTCAGGTTTCGATCAGGGAGGCTACTACAGGGCGCGAAGTCCTCCCGCCGGGGGGTGCGTCCCCGGGTACCCGCCCGTCACCCTTCCTCAGGATTTTCATTTTTCGGCATTCCGTCCAAAAAACTGAAAATGAAAAAAGAAGCAACACCCTCCTTGCCATTGTGGGCTATCAACCCACACACATATCTAGTCCATGCTTGCTTATCTGTTCCTCGTGTCAACAATCGTGTCACTTTGCCGCTCACCTTCCGATCTCATCCACCTCCGCGCGCTGTGCGTGCGTTCCGCTCGCTGCCTAATCGCCTGGCCGTGCGCACCCCGGGTGGGGGTATGCTCATCGCAGACCGTTTAAGCCACCTCCGTCCCGTGCGTAATTTCCCTGTCATCAATCAGAAGCGATCTAACAAGACCTCCATATGCCTATAAATGAAAGCCGATCGGACAACCCGACCGGCTCCTTTTCTTTATCCTATCATCCTCCGTTCCTCCCTTGCCAGCAGCTCATGCACCCACGCCTCCGGGATCCTGGCCAGGTAACGCACGACGACCACGCCGCCGCACCTGCGCACGCCCTGCGGCCGGATCTCTCCGCTCTGCGCAAGATGATCATACGCCGCCATGGCTGTTCGTCTGAGTCTGCCCGGCGGCCATCGGTCCTCCACGCACACCGGCCAATCACCATCCGCCATGGGCACAAATCCTGCCAGCGGATCAATTGCCGGCGTTTCCGGCTTCCTCCACACCCTCAAGCGTATACACCTCCACGTAGATGCCAGGGCGGCTGCGCACCCAGAACTTTTCCACAATCTCACAGGCCACCTGTGCGTCATCGTGCCAGTAGTGGCAGTCGGTCATCACGTCCTTGAGCAGCTTCTGCAGGTTGTCGGTGTCCGGGCGGGTGATCTTGTATGCGCCGTTTGCATGTGCTCGGCTGGCATCCGGGAACAGCCACTTGACCTGCAGGCAGAGCGCGCCGTCCATGGGCTTTTGCGGTCTGTGCGTCGCGAGGTACGCTTTCAGCTTGGCGTGGGCGTCCTTGAGCGCGTCGCCCTCGTAGCGCACCTGCTTGCCATTCTTCGAGACGGCCACGCGCTTTTGCTGCGCCGTGGTTCTCGGCGGGATCATGGGCAGGAAGAATTTCAGCTCCATGTTTTTCACCTCACATTTTTCTTCTGAAATTTTGCTTGTCAGTGGGCAGAGGGATCAGGGATAAGGGGGGGCGCAGCTCAACGCCCCCTTTTCCTGTACCTCCTGACCACAGGGAAGAAAGCCTTCTATCTCTCTGAAAGAGAGATACCTTTCCTTTCCCTGGGAAAATACCGCATTTTTCCTTATTTCCCATGAACGATTGAAACGAGTGAAAATGACGGTATTTTCCGTATACAGACATAAGGAAATTACTCGGTCTTTTCCTTTCCCATCTCCGTGATGTAGCCGTCCTCGATGGCGTACTCAGGCAGCTCTCTTGCCCGGTTGCGCACCGTCTTTTCGGTGCATCCCATGTACTCGGCCATGTCCTCCACGGTCACGCGGCCGCCCTGTGCGCACGCCTGATAGGCCGTGTCAAACTTCTCCCGGCGCTCCTGCTTGCGCTCCTGCGGGGTCTTGACGCGCTCCTTGTTGCCGCCCCACGGCGTGGATGTCTCCACCTTGGCGTCCCTCAAAACCCCGTCCACGTCGCACCTGTGCACCGGGTAATCAAACCACAGATCGCGCGGCTTGAACGTGGGGAACTCGCGCAGCGTCGGCGAAAGGCGCCAGGCCGTGCGCGCGCTAATCCGGTTCTTGGCCTCCTGAATCTCGCCCGCCATCATCTGCACGCTGCGCTCCGGCAGATGCTCCCTGCAGATCTCCATCATCTTGACGGCGCTGCACTGGTCGTCCTGGCTGGCCAGCTCGTACCAGTCTGGCTTGAAGCGGCGCAGCCACTTCAGGCAGATCTCCGCCGTAGCCGTGTTGCTCTGGGCCGAGCGCATGGCCTCGGTGACGGGCAGCTCGCTCATGTCCAGCATCGCGTCGGGATCGCGCGCGAACACGCCGGATCCGCTGGCCCTGTCCTGGCTTTTCTTGCCGCCCTGCGCGCCCTTGCTGTGGTGGTGGCAGTAGATCACGGCGCAGCCCAGCTCCGTGGCCACCTTGTCAAACTGGTTGCAGAATGCGGCCATCTGATCGGCACTGTTCTCGTCGCCCGTGATGATCTTGTAGATGGGGTCGATCACGATGGCTGTGTAATCCTTCTTCGCCGCGCGACGGATCAGCTTGGGCGCCAGCTTGTCCATGGGCGCGCTCTTGCCGCGCAGGTTCCAGATGTCGATATGCCCGGGGTGGCTGTCCATGGGATTGACGCCCATGGCGCGGTAGACGTCCGCAAAGCGGTGCAGGCAGCTTGCCCGGTCCAGCTCCAGGTTGACGTAGAGCACGCGGCCCTGCACGCAGGCAAAGCCCAGCCAGGGGATCCCCTCGGCGATGGCGATGCACAGCTCGATCAGCGCGAAGCTCTTGCCCGCCTTGCTCGGGCCAGCCAGCAGCATCTTGTGTCCCTGTCGCAGCACCCCGGCAATCAGCGGCGGCGAGAGCGGCGGCAGATGGTCAAACACCTCCGCCAGATTTTCCTCGTCCGGCAGGTCATCGTTGACGCTCTCGATGTATTCCCTCCACGCCTCGAATGTCGCCTGTCCAATGTTCTTGGCGACGATGTACTGCGGCGCGCCGTTTCGCGTCACGCCCGGCATGCGGGATAGCCTGCTTGGGTTGCGGTTCTTGCGGTCGAGCTTCAGGCCGTTCTTGGCGCACACGTCGTAGAGGTAGTCCACGCGCTTGCGGTATTCGTCGTAGCTGCCCGCGTCGATGCGCACGATGGCGTGCAGGCTCTTCTTGCCGCTGTGCACGAGCATGGCGATAGGCAGCTCCAGCTTGCGCAGGATGGCGTACTGCCGCCCGATGGATAGCTCGTCGCTCTCCACCAGCGCATACCTGTAGGAGGTGACGTTCTCGTCGCGCACGTCCTTTCCGTCCAAAGGGTTAAAGCGGATCCACGCGCCGGCCTCCGGCTTCCAGTCGCCGATCACGCTGCCGATGTCCCCGCCGCAGCTGTACAGCGCGCGGATCAGCTCGCCGGCCGTGCGGTCGTAGCTGCCCTTCGTGGGCATCCAGCTGCCGTCGTCCTTCTGCCAGCATTCGGTGTTGATGCCCACGTTCTCGCCGCTCTCAAACAGCGTCTCCAGATACGTGATCAGCTCGTTTGCCGGGCTGAAATTATTCGGTAGCGGAACTTCCTCGTCCTGCAGCCAGTTGCGGTCGACGACCACCAGATCGTCCCCGCCGCCGATCGTGTCATCCCAGCTCAGCTCGTGCCCTTCTCCGGCCGGATCATAGCCCTGCGATCGAGCCAGCGCGACGATGGTGCCGCTTTTGACCGGGTGCGTGCTCCGGCCAAAGCCCGCCCACTTCTTTGCGCATTCGCCCTCGTGGAAGCGGGCCGGGTCCTTCCGGCTCCATTCCTCCCACACGCTGCACGGGTGGCCGCTGTCGTGCAGCGCCATGCCGACGTTCAGCCATTGCTCATAGTCGCACAGCGCAGGATCCACGCCCTCCATCAGGATACGCGGCAAATCCTCGTGGTCGTTCATAGGGTCTTTCTCCATTCTTCGTAATCCGGATCGTTTTCCTTGAGCCATTTCTCAAGCCTTGCAATCGCTGCATCCGTGTCGCCATCAATCTCGCTCATCATTTTCTGATGCAAGGGACTTGGTGGTTTGAGACGCATTTCAAGTGCACCTCTCTGCCACTTGATATTAGACATCATCGTCACTTCAATAACAGGAATCTCTGTTCCGTCTTCCAATGTCTCCATTCCTGTGACAGGAAGCATACGTCCATTCCATTCCACATATTGCTTCATCGTATCATGCTCCTTTTACCATCCGTAATCTGCAAACCCGGTCTGCACCGGCTCCGGCGTGTACGTCTTCGGGTTCATGCCCGGCGGCACGCGCCAGCCGTTCGCCGCAATCCGGTCGATCAGCTTCTTCGCGCTCTCAAACGGCCAGGTACCAACATGCTCAAAGCCCTTGCCCTCCAGGAAGCGGATCTGCTTTGGCGTGGTCAGGCCTTCATCGCGGCGCTTGCTCAGCCGGTCGAGCATCAGCTGCGCCTTGCCCGCATTCTCGATCTCATCCGGGAAGATGCCCAGCTTTTCAAGCGTCGCACGCTGTTTGTCCGTTGGCGGCCCGGCCTCCCAGCCAAAGGCCGGGACATAGCCGGAGAGGTCCTCCGCCTGAATGCTCATCTCAAACTGCAGCGGATCCACCAGCTTGCGCTTGCGCTTCTTCATCTCCTCAAGCGCCTTGGCTAGCGCCTCCTCGCGCGCGGCGACGACGTCCTCCTTGGCCTGCGCCTCGGCCTCCTCCAGATCAATCGCAAGCTGCCCGTTCTCTTCCTCGGCCAGCTCCTCCAGGTTCTCGGTCATCTTCGCCGCGACCTCAGGGCTTTCGCAGATCAGGCAAGCCGGCCGGCACAGCTCGTGCTTCTCCGTGTGCCACAGGAAATCCAGCAGCAGCAGATGATCCTTGCCCGGCGCCAGGCGCGTTCCGCGCCCGACCATCTGGCAGTAGAGGCTGCGCACCTTCGTCGCCCGCAGCACCACCACGCAGTCCACCTCCGGGCAGTCCCATCCCTCGGTCAGGAGCATGCTGTTGCACAGCACGTCGTACTCGCCCCGCGCGAAGGCGGAGAGGATGTCCGCCCTGTCCGTGCTCTCTCCGTTCACCTCGGCGGCGCGCAGGCCGTGGGCATTCAGAATATCCCGCATCTTCTGGCTCGTCTTCACCAGCGGCAGGAAGACCACCGTGCGCCGCCCACGGCAGATGGCCGCCATCTCCCTGGCGATGCTCTCCAGATACGGGTCGAGCGCACTGCTCAGCTGACCGGCGGCAAAGTCTCCGCTCTGCGTCGCCACGGAGCGAATGTCCAGCTCAAGCGGAATCGTCTGCGCCTTGATCGGGCACAGATAGCCCTCGCGGATGGCCTTGGTGATCGTGTACTCGTAGGCCAGCGCGTCAAAGTATTCGCCCAGATTGCGCATGTCGCCGCGGTCAGGCGTGGCCGTCACACCCAAAACCAGCGCGTCCGGGAAGTGCTCCAGCACCGTCTGGTAGCTGTTACTCAGGCAGTGGTGCGCCTCGTCGATGACGATCGCGTCAAAGTAATGGCTGTCAAATTGAGATAGCCGTTTCTCCCTGCACATCGTCTGCACGCTGCCCACCACCACGCGGAACCAGCTGCCCAAGCATGTCTCCTCCGCCTTCTCCACCGCGCATTTCAGGCCCGTCGCCTTGGCCAGCTTGTCCGCCGCCTGCTCAAGCAGCTCCGCCCGGTGCGCCAGAACGAGCACGCGCTTGCCGTTTCTCACCAGACGCTCGATGACCTTGGCAAAGACAATCGTCTTGCCGCAGCCCGTAGGCAGAGAGAGGAGCAGCCTGCGCTGCCCCTCCTCCCATTGGGTGAAAATCGCGTCGAGCGCGTCCTGCTGGTACGGGCGCAGCGCCATCCCGCCCATCAGCGCCTTGCGAATCCGCCGCCAAAGCCGCCGGCGAATCCGCCTCCAAAGCTCGTCTGCTGCGGCGCCTGCGCCGTCTGGGCGGCAGGCTGTGCGCTCTGCGCCTTCGCGTTCTCCGGCTCGTAGAAGCGCTTGATCTCGTTGCTCTTCATGTCCTCGCCGCTCCTGCTCTTCCAGGTGCGCGTGCCGACGCGGCAGCGGCCCCGGCTGCCGACGACCGTGTTCCAGTTCATGCGCAGCTGCTCGCCGTGCTTGCGCTGGCCGATGGCTGTGAAGAACGCGCAGATCATGCCCTCGCACTTGCTGTGCAGCATCAGGTTGTGCGTGATCGTCGTGCTCTGCCCGGCCTCGTTGGTCACTTTGATCTTGAGGATCGCCTTGTTGCACGGCGGCAGCTTCTCGCTGCCGTTGTGGCGTCCGCGCTCAAAGCTCTTGACCTCGAAGTCGCAGTCGCCGTCCTCAAGCAGCACAAACTCCTCGCCGTCGTTCTGGATGACGTCATCCCAACTAAACTCGCGGCCCATGTCCAGATTGTTTTCCATGCTCTTTCATCCTCCCTGTTTATTAAAACGGCGTGTCGTCGCTTTCGCTGCGCATCTGCAGGATCATGCTGTAAACGGTGTTCCAGTCGCCCACAATCATCCCGGGAACAAAGCCTTCTTCATAGCTGGCAATCGGCGTATCCACAGGATAGTAGCCGACCTTCGCCACCACCTCGCGCACCTCGCGGGCCGTCACGCCGTTCATGATCATCAGGCGGCGCAGATCCTCCGGCACCGGCTCATCGATGCAAGGCTCGCCTGCAGAGACCTCACCCGCCCCGTTTGGGGCACCCTCCCCATAGGGGAGGGCTGAGTTGCTTTGCCTTCCCCTCTGGGGAAGGTGGCTTGCCGCAGGCAAGACGGATGAGGTCTCCTTCGGCGGCTCACAGGGCGAATTATTCGGTTCAGGAGAGGCCGGAGCAGGCGTGGCATGCACGGCCTCCGTGCTGTTTTCCTTCCTTTCCGGCACGATGTGCGCAATCTGCTCGTAATCAAAGGGAATCTCATCCGCCAGATCGAAGCGGTTCTTCGCGTCCCAGCATGGGTGATGGCTCGTGTACATCACGCGCCTGCCGCCCTGCACCTTGTTCTTGCCCTTGGCCGCGCCCTGGCCGTCCACGTTCACCACGATGGTCTTGTAGTTGGCAAAGAGCACGGCGTCCGCCCATTCCTTCACCAGCGGTGCGGTCTTCTTCTGCAGCTTCAGCTCCCAGCGGTCGTAGGCGCCCTGCTCGTCCGGCTGCTCGAACTTGCGCATCGCCGCGTGAGCGGTGATGACCACGTTGTTGCCGGCATTGATGACGTCCGTCAGCAGGTTCAAAAGCCTTCCGAACTCTTCCTCCAGGTACGTGTAGCCCTTGCCGTACCCAAAATCTTCTATGCCCTTGTAGCCGCGTGCGTCGCACAGGTGCTTGCTGCACAGCTTCTCCGCCCAGTCCGCCGTGTCGAGCACCAGCGTCTGATAGCCATCCCTGTACTGCGGCGTGGCCATCTGACGTACCACCTCCAGCAGCTCCGTCCAGCTTTTCGGCGCAGGATCTACGCGTACGACGTCCATGTGCTCCGTGCTGCCCTCGGTGTCAATGAAGATCGGCGCGGGGAACCGGCTGGCAAACGTGCTCTTGCCAATACCCTCCGGCCCGTACACCAGAAACTTGAGGCCCTTGCTCTTCACGCGCCCCTTGCTCAGCGTAATCATCTTCCGAATCCTCCCTTGCTCCAGTCCCTCTTCGGCGCATCCGTATCCTGCGGCGCCTCCTCTTCACGCAGAACCATGCCGTCCTCGATGATGATCTGGCACTCGTCGCCGGTGCTCACCCGCGTGGCGATCACCTGCAGGCCCTCGCTTTCAAGCCATGCGCCGAATTCGCGCATCGTCTCCTCGTCCATCTGCTCCAGCTGATCCATCAGCACAAAACCGCACTTCGGATTGAGCGCGCGCACAATCGCCGTGGAGACACGCAGCTTCTCGGAGGAGGACATGCAGTCCCAGGCCTTGCCGTTGTAGAGCAGGCATCCCTTCTCCACGCCGAGGCCGGGCAGCGGAAGCTTTGCCCCATCCAGCAGGCCGCGCTTCTGCCGGCGCAGCTCGTCGATCCTGGCCGTCAGCGCATTATAGGCGTGCGTCGCCTCACGCGCGTCCTCTTCGGCCTTGTCGTGGTCGAGGTTGGCGCGCACCTTGCGGTTGATCTCGTCGATCCGGTCAAGGTCGCGCTGGATCTCCTCGGTCGATTCGTCCTCAAGATCCTGCGCGTTCTTCTCGGCAATGTCACACTCGCGGCAGATGGCGTCGTACTGTTCGGTCAGCCTCTTCATCTCCTCGGCCATGCGATTGCGTGCGGCATACAGCTCGCCTACGATCTCCCGCTTGCGCTGGTTCTCCGCATTCCTTGCAAGGATGGCGTTGTGCCTGCGCAGCAGCTCCGCAGCGCTCACCAGCTCCTTCGGCGCGTCCGTGTGATACGGCATGCTCTTTGCAAACGCCGCCTTCTGGTCGGCGATCCGCCCAAGCGCCAGGCGTTCGTTGTAGGCGCGCGTCTCCTGCTGCTCGATGTCCGACAGCTGATCGCCCACGCCGATGATTTCAAGCAGCGTGGCCGCCTTTTCCTTGTCCGTCGCGCGCATGAACCTGGGCAGATCAAGCGCAAGCTCATGGATGAATTCGTTCAGCAGCGTCTGGCCGGCCTTGCGCCCGCTTGGATCGGTGACCGTCAGGGCGCTGTTTTTTCCCTTGCGCTCGACGACCAGCCCGTTGTCAAGCGTCACCCGGATATACGGCGGGATCACGCTGCCGTCCCTGCCCGCGTTCGTCGGGCGGAATTTCTCTCCGCCCAGCGCCCAGGCAATCGCGTCCAGCACGCTCGTCTTCCCCTGCCCGTTGCGCCCGCCGATCACGGTCAGGCCATTTTCCGCCGGCTCCAGCGCGACGGCCTTCACCCGCTTGGTGTTTTCAATGGCAAGATTCAGGATTTTCATGCTTTTGCATCTCCTTTCCTTTGGTTGATGAACCGCGCAATACTGCGCACATCCACGCGCTTGCCGCCGCACGCACCCTCGATGCGTCCGTCATCAAGCATCTTGTACACCGTGGCGCGCGTCACGCCCAGGATCTGCGCGGCGGCCGTCTTGTCCACATACTCTCCGTACCTGTCGAAAAGTTCTTCTTCTCTGCGCGCTTTTCTCTCGTCTTTCGTCCATATGAACCGGCGCGTTCTCTCCTCGAGCGCCAGCACGCGTTTCTCCAGGTCGTCCATTCTCTCCAAGAGTTCGTTCATCTCATGCGTCCTCCTTCCCGTGCTTCCACGGCCGTCTCTTGTTGATCTCCATCTTGCGCTTCACCGCCGCGTCGATGTCGATGCCCAGCTTCCCGGCCACGGACAGGCTCATGATGATCACGTCTGATAGCCCCTCAGCAAACGCCGTTCCGTCATCCTCCCAGTTTGTCGACTCGCATAAAAGCTCGTCCACTTCACTCCGAATCAGCGCTGCGCACTCCCAGCGTATTGTGTCTCCATCCCACAGCCCGTGCGCCACCGCGTCCCAGTAGATCGCGTCGCGCAGGTCGTTGAGCGATACGGTCTTCATCACAATCGTTTTCTGCATGGCGAGTGAGATTCCGAATCCAATATCGCTGACCGTATTGCCTACTACCTCCTGATTCCAAAGTTCCTGCAGTTCGGCAAGCAGCGCATTCGCATCAATCGCCCTGACCTCGTTCGTTTTCACAGGTCTTTCCTCCACATGTGTTACTCCCATTTCGCAGCCGCGCGCTCCTCGTCAGTCGGCCTGGCATCCCATGCGCGCCAGGTCTTTCCGTACTCTCTGCGCCGGAAGTCGAGCGTATAGCAGCCGTCATTATCAGGGATGCAGGTTGTCACGAAGTCGATATACGGCCTGTATTCTTCCGCACCTTTTCCGAACCAGCGCAGCAAAAGCCACCTTGCCGTCTCGATTTTTGGCTGTGCCCAGTTTGGCTTTCTGAATCCATATTCGACAAAGACCGGCTTGTCCTCGTATTCGCTCAGCTGCTCCAGCGTCAGCGGCTTCTGTACAGGGTGCCGAATGGCTACAGCAAGTGCTTCTTCCTGTGTATCTGCTAATGGCGCAGACGCGAAGCACTTTTCATCATGGCAGTTATACCAGAACGGAGGATCTTTTTTCGGTGTACGGCAAAACAGGTGCATTTCTCGTCCGCACCAAGGACACATCGGTTTACTCATGCGCTGCTTCCTCAATATCAAAGTCAACCCTGAACCCGTACTGCTCGGCCAACCTGCGCACCAGGCAGATCTCACCCAGCTTGATCTGGCTTGGATGCCGCTTCAAATACCTGTACCGTCCGTCCGACAGTCCCAGCATCTCGGCAAACTCCGCATCGCTGGCCTTGCCGGTCAGCTCCTTGAGCGCATTGAGCTGTCGGATCAGCCTCTGCTCCGTCTCCGGCATCGACTTCATCGCACGCTTCGCCTCGGCAATCGCCTTCATGTCTCGATTGCCAAGCGCTTTAACCCTTGGCATGGCGCGCCTCCTTTTCCTCAATCTCCTGCTGCATCTGCAGCCACCAGCAGCCGAAAACCAGCAGCACAATCCCCGCCAGGATCGGCGGCCCGAAGATCGCCGCGATCAGAATCTTCGTGATCATCACTTCACCCTCTCCCATGTAAACCGGCCGTTTTGCGCGTTGCGCCACTGGCCGAGGCCCTTGAAGCTGCCGTAGTCAAGCAGCATCTCGATCACATCAAACGTCAGCGCCTCGCTGCGGGCCGTCTTTTCGCCCTCCAGCAGCGCGATCGTGAACGTCAGCTCCCACGGCGGCGCAATCACCTCGCTGGCCGTCACACTCACGCGCGGGCCCTGCATCGTCATGGCGCGCAGCGGCCGCTCCAGATCGCCGTCAGCCACGTCCAGATCCTCTCCATCGCGGGTGAACACCAGATACGCCGGCGTGATGAGCACCTGATTGTCGATCTTGCTGGCGCCGTTGGCCACCTTCACCTGGCCCTTGAGCACTTTGATGGCCTCCTTCAGGAAGCCCTTGATCACGTAATCGCAGATGCACACGCAGCCCTCGTCGCGCAGGAACACCGTCAGGTTGCGCTTCTGCTGGTCAAGAGGAAGTTTCTTTGCCTCTTCTTCTGCCTTCTCGGGGTTGATCATGTTGGCCAGAAACGCCGTGCGCACGTCCGGATCGGCGGGCTGGCTTCCCAAGATTCTGGTCATGCCGTGCAGCTTGTAAGTTCTCTGCTGAAGGTTCAGCCTGTTGTTCATATATACATGCTCTCCTCTCATTTGTTCGTGTGCATCCACTCATCCGCCCTCGGTCGCTGTGCTGATCTGTGAACTGTGCCTTCGCTTTGCCGCTCGTCGCAGTGCAATGCCGGTGCGTTGCAACGCCTTGCCATGCCATCGCTTCGCCTTGCCCAGCAAAGCCTTTGCGCTGCATAGGATTGCAGTACTATGCCTTTGCCTCGGTTCGCACTTCAATGCCTTTGCATAACTCAGCAAAGTAATGACATTGCTACGCAACACTTAGCCAATGCGTCGCCATACAGATCAATGCCAATGCTTTGCAGTGCTAAGCATTGCCTTTGCTTCGCAGCGCGAAACAAAGCCTGCGCCTTGTATAACTGAACCATGCCTTGCGATGCCTGGCTATGCCCGTGCTCAGATTCGTATCGCATCGCCTTTGCTGTGCGTCTCAGGGCTACGCCCCTGCGAAGGGCTGCGTTGCTGTGCCTGTGCTATGAACTGCTTCGCTTTGCCGTTGCTTAGCTATGTCGTGCGCTACCTTTGCCTCGATGTGCTCCGCCGAACAATACCTTTGCCTCGTAAAGCAGCTCTTTGCCTTCGCCTGTATCATGCAGCTGTCGTTCAGATCATTTGGAGGTGGTAGTCTCCGTAAAATTGGGTGGATGATGTCTTGTTCGTTTTGGACAGCTTTCCGTAACTGATTCCTCTGCACTGCATGCTGATGGATATACGCTTAGCAGAAGTGGTTAGATAAGGTTTCACAGTGTTCATTTCACCTCACTCGTGCTTGCCTAATCCATTCTGATTCTGTATAATGCCAGAAGGAAGGATCTTTCTTATTCATTGATTCTCGTCACCACAGGTTTTTTCTTGGATACAGAAGGAGTGTTTTGATTGATAAACAAATACGATTACGAAGTCCTCAGGGATATTTTTGAACTTCAAGGGCACTGTTTCGCCGAGAATGATCGCCCGTCCTATATCCCTGGAGATCATGTGATTTACCTCATGGACCTTGGATACCTGAAGCGAATTACTCTGGTGCCTCCAAACTACGAGCCGGAATACCCTTCTGGGCTTTCTGGAATCAAGATCAGCTCCATAGGCATTTCATCGATGTATGATTTTGAAGATAAACTTGCGGATCGCAGGCATCAAAGAATCATGGAAGCCGTGACTATACTGCTTGGTATTCTGACGCTTCCGAATGCGCTTGAAGGTGTCGTGTCCACAATACGCCGTCTCTTCTGAGATAACCATTTCTCTGAATTCAAGCCAGCGTTCTTCGCTCTCCCTTCGATCAAACACCCATCGGCATCGTTCGATATATGGATTTCCAAGAATCCGCTCAATCCTTAGAAGCTGAGGCTGAATATGGCTGACATAGAACGCTTCAGGGGTTTTGTCGAAACCTTCCGGCTTTTCTCCTGCGCGCTCGTCCCATTCAAGGCTTTCAAGTCTGCAGTACGCCAACCCAAGCCGTTCCATTGGGCCAAGCGTACGCTCATCGACGTCGCTCCTGTACACATCATCACCTCACTTTCATCAGCCAACACCATCCCGCCCATCATGGGCGGTTGTTATTTGTGTTCCACTTTAATTATTGTCCACTTTGTGGACTAGATTTGGAAAAAAAAGAGCGCAGAAAGGTTCAGCCGTACGTACTCCAAGAGCAGCAGAGATTTCCTCCATATCTTTGGCTGTCGGCATCTGCCGACCACTTACAATATCTCGCGCTTTTCTGTTGCTCCAGCCTACGTGTTCAGCGAACTTTGCTACGCTTCCGAACTTTGAAATGACCGACCCTTTCACAGTGATCATTTCTTGGATGCTCGTATCCGAGATTGTCACACTTGTCACCCCTTTTCTATTTTGTCCACTTTGTGGCATTCACATGGTATCACATATCAATGCTCGTGTCAACCACTTTGTGGACATTTTTTCGATTAAGTGTTGCATTTGTGGCAGGATCAGTATATAATATCTCCAAGAAAGTGAGGTGATGCAAGATATGACAGGAACAAAAATAGCTTCTTTTGAAAGCCGTATCTGTGAGCTACTTGATAGTATGTCAGGCAATGATTCTGATAAAGCAAAGCTTCTAGGTGTATCCAGGCAGACGATTTCTGCATGGAGAACAGGAGTACGTTCTCCACGTCAACCAATGATTGAGCATATTGCTTCTGTATTCAATGTCTCTATTCAGTGGCTTATGGGATTTGATGTTCCACAGAGAGAAGATCAATTCTTCTCCCATCCTGATATCCTTCCCGTCACAAGACGCCGCATTCCGCTTCTGGGCACCATCGCATGTGGAGAGCCGATCCTGGCCGAGGCTGACGTCGATACATTCGCCGTGGTCGGTAAAGCCGTCGAATGCGACTTCGCGCTCAGATGCAAGGGTGATTCGATGATCGGGGCCAGAATCTTCGATGGCGACCTGGTATTCATCAAGAAGCAGGATTACGTCGATGACGGATCAATTGCAGCAGTTCTTCTGGATGACGAAGCCACGCTTAAACGGGTCTACCACCTCGCAGACGGAAGAGTGGAGCTGCGCGCAGAGAATCCGACGTTCAAGTCTATCATCGTTGGCGGTGAAGGCGAAACGCGAACATGCCGGATTCTGGGCAAGGCTGTTGCGTTCCAGAGTACGGTGATTTGAGGTGTATCTTCATGAGGAAAGTATTCATTCTTCTGTTTACTGCACTGTTATTCTCTTCTGCCCTTGCTGATGATATTCAATGTATTTCTATGGATGAGTTGTCTATGGGTGATGACATTCAATATGTTGTCAGTTTGCTTGAGCAACAAGGCGTTGGATACTCGATGGATCAGTCTTCGGAAGGATCTATTATCCGAACAGCTTTATCTGCATTTGGGTGTCATGATTCTTATCCTAATTCAACTTTGCGGTTTGACGAAAATGAAAAACTGATTCGCATAATTACTGGACTTCCTGATGTGAGCACGATGGCTGAAGCCTATGATATTTGCTCTGAATTCCTTGGAAAAGCTGATGTAATTTCGTTTCCAGATTATGTCGACTATGATTTTGAAGAATCAAATCTTGAATATAGCTACTCATCCTATGTAGTGTGGATAAGAGAAAACGAATTCTACGAATTAGAGTTGTATACTTCTATTTATACTGACATAAAAGGTAACTACTTCGTAGGCTTTGAATACATACATGACGATTCTCCAATGCAGTATATTGAAATGACAGTTTATCCAATAAGTGCTCTTGATAGGAGACTGCGCGTTTACTATTGATTATTAGCGCCAAAGAATTTTACCTTTGCGAATGGCGCATGCGGCCAGGCTACATCACAGATCCTGCTGTCCTGGCGCAAGTGAATATGGATCTGGTCAATATCTCAGTCTCCTCTTCGCCCTACTTTGAGCGAATTGAAGAATAAAAGAATCCCGCCCGAGCTACCACCCTCGGACGGGACGACGCACACAAACAAATGAGCTCGCAACTCGATTAGCCTGTGCTCTTTCATTATAGCACAGGCTGGCCCATAATGAAAGGAAAAAGTGAATACTATGGCCAAAGCAAAACAGCTTCCCTCCGGCAGCTGGCGCTGCCGCGCCACGCATACCAATGAGAATGGCGTGAAGATCACAGCATCTTTTACAGAGGATACCGCCGAACTCGCTGAAGCCAAGGCGACCATGTGGCAGGCCGGCTTGCTTGAACAGGAAAAGAACCAGCGCACTCCGCCACTTGGCGACGCCATCGACGCATACATCGAAACGGGACGATGCACGGGCATGTCCCCGTCCACCATACGTGGTTACGTCTCCGCCAGGAAGAACGCCTTCATGCCGATCATCAAGCACCGCGTCAATAAGATCGCCCTGCGCGACGTGCAGTCCTGGATCAACTGGCGATCCAAGACCGCATCCGCCAAGACCGTGAAGAACAATCTCGACCTGCTGGTCTGCGTGCTTCGGCAGAATGGCGTCAAGCTGGATCTCGATGCGCTGCGTATGCCCAAGCGCAAAACCGACGAATTGGTAATACCCACCGATGATCAGGTCGCTGCCATGCTTAGCAGCCTGCGCGACAGCAAGGATGATGAGATGTTCATCGCCGTCATGCTGGCCTCTCTGTACGGCCTCAGGCGCTCTGAGATCTGCGCGCTGCAGTGGACTGACATTCAGTCCACCCCGGAAGGCGGGCACGTCCTGGTGGTCAGCAAGGCCCTTGTCGGCGATGAAAACGGCTTGCTTGTCGAGAAGGATACCAAGACCGACGCCGGCTGCCGTACAATCGCGCTGTCCGATTCCGTGTACGCCGAGCTGATGAAACGACGCAATCTGCGAACCACGCTGATTTCCATCAGCCCCAACGCCCTCACCAATCGCTATGCGAAGCTGGCCAGACAGTTCGGCGTCTGCTCCAAGTTCCACGGTCTGCGCCACTACATGGCCAGCGTCATGGCCCGAGACAACATCAACGAAAAATACGCCGCGCAGATCCTCGGCCATTCCTCCCCAGCTACGACCAAGCGCATCTACACGCACGTCATGGGCGACAAGGTCGTTCAGATCAACGACATGCTGGACGCACATGCATCGAAGGTGCTCAACGTCTAAATATTAAATATTTGTTAAATCACATTTTACCCGCCTGAAATTGCTCTCAGGCGGGCTTTTTCTGCCATTATCGTAGTTCCGTGGCAATTTCGTGTCAACGCGCGTGGCAATTTTTCATTGACACAAACGAGCGAACATTGCTCAAATTCATTTAATTATCGCTCACGCTTTCACATACGAAAGTTAGAGAAATCCAATAATGTATAGAAAAAAGGCGTCTAGTTTACACTAAACGCCTTTGGCGGAGAGTTAGGGATTTGAACCCTAGGTGGGGTATCAGCCCACACACGATTTCCAGTCGTGCGCCTTAGACCACTCAGCCAACTCTCCATCTGCTTGGCTGCTGCTCAATCAGCGAAACCTATTATACAGCCCAGCACGCGATTTGTCAATATGAAAATTGAAAAAATGTGGTTTTCTTGAAAATGTTTTCTCTTGGTTTTCTCTTCTTCCCCGTTTCCGCTTCACAGCAGGATATTCGTCACGCGAAAATGTCCTCTGTTGATCTCCAGCACGCTGGCCCGCGCTCTGCCGCCGCGGCAGGTATTGCCTGCCGAACCGGGGTTGAGCAGCATGACGTCCTGCACCGTCTCGCACAGCGCCTCATGCGTATGCCCGAAGAGCGCAATCTGTGCCCCGCACTCCTGTGCCTTGTAGGCAAGGCCCATCAGGCTCACGAGCCGATGGCCGTGCGTCATGTACACGCGCACGCCGCCCAGCTCGACGAGTAGCTCCCAGGGCAGCATGCAGGTCGAATAATAGTCATTGTTTCCGCGTACGGCATACAGCGGCGGCTGATTCGGCAGGACTGACAGGCGCTCCCGAAGGTGCTCCGCATCGCGCGCAACATCCCCCAGAAAGCAGACCGCATCCACAATACCCATCTTTTCCAGCAGCTCATCGAGCGCATTGTGATCGCCGTGGCTGTCCGAAAAGATGCCGACGCGCATCACGCCTCTTCCTCCAGCGCCGCCAGCACCGCCGCGATGCCGCGCTTTCTGTGACTGATGGCGTTTTTCGTCTCCATGGAAACCTCGGCAAACGTTTCGCCCGTCTCGCACTGAAACAGCGGGTCGTAGCCAAAGCCGCCCTGTCCCCTGCGCTCAAAGAGAATCTCTCCGTCGCAGGTGCCGCGGCGGACAATCGGTGCCTTGCCCGGACGCACCAGCGCAATCGCCGCCACGTAGCGGCCCGTTCGCGGCGCAGGCACATCCCTGAGGTTTTTCAGCAGGAGGTCGTTGTTCGCCTCGTCGTCGCCGTGACGGCCGCAGTAGCGAGCGCTGTACACGCCCGGCGCGCCGCCCAGCGCATCGACCTCCAGCCCGCTGTCGTCCGCGATAGCCGCGCAGCCGGTGGCGTTCATCACGTAGTTCGCCTTGATGAGCGCGTTCTCCTCAAACGTCACGCCGTCTTCCTCGATGTCCTCATCGACGCCCGCATCGCGCATGGAGACGATCTCATACAGATGGCCGAGGATCGCATCAAACTCCCTGAGCTTGTTTTTATTGTTGCTGGCCACGATCAGGCGCGGCAGTTTGTTCGTCATGTCAACATTCCTCCGTACAGGGTTTTCCATGATCAGGGAACCGCATCCAAACCTCGCAGCGCACCGAGCTGCATGGAAGCGGGAGCGCGCAAGGCGCGCTGACTCAGTATACCATATTCCGTCCATGAAAAAAAGGGCCGAATGTCCGCTTCAGCCCTTTTCGTCGTTTACTCGATGAGCATGACCTCCGGAAAGCTGTTCTCCACGTCCGCTGCCACATTGGCAAACGTCGGCACATCGCTGACCGGCATCTGATACGGCTCGCCGTCCACCAGAATCTTGACCTTTTTGATGCCCGGATAGCGCGTACAGGTCATCATCAGCGCGCGCATCGCCTGCACGCCGCCGTCGCTCCGCTCGGCGATTCGGGTAAACTCCTTGGAGAAGTTGATCGTCACCACGCCGCCGCTTACGCTCACGCCCAGCAGCTGCACGTCCTCGTCAAGCGGCGTCTCCAGGCCGCTGTCCGCCTTCGGCCCGCGCAGGAATTCAAAGACCGCCGTCGCCACGTCGTCATCCGAGTACACCGTTCTAGAGACCGGCACCAGCAGCCGCCCGTCCTGCGCCGGGAAGTACATCTGCACCTCGCTCGCACCGGCGAACGTCTCAGCGGCAGGCTCCTCCTGATTCAGGCCCACTCGCGTATAGGAGCCGGAGATGTTCGTGCCGTGCGTCAGCGTGTCGCGCTTCTGGCCGTCCACCAGGAAGTTCACGTCCTTCACCGTGTCAAACTCCGTCAGCGCCCAGACGATGGCCGTGCGCATATTCTCCTCCTGCTGCTTGCTGACGGCAGAGAGCGCCTCGCGCCCCAAATCCACACGTGCGTGGCCGTCTGCAATATCCAGCTCAAACGTCGTGCCCTCCGGCACCACGGGCGAAAGGCCCAGCCTCGCCGCATCCATGTCGTTTCTGGCGCTTTGCACCATCAGCTCAAGCGTCGCCCTGGCGATGCCGTCCTGACGCAGCACATCGCGCTGCACGGGCACAAGGTATCCGTCCCCGTCTTCATAATAGACGACCGTCTGCTGCATGTCCTGTGCCGAGACGGATACGGCCACCTGCGCCTGCGGAATGTCTTCAAGCGGTTCCTCGTAGGGCTCCTGCACCACATTCCGGCTCTGGAAAGACAACAGCATCACCAGTGCAGCGCTGCATCCAATGAGCGTGCGCTCCACATGCACCCGTCGGAATCGGAACTTCGGCATTTTCGGCCTCTTCATCCTCCATCACCCCTTGCCCTTTCTTCCGCTTGAGTGTATTCCCCTGCACGCCTGCGCATGCCATACCCCGTCCGTGCTTTTGCATTTGCTTCTCCCCGCGCGGCATGCTATAATGGTAAAGCTGATTTTGCAGATTCCCAAGGAGGTTTTTCATATGCCCATGGACGGCGTAATGCTCGGCTTTGTCGCGCGCGAGCTCGATTCAAAACTCAGGGACGGGCGCGTGGACCGCGTCATCCAGCCCGAGCGGGACGAGGTGCACCTGCTCATCCGCGCTCAGGGCGCCAATCATCGTCTGGTGCTCAGCGCCTCAGCCAACGCTGCGCGCGTCCACCTGAGCGAGCACGCCAAGACCGGCCCGATGGAGCCGCCGATGTTCTGCATGCTGCTGCGCAAATACCTCGCCTCCGGCCGCGTACAGGCCGTTCGCCGCGTCGCCGGCGACCGCATTCTGGAGATCGAAATCCAGGCGCTCAGCGAGATGGGCGACCCTGTCACGCGCACGCTGGTCGTGGAGATCATGGGACGCCATTCCAACATCATCCTGCGCGGAGGAGACGGACGCATTGTGGATGCGGCCCGCCACATCGGTGACGACATTTCCCGCGTGCGCCAGGTGCTGCCCGGTCTGCCCTATGCCTATCCGCCCTCCCAGGGCAAGCTGAACCCCGAGACGGCGACGGTTCAGGAGATTGCACGGCGCCTGACCGAAACCGGCGGCAAGCTGGACAAGGCTATCGGCGCCTGCCTGGCCGGATTCTCCCCTCAGGCTTCCCGCGAGGCCTGCGCGCGCATCGGTCTGGATGGCTCCGCGCTCCTCTCGGAGCTGGACGCCGAATACACAGCAGCGCAGCTGCACGCCTATCTTGCGGCGATGCCGCAGATGGGCCCGTGTGTGGTGAACCTGGCGGAGGACGGCGCGCCGGCGGACGTGTACCCCTTCGCCCAGCTGCACCTGCCGCTGTCCGCGACAGAGGCATACGACAGTCCCAGCGCCGCGCTAGACGCGTTCTTCTACGAGCGCGACCGCCGCGACCGCATGAACCAACGCGCCAGCTCCCTCGCGCACACGCTCAAGAACCACATCGAGCGCTGCGAAAAGAAGATCGCCATTCAGAACGAGGCGCTTGAGAGCGCAGAGCGCATGGAGGAATACCGCCAGAAGGGCGAGCTGATTCAGGCGAACCTCTACCGGCTCAAAAAGGGCGAACCGGTCGCCCACGTCGAGAATTTCTATTCTGAAGCATGCGAGATGATCGACATCCCGATGGACGTCTCCCTCTCGCCCGCGCAGAACGCGCAGCGCTACTTCAAGCTCTATCAGAAGGCACGCGGCGCGCGCACGCTGGCGGCTGAACAGAAGGCCAAGACCGAGCAGGAGCTTGAGTATCTGGAGCAGATGGAGGACGACCTTCGCAAGTGCACGGACGCAGCGGGTCTGTCTGAGCTGCGCAGCATGCTGGAAAAGTCAGGCCATGTACGCCGCACGGTCTCCCGCGTGAAGCCGCGCAGGGAAGCGCCGTCCCAGCCGATGAAATTTCTCTCCAGCGACGGCATTGAGATCGAGGTCGGCAAGAACGCCCTGCAGAACGAGCGCCTGACCCTGGGCGCCAAGGGCGACGAGCTCTGGCTGCACGCGCAGAAGATGCCCGGCTCGCACGTGCTGGTGCATGCCGCTGACGTGCCGGAGACGACGATTGAGGAGGCCGCGATGCTGGCGGCGTATTATTCCAAGGGCATGCGCTCTGCGCAGGTGCCCATCGATGCGACGCTGCGCCGCTACATCAAAAAGCCCGGCGGCACGCCCGCAGGCTTCGTCATCTACACGCACCAGCGCACGCTGTACATTACGCCGGACGAGGCTTCCGTCAGGAAGATCAAGTGCATTCGCGAATAACCGCATAGACATGAGGAAAGCCTCCCCGGGTTGCCGGAGAGGCTTTGCTGCTTAGACGATTTTTACTTTTCCCTTTGTGGCCCTGAACACGATCAGCATCGAGATGACCGTCGTCACCGAGAGGATCGTCGCCAGCGCCGCAGCGGTGCCGTCGCTCATGCGGACAACCTCCTGATAGATCGCAACGGCGATCGTCGAGGTCTTGCCCGAGTAGAGCATGATGGAGCTGGACAGCTCGTTGATGCAGGTAATCCAGCTGAGCACTGCGCCGGACATGATGCCCGGCAACATCATGCGCGCCGTCATCGTGAAGAACGTCTTCATCGGGGACACGCCCAGGTTGATGGACGCCTCCTCGACCGACGGATCCATCTGATACAGGAACGCGCTGCCGGAGCGCACGGTGTAGGGCAGCTTGCGCACGATGTAGGAGATGATCATGATCGCCGCCGTGCCCACCAGAATCAGCGGCTTGCGGTTGAACGCCACAATGAGGCCGATGCCCAGAACAGAGCCCGGAATCACGTACGGGAACATGATGAGCGTATCGATGACCGTCGCCGCCTTGCCCTTCTTGCGCACCAGGACATAGGAGATCAGGATGCCCAGAATCACAATGAACACGATCGCCACCAGCGAGAACGCGTAGGTGTTGAAGATGTTCTGGCCCAGTCGCTTGAGGATGGCGCGGTAGTTGTTCAGGTTGATGCCCTGCACCACGCCCGAGAAGCTGCGCTCCACGAACGACTGGCACACCACCACGATCTGCGGCAGCAGCGCGAAGAAGATGACCAGATACACCGGGAAGGACACCAGGAAGCGCTTCACGCCGTGCAGCTGCGTCTCCTGCGGCGGGCGCAGCGTGCTCATGGTGTAGTTCTTCTTCTCCACCACCAGCTTCTGCAGCGCCAGCATGACCATCGAGCAGGCGACGATGACCACCGACAGCGCGGAGGCCATGTACGGGTCCGTCGCGCTCTCGGACATGTACTCATTGTACACGAGCACAGGCAGCACGGTGTAGCCCTCGCCCAGCAGCATCGGCGTGCCGAAATCCGCCAGACAGGTCATGAACACCATGATGCAGCCCGCCAGAATCGACGGCAGCACAACCGGCAGCGTGATGGTCATAATGCGCTTGAGCTTGTTCATGCCCAGGTTCTCAGCGGCCTCCTCCAGCGAGGAGTCAATGCTGTTCATCGCGCCGGAGGTGTACAGATACACATACGGGAACAGGTGCAGCGTGAACACGAAGATGATGCCGTTTCGTCCGTAGATCGTTGGCGCAGGCAATCCGATGGCCGTGAGCGCCTGCGTGATCAGGCCGTTGCGGCCCAGCAGCACGATCCAGGAATACGCGCCGATGAACGGCGGGCTCATCAGCGACAGGATGATGAACACGTGCAGAACGTTCTTGCCCAGCACATTGTAGCGCGTCATGACATACGCGATGAACACGCCGATGACGCAGGCAAACAGCGTCGTAAACGAGCAGATGACCAGCGAGCGCAGCAGCGTGCGGTAGTAATACTTCTTGGAGAAGAAACGCTGGAAGTTATACAGCGTGATGCCCTCCACCTTGCTGGAAAAGACGCTCTTGGTCAGGATGGTGTAAAACGGATAGACGATGAACAGACACAGCGCAAGGATCACGCTGGCCTTGACGAAAAACCAGAAGTCGAGCTTGATCTTCCGGCGCGGGCGTTCCGTCACTTGGAAAGCACCTCCTCGGCCTCGTTGTAGAGGCTGATGCGCGTGGCGTCGAAGCTGATGAACACCTTCTCGCCCACCTCGTGCACCCTGGCGGTGTCCTTGGTGTATTCGTTGATGATCAGCGTCTGGCCGTCGTCAAGCTCCACCTCATACTCGATGAAATCGCCCAGGAACGTCGAGAACATCACCTTGCCCGGCATGCCCGTCTCGGAGAAGAAGAGCTGCTCCGGCCGCGCGGAAAGCTGCGCCTTGCCGGTATATTCCGTTCTGACCGGCACATCGATGTCCAGCTCACCCTTGATGGAGACCTTCGCCACGCCGTTTTCGCACCGAACCACGTCGCAGTTGAGGAAGTTGCTCACGCCGATGAAGCCCGCGACGAACGGATTTTCCGGCTTGGCATAGATTTCGCTCGGCGTGCCGACCTGCATAACCCTGCCCTGGTTCATGACGGCAATGCGGTCGGAGATGGCCAGCGCCTCCTCCTGGTCGTGCGTGACGTAGATGGTGGTGATGCCCAGACGGCGCTGGAGCTTTTTGATGATGGAGCGCATCTGCACGCGCAGCTTGGCATCCAGGTTGGAGAGCGGCTCGTCCATCAGCAGCACGCTCGGCTCGATGACAAACGCACGGGCCAGCGCAACGCGCTGCTGCTGGCCGCCGGAGAGCTCGCTGGGCTTACGGGAAGCCAGCGGCGCAATCTGCACCAGCTCCAGCGCCTCCTTCACGCGGCGGTCGATCTCCTTCTTGTCCACCTTGCGCGCCTTGAGGCCGTAGGCCACGTTCTCCTCGACGGTCAGGTGCGGGAAAATCGCGTAATTCTGGAAGACCATGCCGATGTCACGCTTGTGCGCGGGCACGTCGTTGATCCGGTTTTCGCCAAAGTAGAAATCGCCGCCCTCGATGGAGTTAAAGCCGGCGATCATGCGCAGCAGCGTGGTCTTGCCGCAGCCGGACGGTCCCAGCAGGGTGAAAAACTCGCCCTTCTCGATGTTCAGGGACACGCCGTGCAGCGCGGTGAAATCGCCGTAGCGCTTGACAGCATTTTTGATGATGACTTCGTTGCTCATTTCAGTACCTCTCTCCACAGGGCGGACGCACCGCCGGTTGACCATACATCAAAAGAAGGGGGACACCGAGTGTCCCCCCATCCTTCGCAATACAGATTACTCCTCAGCTTCGATGGTCAGGTCGTTCCACTTCTCAACGATCTCGGCCTTGTTCTTGGCGGCATACGCAAAGTCGTAGTTGCCCAGGTCGAGGGTCTCCAGGCCAACCAGGCCGACCGGAGTCAGGTCACTGCGAACCGGGCGGCGGGCCCAGTCGGCGTTCTGCGCGGTCTGGCACTCAAGGCCGGTGACGAAATCGATGAACAGCTTGGCGTTGTCCGGGTTCGGGCAGTTCTTCACGAGCGCCACGCCGTCCGGCACCGCGGAGTTCTTCGCCGGATAGATGTAGCCGATGTCCGGGTTGTCGTTGTAGAGCACCGCAGACTTCTCGATGGTCACGCCGATGGCGTACTCACCGGAGGCGACGAGCTTATGGCAGTTGCCGGAGGAATCCTGCACCTTGCCGTCCAGGTTCTTGATGAAGTTGAAGACCAGCTCCCAGCCCTCGTCGATGGTGTCCTTGGAGAAGAGCATGGTGCACAGCTGGGTGTACGCGGAGCCGGACTTCGCCGGAGAAGCGTACGCGATCTTGCCCTTGAGGGACTCGTTGCACAGGTCGTCCCAGGTCTTGGGCACGTCTTCCTCAGCGATGAGGTTCTTGTTGTAGATGAAGACCATCGGCAGCGGGGACTCGCCGATCCACATGTCGTCCGCGTCCTTGTACGCTTCGCCGATCACATCGTCGTTCGCGCAGACATACGCGTCAAAGTAGTCCACATAGCCGGCCAGCGTGTCCGCGCCGCCGCCCCAGAGGACGTCGCCCTGCGGATTCTCGCTCTCAGCCACGATGCGCTGGCACAGCTCGCCGGTGCCGGCCGCGATGACCTGCACGTCGATGTCCGGATACGCCGCCTGGAACATCGCCACGCCGGCGTTCAGCGGGTCCGCGTCATGCGGAGAATAGACGACGAGGCTTCCGTCCGCCAGCGCCGCAGAGGCGGTCACCAGCAGCATCATCGCGAGCATCAGCGCAAAGAACTTTTTCATGATGAGGTTCCTCCTTTTTTGTCTGGGCGCTTTCTTTTCGATCACAAAAGCAGCCCGTTCGTTTATGCTTATTGTACGCGCAATGACACAATGCTGTCAAGCTGATTTTACGCAGAATTGACAATTTCTTTACAAATATGCTATCATAATGGATAACCATTCCTGCAAGCAAAGGAGAAATGTCATGTCCCTGCTGTACTTCCTTGAGAACATGCGCATGCCGGCGCTCGACGCCTTCTTTTCCCTGATCACGCACTTCGGCGAGGAGACGCTGTTCATCGCCTTCGGCCTTCTGCTCTTCTGGTGCATCGACAAAAAGGAAGGCTATTACCTCCTCTGCGTAGGGCTTCTGGGCACGGTGCTCAATCAGTGGCTCAAGCTGCTGTTCCGTATTCCGCGCCCCTGGGTGCGCGATCCGGACTTCACCATCGTGGAAAGCGCGCGCGCTGAAGCGACAGGGTATTCCTTCCCCAGCGGCCACACGCAGTCGAGCATCGGCGTATACGGCGCCATCGCGCGATGGACGCACCGCGGCGCCGTCCGCTTCCCCTGCATCGCGCTGTGCGTGCTGGTGCCGCTCTCGCGGATGTATCTGGGCGTGCACACGCCGTGGGACGTCGGTGTCTCGGCCCTTCTTGCGCTGTCGCTGGTCTTCGGGCTCTATCCGCTGCTGCGAGACGCCTGCGATGATCCCCGGCGCATGCGTCCGCTGCTTGCCGGCATGACGCTGCTGGCGGCTGCGTATCTCGCGTTCGTGCACCTCTTTCCCTTTCCTGCCGATATCGACGCGGACAATCTCGCGCACGGCACGAAAAACGCCTACACGATGCTCGGCTGCATCGTGGGCATATTCATGACCTGGGAGCTGGATCACCGGATCCTCCGCTTTGACACACGCGCGCCGCTGCCTGTTCAGGCTGTCAAGCTGATTGCCGGCCTCGCGCTGCTGCTGGGCCTGAAGGCGGGCATCAAAGCCCCGCTGCTGGCGCTGCTCGGCGGCCACGCCGTCGCCCATGCGCTGCGCTACTTCCTCGTGGTCGCATTCGCCGGCTGCATCTGGCCGCTGACGTTCCCGTGGCTGAACAAGCATCTCGCGAAATGAACCTCCATCCCATGAAGAGAAAAGGCGCTGCAGGTCTTTCCCGCAGCGCCTTATGTTTCCGCATCAGATTTTTTCAAGGATTTCTACCACATCCAGCACCCGCTGCTTGGGTACGAGTGCGGACGGCTCTCCCCTCTTCGCGCAGCCCAGCAGGTGCGTCAGCTCCCGAAGGAACCAGCCGCTTTTTCCCAGGTTGATGCCGCAGTCCACCTGAACCGGATCGGTCACGTCGAATCTCGTCACCTCGCCGTCAGCGGCGTACCCGGTCACGCCGCCTGCGTCGCAGATCAGCATGCCGCGCTCAAAGTACACGCGCCAGCGTGCGGTAAACGGAATTGCCGCGTTGAACCAGGCGGCCTCCGCGCAGACGTTCAGGCCGCTCTTGTAGGTGTAGAGGAAGCGGTACTGCTCGGCATACGCTTTGCCCGGACCCGCGCATTCGGTGTAGCTCACGTCATCCGGCTTGCCGAACAGGCTGACAATCACGTCAAGGTCGTGGATGTGCAGGTCAAACGGCAGCAGGCCGCTCTTTTTCCTGTCCAGCAGCCAGCCGCCCTGCGACCACTTCGGGCAGGCGGTCAGCCGTTCGAAGCAGCCGTCCAGCGGCTTGCCGTAGCGCTCCGTCCTGACCACCTCGCGCAGCGTCTCCACCTCGCGGGTGAACTGAAGCACCTGCGCAATATACAGCTGCACGCCGTTCTCCTCCGCGGCCGCGTACATCGCCCTGGCATCCGCGAGGTTCAGGGCAATGGGCTTTTCGCAGATGATGTGCTTCTTCTGCGCCGCCGCCTCCAGCACAAGCGGCTTGTGCAGGTAAGTCGGCGCGCATACGTCGATCACGTCGATCGCCTCAGCCGCACAGGCCTCCGCGATGCTCTCATAGATCGGCAGGCCCCACGCCCCGGCCGCCGCCCGGTCGCTGTCGGATTTGCCCACGCATGCGGCGACCTTCGCGTCCTCGATGTGCTGATAGTTCATGTAATGGCAGGTGCCCATACCGCCCAGGCCAACGAGCAGGATATTCATGACTCGCCCTCCTTACAGCACAAAGCCCTGCGCGAGCAGATAGGCCGCACTGTCCTTCACGGCCTGGTTGACCTCGTCAAGGTCCCTGGGTCCCTTTGCCGTGAACTCGATCTCGATGCTCAGCGGACTGCCGTTGCCGGCCTCCTCAAGCTCCGCAAAGAGCTTTGGGAAGTCCACGCGGCCCTTGCCGACCGCCGGGAAGTCCCACTCGTCGTCCGCGCCCGCTTTGTCCTTGAGGTGCACATACGCCACATCGCCAATGCAGGCTTTGAGGTCCTCGCACGGATCGACGCGGCCATAGAAGATCACATTCGCCGTGTCGTAGTTGATCCTGACGCGCTCACTGCCCACGAGCTTCACGATCTCGGCGAGCACCTTGCCGGTGCCGTGCTCCCTGCCGTGCGTCTCCAGCACGAGCGTCAGGCCATACCGCTCAAGGTACGGCACCAGCGCCGCGATGTGCCCGGCCACGGTTGCATTGTCCGCCACGGCGTTGTCCTTGAGGTGCGCCTCGCCGATGGAGCTGACGATATAGTCGCAGCCGAAAAACGCCGCCAGACGGATGTTCTTGATGAAGTCGCCGATGCGCTCGGTATCCATCAGGTTGCAGTGGCCGCTCATGGAAAAGGGCTTGAGGCCATAGCGCTCGAGCATGTCCTTCACGGCCAGCAGACGTTCAAAGCTCTGATCCGGGAACACGTGCTCCGTCCATCCCTTGGTCGCCGTCAGCTCGATGTAATGAAAGCCCGCCGCCGCGATGCCCTCGATCGCCTCTTCGATGGAAAAGCCATGGTAGCAGTTGGAATTGACCGCAATGATTCTGTTCATGAGAGAGGCTCCTTTCTTCGCTCTGCGTCAAAGCTGCAGGCTCAGTTGTCCACCTTGACGGCGCAGCCCTTCTCGGAGGACTCGATGGCGGCAAACACCGCGCGCATCGCCGTCAGTGCGCTCTCGCCGGTGATGTACGGCGCGTTGTCATCAAGGATAGCCTCGATGAACATGTCGATCACGCCGGACGCCGTCTGGTTATCGTTGGTCTGGATCTGATCGACGTCAAAGTACTCGACCTCGCCGCCCTTCCTGTTCAGCACGAGCGTGTGATCCGGATGATCGTAGATGTGCAGCACGCCCTCGGTGCCCCAGATCACGGTGGAGTTGTCCTCCGCGCCGTAGTTCGTCCAGGAGACGGTCATGGTGCCCATCGCGCCGCCGTCCATCCGGTAGATGCAAAAGGCGTTGTCGTCCACGGTGATCGGGGTGCCGTCAGCAAACTTCTTGTCCAGCACGCTCAGCCTGGCGCTGACCTCGACGATCTTCTGTCCGGTCAGGTACTGGATGAGGTCGGTCTTGTGCACGCCCAGATCGGCCATCGCGCCCATCGCCGCGCGCTTTTTGTCAAAGAACCAGGTGTTCAGGCCCGGATCGACGCTCCACGTCTCGGGGCCGCCGTGGCAGAACGCAGTCTTGAACGTGAGCACCTTGCCGATCGCGCCCGCATCAATCAGTTCCTTTGCCTTCTTGTGCGCGCCGGCCAGGCGCTGGTTCTGGCCGATCATCAGGCGCTTGCCAGATGCCTTCGCCGCAGCGACCATGGCTTCGCTGTCCTGAAGCGTCGTGGCCATCGGCTTTTCGCACAGCACGTGTTTGCCCGCTCTCAGCGCCGCAATGGCGATTCCCGCATGGCTGGTGTTGGAGGAGCAGACGCTCACCGCGTCCACATCGGAGGCCAGCAGCGCCTCGACAGACGGATATGCCGTCGCACCGTACTGCCCGGCCAGCGCCTGCGCGCGCTCCATGTTGATGTCGTACAGCGCCGTGATTTTGCAATTGGGGTTGGCCGCATACTCGGGCAGGTGGCGCACCTGGCCGATCTTGCCGCAGCCGATCAAACCGACCTTAATCATATCAATATCTCCTTTACTTGCATTCTGGGAAACGTTGTTCTGCCAGTCCGGGAAGCCGGCATCGCCGCGCAAGCACGCCTGTTAGCTGTTCTTTTCCTTCTTCTGCAGCAGCACAGCCGCGATGACGATAAAGCCCTTGAACGCCTCGCGCAGGAACGGCGGAACGCCCATCAGGTTGAGCAGGTTGTTCATGACGGCGATGATCAGCATGCCCAGTACGGTGCCCAGAATCGAGCCCTTGCCGCCCGACATGCTCGTGCCGCCGACGACGACCGCCGCAATGGCGTCCATCTCATAGCCGCTGCCCGCGTTGGCATAGTCCATGGAGCCGATGCGCGCCACCTGAATGATCGCCGCAATGGACACCATGAGGCCGGACAGCACATACACCATCGCCGTCACCTTCTCCACGTTGATGCCGGAGAGGCGCGCCGCGCGCTCATTGGAGCCGATGGCGTACACATGACGGCCGAAGGTCGTCTTCCTGGAGATGATGTGCAGCAGCACCGCCAGCACCAGCCAGTAGATAATCGGCAGGATCACCTGACCGCCGATCTTTGTGTTGGCGATCGCCAGGAACTGCGTGGGCACCTTCACGCCCGCGGTCTGCATGACCTGCTGCGTCACGCTGCGGCAGATCTTCATCATGCCCAGCGTCGCGATGAACGCCGGCAGCTTCTGCCTGGCAATCAGGAAGCCGGACACGCCGCCCAGCAGGCAGCCCATCAGGATACAGGCGGCAATGCCGATGATGAACGCCGGCACGCCGGTGATGCCCATGCTCGTCAGCAGGCCCGTGGGATAGCTGTTCACGCAGACCATCAGCACAGCGCCGACGGCAACCAGCGTGGAACCGACCGCCAGGTCGATGCCGCCGGAGATGATGACGAACGTCATGCCCAGCGCGACGATGCCGACGCTGGCGTTGTTGCGCAGGATGTTGATCCAGTTGCGGGACCAGTGGGAGAACCACGCGCCGATGCTCTCAAAATCAAACCCCAGCGCGAGCGTCTGAAGGATGATCATCAGCACCAGCACGCACGCGGTTGAGAAGATCGGATTGGTCTTCCACTGCACGACCGCCTTGTGCAGAATCGATTCTTTGTTTTCGTTAGTCCGCTGTGTCATGGCGATTAACTCCTCTCAACTTTCTTAGCCGCCGGTTGCCAGGCGCATCATTTCATGCTCGTTCATGGTCTCGCCCGAGACCTCCGCGCGAACGGCGCCGTGATACATCACCAGCGCACGGTCGCAGAGCCTGATGATCTCCTGCGCCTCGCTGCAAAGCACCACGACCGCCACGCCCTGTGCGGCTAGTCTGAGGATGATCTCGTAGATTTCCTCCTTCGCGCCGACGTCCACGCCCTGGGTCGGGTTGTCCAGAATCAGCAGGCTCGGGTTGGCGCTGAGCCACTTGGCCAGCACCACCTTCTGCTGGTTGCCGCCGGACAGGCTTGTGATGGCGTCCGTCTCTTTCCCCATCTTGATGCGCAGCTCGCGGCGCTGCTTGTCAAACTGTGCACGCTGTTCCCTGCTTTGGATGAGGCCGTGCCGCGTGAGCCGCGGCAGGGTGACGATGGAGCCGTTTTCCAGGATGTCCATGTCCTTGATGATGCCGTTTTCCTTGCGGTTGCGCGGCAGATAGCCGATGCCCAGGCCGAGCGCCTGCTGCGTGGAGGTGATCGTTACCGGCTTGCCGTGCATAAAGACCTGCCCCTGATATTTGCCCTGTGCGCCGAACACCGCACGGAACAGCTCGCTGCGTCCGTCGCCCAGCAGGCCTGTCACGCCAAGCACCTCGCCCGCGCGAACGCTCAGGCTCACGTCGCGGAAATACGGCTCCTGCGTCAGCTTCTCGATGCGCAGCACCTCTTCGCCCAGCGCCGCACTGCTCTGCTTCGCGCCGGTGCGCACCTCATGGCCGACCATGTCGCGCGCGATGGCCGCGATGCTCGTATCCTTGACATAGCCGTCGGCCACCATCACGCCGTCGCGCAGCACGGTATAGCGGTCGCAGATCTCCATGACCTCGCGCAGCTTGTGCGAGATGAAAACCACGCCGACCTTCTGCGCCTTGAGCGTGCGCAGCATATCAAAAACGCGCTCGATCTCCGGATCGGTGAGCGACGTCGTCGGCTCATCCATGATGATGATCGATGCGTTCATCATCAGCGCGCGTGCAATTTCGACAATCTGTTTGAAGGAGGCGTCCAGCGTGGAGACCATTGCGCCGGGATCGACGTCGATCTCCATCTTCTCAAAGAGTGCCTTCGTCTGCTGGTACATCGCCGCGTGATCGAGGAATCCGCTCTTCTTTTTCAGCTCGCGGCCGATGAACATGTTTTCATACACGGGAAGGTCGTTGATCAGGTTCAGCTCCTGATGGATGAACGCGATGCCCGCGTTCAGCGATTGGGCGGGGTTGGCAAACGTCACCTGCTTGCCGTCAAGCTCGATGGCGCCCTTGTCCGCAGGCAGCACGCCGCCCAGAATATTCATCAGCGTCGATTTGCCCGCGCCGTTTTCGCC
>JBJEUI010000140.1:0-2155 GCA_051883755.1 Candidatus Ventricola sp.
CAAGAACAGCTACGACAAGCCCATGAAGATGGTTTCCACCCTTGCGCCGTACACCGATCCGGACAAGGTGGACGTGGAGAACTACACCTACTGAGCCAAAGGATAGAAGGCTTCCTTCCCGCAAGCGGGGAGGAAGCTTTTTTGGCGTGCTGAGCATTTCGGGATGTTCTGCGCTTAAGGGGGCTAATGTTATTAAGACCTCATCCGTCTTGCCTGCGGCAAGCCACCTTCCCCAGAGGGGAAGGCTGATTTACTGCAAAGTCTTCAACAAACTTTGCCTTCCCCTATGGGGAAGGTGCCCGAAGGGCGGATGAGGTCTTCGTTCGCTTTCGCTCCCTTTCGCTAACGAAGCGTTTCAAGCTCATTTTGTCAAAATGACGAATGAGGATACAGCAGGCTTGCCAAACTGATGAAGGCTGTTCTGAAAAGCGATCAGAAGTACGATATGCCGAAAAGCCAAAAACCTCCGGCATGAAGAACTGAAGGGGGAGACAGGATGATGTGCTGATACAGGGGCACAGGATTTTGTCTTCATTTCGTCAGAACTGTTAGATGATTCTAATCATAGAACGAGGAGAGAGAGCATGGATCGTCTGGACTATATGGACTACCAGTTTGAGGAGTGGGACGGCTTTGAGCGGGCGACCTGGTGCCGCGAGGTCAATGTCCGCAGCTTCATCCAGCACAACTATACGCCCTATGACGGCGACGAGAGCTTCCTGGAGAGGCCGACGCAGAACACGCTTGACCTGTGGGATCAGGTCTGCGCGCTGACGAAGGAGGAGATTGCCAAAGGCGGCGTGCTGGACATGGATACGGAGGTCATCTCCACCATCACCTCCCACGGCCCGGGCTATCTGAATAAGGAGAAGGAGCAGATCGTCGGCCTGCAGACGGACAAGCCGTTCAAGCGCGCGTTCATGCCCTACGGCGGCATCCGCATGGCGGAGAAGGCCTGCAAGGATCACGGCTATACGGTCGATCCCAGGATGAGCGAGTTCTTCACCGTGCACCGCAAGACGCACAACGCAGGCGTGTTTGACGCCTACACCCCGGAGATGCGTGCCTGCCGCTCCAGCCACATCATCACCGGCCTGCCGGACGCGTATGGCCGCGGCCGCATCATCGGCGATTACCGCCGCGTGGCGCTCTACGGCGTTAACTGCCTGATCGAGGACAAGCTCGAGCAGAAGGAGCAGACCCGCTCGGCGATGTATTCGAGGGTCATTCAGCAGCGCGAGGAGCTCTCCGAGCAGATCCGCGCGCTGGGGCAGCTCAAGGAGATGGCCGCCGGCTACGGCTTTGATATCGGCCGCCCGGCGGGCAACGTGAAGGAGGCGATCCAGTGGCTGTACTTCGGCTACCTGGGCGCCATCAAGGAGCAGAACGGCGCGGCGATGTCCCTGGGCCGCACCAGCACATTCCTGGATATCTACGCCGAGCGCGACCTGCGCCGCGGCCTGTTCACCGAGCGGGAGATCCAGGAGATGGTCGATCACTTCATCATGAAGCTGCGCATGGTCAAGTTCGCCCGCACGCCGGAATACAACCAGCTCTTCTCCGGCGATCCGCAGTGGGTCACCGAGTCCATCGGCGGCGTGGCCATCGACGGACGTCACCTGGTTACAAAGATGAGCTACCGCTATCTGCACACCCTCAGAAACCTCGGCCCTTCCCCGGAGCCGAACCTGACGGTGCTCTGGTCCGTCAACCTGCCGATGAATTTCAAGCGCTACTGCGCGAAGATGTCCATCGAGTCCTCGTCCATCCAGTACGAGAACGACGACATCATGCGCTTCCCCCACGGCGACGACTACGGCATCGCCTGCTGCGTGTCCTCCATGCGCATCGGCCTGGAGATGCAGTTCTTCGGCGCGCGCGCCAACCTGGCCAAGTGCCTGCTGTACGCCATCAACGGCGGCGTGGACGAGATCAGCCGCAAGCAGGTCGGCCCGAAGTTCATGCCGGTCACCAGCGAGTACCTCGACTACGAGGAGGTCATGGAGAAATTTGATGCGATGATGCGCTGGCTGGCGGAGGTGTACGTCAACACGCTCAACGTCATCCACTACATGCACGACAAGTACAGCTACGAGAAACTGCAGATGGCGCTGCATGACAAGGATGTGACCCGCTGGTTCGCCACGGGCATCGC
>JBJEUI010000141.1:0-7490 GCA_051883755.1 Candidatus Ventricola sp.
ATCGTCCGCGAGCTGGACGATGACGCCGCCGTGATCGTCATGGTTGACAGCAACATACAGCGTGAAAGCCTTCTCCCCAGCGAGAGGGCTTTTGCTTATAAGATGAAGCTGGAGGCCATCAAGCATCAGGGCGCACGGGCTGATCTAACTTCGTCCCAAGTTGGGATGAAGTTGCAAGCGATGGATATTGTCGGCCAGCAAGCCGGTGAAAGCAGAAACCAAGTCCACCGTTACATCCGCCTCACCCACCTGATCCCCGAAATCCTGGACATGGTGGACAACAAGCGGATTGCCCTGAATCCCGCAGTGGAATTGTCCTATTTGACACCGGCTGAGCAGGAGCTGCTGGTCGTCACAATGGACAGCGAGCAGGCGACGCCGTCTCTGTCCCAGGCGCAGCGCCTGAAGCGCTTTTCCCAGAGCGGAAAGCTGACGGAGGAATCCATGCTGGCGATCATGTCGGAAGAAAAGAAGCAGGACGTTGACCGGGTGACGTTCACCAGAGACACCCTGAAGAAATTCTTTCCCCGCGACTACACGCCCAGACAGATGGAGGAAACCATCCTCAAGCTCCTGCAGGGATGGAGCAAAAAGCGACAGCAGGGCCATGAAAGATAGCGCAGCCATTCGGACTGTGCTTTTTTCTTGCCTGCACCGACCGGAGGTGAAGCAGATTGCGATTTGTACCACCCTGACCCAAACGCATTCGGAACCAATCTTTCTTATTCGGAAAAATAGTGGAGGTAAGCATGAAAAAGCTGAAAAAGACACTTCAGGCATTGACGGCAATCGCCGTGCTCCCCAAGGCATATCGGGAAGAGCTGGAATCCACGCTCGATGACAACATGGACGCGCTGAGAGACCTGGGGCAGTATTACGCCTGCCTGCTGCTGAGTGAGCTGGAGGATTGCGGGCTGAACCTGCTCTACATCTTCTGCGATCTGCACCAGCGCTTTGCGGCAAAGCAGTTCCGCGAGATGCACCTGATGCTGATGATGCTCCTGCTGTGCATCGGAAAGAAGCCGTCCAGACAGTTCATCGAGGTCGCGGCCTTCGAGGATCGCCTTGCGGCGCTGATGGAGGAGATGCTCGATTGTTTCGACAGCTTTCTCCTTGCCGAGGAGGATGCGGAGGCCGTGGACGATGGCTGGGACTGAGGCGGCCACGGGGCTCATCGTCCCTCTGGAGGAATTGCACCCCTTTCCGAACCAGCCCTTCAAGGTCAGAAATGACGAAGCCATGCGTTCTCTCGTGGAGAGCATCCGGCAGAACGGGCTGCTCAACAGAATCATCATCCGTCCCCGCGATGCGGGCGGCTATGAGATCATTGCCGGTCACAGGCGCGTCGAGGCCTGCCGCATTCTGGGGCAGGATTCCATCGCCGCGGATCTGCGCACCGATTTGGGCGACGACGACGCGGCAGTTCTGGCGATGATCGAAACCAATCTGCGCCAGCGTCCGAAGCTGCTCCCCAGCGAACGCTCCTGGGCGTATCGCATGATGCGCGACGCCCTGCAGCACCGCGGGGAGCGCAACGATCTGCGGGAGGTCAAACGGAAAACCACGCGCGAGGAAATCTCCGAAATGTTCGGCGAGGATCCCCGGCAGATCAACCGCTACATCCGGCTCACTTACCTCGACGGCAGGCTGATGGATTGTGCCGATGCAGGCGCGCTGACGGTCGGTTCAGCGGTCGCAATCAGCTTTCTGGATGCGGAGGTTCAGCGCTGGATTGTCGATCACTTTGAGCAGAAGCGCCGCTTCCCGAACAAGGCGCAGATCGAAAAACTGCGCAGGCTGTGCGAGGAAAAAAGCTGCACCAGAGCCGCCTTTGACGCGGTCATGCAGGAGAAGCCAAATCGAGAGGAAAGCCCGGATTTCGTGACGGAGCTGCGCAGGGAATTTTTCCCGAATCTGATGGACGAGGATGTGAAAATCAAGCTCCGCGAGCTGGTGGAGGAGTATTTTCACAGAAAGAACATGCTGGGCTACTAGCCCACAATGACGCGGGACAAACGTCCCCCACCGAAAGGAATGATGCCATGTCAAATGCCAACCCCAGGGTATTCTATATCCCCATCGAGGGATACCGCCACATGTACCGCTCCCTGATGCGCTACTTCAACCTCAGTCGGATGGATGCAGCGGGGCTATTGTATCCGCTGTATCTGGGCAACATCGACAGCTGCACCTACCTCGGCGTGCCGGTCCCGGAGGTCGAGCTGGCCAGGGAGGCCTTTTACTCCCTCGCGGAACCCTACGCCCGCCCGTATCACACGGAATTGCAGATGTGCAGATCCATGCTCAGCCTGCAGCGCAACATTCAGCGGGAGGCCATCATCCGGGAGAGCAGCGCCGCCGTCCGGCAGCTGAACCTGCTGATCAACACGCTCATGAACCGCTTTGAACGGGTCTATGACTGCGAGATCACCGATCCCCGGACGCGCTATGACGAGTGCTGGGGCAGGCTCACGGTTCGCAAAAGCGAGCCGCTGACCATCTTCAAGTGCGACCGGCTGCCTTCCTGACCGTTTTCCCCCTCTCCCCACACCCCTCTTACCCCTAAGGTGATTACCTGCTGGGAAGAAGAATGATTATTATACTCAAGTACAGGAGGTTCCCACCGTGAAAATCCTCAGAAACAAGTTTCTCATCGGCATTCTCTGCATCGTCATCGGCGTAACGGTCGGCTTCGTGCTTCTTCCCAGAAGTCAGGACGCCGACATCTCCATGACCAAGGTTGTCCGCCTCCGGCAGGACGTTGAAGCGGGCGCGAAGCTCGAAGAGGCGATGATGGAAATCGCCGCGATTCCCGCCGAATCCGTCCCGGAGGGCGCTTCCCCGGCCATGGAATCCTTTCTCAACCGGTATGCCTCTACGCCGCTCTACAAGGGCGACATCCTGACCGCCGCGAAGGTGCGGGACACGCTGGTCGATCCCGTTGCCGCTGCCGCAGCCAAGGGCAAGCAGCTCGTGTCCGTCACCGTGCCCTCCCTTTCCGCCGGTGTTTCGGGAACCCTTCAGCCCGGCGACGTGGTGTCCATCATGGTGACGAGCAAGGTCACGCAGTTCAACCAGAACCTCGGCCTGCTGACGCCCGCAGAGGATTCGGAGGACGATCAGCTGCAAAGCGGCGGCCTGATCTCCAGCGTCACCCGGGAATCCCAAACTTACATTCCCGAAGAGCTGCGCTATCTGGAGGTCTGCAAGGTGTCCTCCTCGGACGGCACGGACGCGCTGGTCAACGGCGACAAGAACAAGGACGAGCCCAACCGTCTGCCGGTGACGATCACCTTCTACGCCACGGGCGAACAGGCGCTGAAGCTGGCGGAGGTCGAGCAGAACGGCGAAATCCATGTGACCTTCCTCGCCCGCGGCGATGCGGCGGATGCGTACATTCCCCGCGCAGAGCGCGTGCTGGCGGATATTGCGGCCCCGGCGGAAACGGCGCAGCCCGGTTCGGAGGTCACGTCCACCCCGGAAGTCACTTCCCAGCCGGTCGTCACCGCGGAACCCGGCACTCAGCCCACGCAGAACCCCGCCGATCCGCCCTTTGACCTCAACGATCCGGAGGTGGGCGAATGATTATCGCCATCTGGGGCTGCGGCGGCGTTGGCAAGACGACCATCGCCGATGCGCTGGGCAGCGTCTACGCCAGCAGGAATACGGTCGGCGTGATCGACAGCTGTCTGAGCCATCCCACGCTGCCGGTGCACATGCCCGGAAAGAAGCTGGACGCGGAGCGCTCGCTGGGACGATTTCTCAACCGTCTTGGCAGCAATGAGATTTGCCCGTACTTCCACCAGTGCCCCGACTGCGACGGCCTGTTCTTCGCAGGTCTTTCGGACGGCGACGCATACACGGATTTTGAGATCGGGCTGGAAGCCGTCGACCGTGCGCGCGACTTCCTGCTCCAGAGCGAGAAGATGCTGGGCACCGTGATTCTGGACTGCTCTGTGCAGCGCAACGATCCGTTCCTGCCCGTCATGCTGCACGAGGCGGACGTCATTCTCCTGCCCATCGTGCCCAACGTGGAGGCGGTCTACTGGTACGGCTCGATCCAGCCCATGCTGAGCGACGCCGGCGCGCTCTCCAGGGCCATCCCCATTGCGGTCATGACCATGCCCTTTCATCTGACCGGCGAGGTTGAAAAGCAGCTGGGAATCCGCTTTGCCGCAGAATTTCGCTTCTGCCGGGATGTGGCGCAGGCGCACGACGAATGCCGGCTTGCCACCGAAGCCGACCGCAGGGACGGCCTGATCTGGTCGAACAACCTGCACAGGCTGTATCGGGAAATCGAAAACCGCATTGCGGACGCTTCCCCTGCGCCAAGCATGGAGGTGGGATGATTGAGCGAGACCCTTTCCAAAATCCTCTACAACAGCGCGAGCGAGGCCGTCGAAGCAGCAGAGGATCACTCCTACGCAAGGGCGCTGTCGCTCACCCAGAGCTACCTGAGCGAGCACTTCGCATCGACGCTCGCCGAAACCGTCCTTCAGGAGCAGGCGCGCGAACATGTGCGCTTTCTGATCGAGCAGTTCCTGACGAACCAGAAGGTGTTTGTCACGGGCATGAGCGTTCAGGAGTTGACCACCCGCCTGTACCACGACATGGCGGGCTATTCCATTCTGGAGGAGCCGCTGGCCGATCCCGAAGTGGAGGAAATCTTTGTCAACGCCTATGACGACATCGAAATCGTGGACGGGGATGGGCGCGGCAAGACCAGCCTGCGCTTTGAGAGCGCCGAGCAGGGGCAGGACATCGCCCGCCGTCTGGTGCGGCTGGCGGGAAAGACGCTGGATACCATGAACCCGGTGGTCGAAGCCCATCTGACCACCGGCGTGCGCATCACGGCCATGCTGCCGCCGATCATTCCTGCGGAGGACGGCGTCAGCATCGACATCCGAAAGCAGCGCCTGACCAACGTGACCCGCGACCAGCTCATCCGCTGGGGAACGGCCTCGGAGGAGGTGCTGGACTTTCTGGCGCTCTGCCTGAACCACGGCGTTTCCATCAGCGTCGCCGGAAAGACGGCCTCCGGCAAGACCACGCTGCTGTCCTATCTGCTGAACAATCTGGACGAGCGCCAGAGAATCGTGACCATTGAGGAGACACGGGAGATCCTGATCGTGAATCCCCAGAACGAGGCCGGGCAGAAGATCAAGAGCATCCAGTCCCTCTGCACGCGCCCCAGCGACGATCCCAGACTGAACATCGACATGCAATACCTGCTGCGCACCTCCCTGCGCCTGAGCCCGGACGTGATCACCATGGCGGAGATGCGCGGCGCGGAGGCGATGGGCTCGCAGGAGGCGGCCCGAACCGGGCACACCGTCGCCAGCACGCTGCACGCCAACAGCGCGTCCCAGACCTATGCCCGAATCCTGACCATGTGCCAGATGAGCGACACGAACATGCTGCCGCAGCTGCTGATGAGCCTGATCGTCGAGGCGTTTCCCATCGCCGTATTCTGCAAGAAGGTCGGCACCCGGCACCGCTGCATCACGGAGATTGCGGAGGCCTACGGCGTGATGGACGGCATGGCGAAGACGCGGCTGATCTATCAGTATGTGCAGGAGGGCGATCAGTGGCGATGGGTGCGCATGGCCCCCATCTCGCCCCGCACCGCCGAGATTCTCCTGAGCAACGACGCCGATCCCGAGCTTGTGAAGCATCTGCAAACCGATCCCGCCGGGCAGAAAGGAGTGAAAGCATGACCGCCTGCCTGATATGCGCCCTGTTCGTCACTTCGGGCCTGTTCATCCTGATGGATGTGCGGCCCCGGGATGTGACGGTCGAACTGAAAAAGCCCTTTGAACGCGAGGTCAACCGCAAGAAGCGAATCCGCTTCATCACCGGCAGGAAGCCCTCCGCCGTCCAGCGCATGCTGGAGGAGGCCGTGACCATGCTGGACGCATCCGGCATGGGCGAACAGGTCTCCACCTACCGGAACATGGCCATCCTGATGGCGGTCGCCGGCTTCCTGTTCGGCATGGTGATCGACAACATCCTCGTCAGCGTCGTGCTGGGCGTGGGACTCGCCATGACCCCGCTGACCATCATCCGCATGCGGACGGCGGACTACAAGCGCATGGTGAACGAAAAGCTGGAAATGGCCATGAGCAGCGTCACCAACAGCTATGTCGCCACCGGCAATCTGCTGACCGCCGTGGAGAATGTGCTGCCCATGCTGCCCGCGCCGGTCAACACGATCTTCCAGAGGTTTGCCGCAGACATGCAGTATGTGGACGGAAACGCCATCCGCGCCATTCAGCACATGCGCGAAGCCTCCGACAACTGGTACTGGACGGAGTGGTGCAACGCCCTCATCCAGTGTCAGGATGACGTGAGCCTGAACCGGACGCTCTCTGGAATCGTCGAGCGCCTGTCCGAAGCCCGACAGATTCAGCTTGAGGTGGACACCACGCTGCGCAAGCACATGAGCGACTACGTCGTCACCGTGCTTCTGGTGCTCGGCAGCATTCCCATGATGGGCTTCATGATCCCGGACTGGTACGCCATGCTCATGGACACCATCCCCGGCAAGATCACGCTGGCCGTGGTGCTGGCGACCGTGCTGATCACCTCCGTCTGGGTGTCCCGCGCAAATTCCGTGGATGAGGAGGACATTGCAAGATGAGTCTGATCCTGAGAATCTGCGTTGTCCTGCTGATCACCTTCGGGCTGTACAGGATCGTCAGCGACTGCCTCTATCTGCCCGGCAGGAACGTGCGCAACCTGATCCGCTATCCGCACGGCAAGCCCTCCTTTGAGGAGCAGACCGCCCGAACCCTGCGGCCCATCACGAACCTCATCACCCGGCTTCTGCCCATGAGCGAATACAAGCGCCAGCGCTATGCGGCGGACTTTGCCCGTCTGGGCATTCCGATCTCCCCGGAGGAATACTCCGCCGGAATGATCGCCAAGAGCCTGCTGCTTGCGATGCTGGGGCTTGCGTTCATTCCGCTGGGCATCCCGTGGCTGACGGCGCTGACCTGCGTGGTCGGCATCCTCGCATACTTCCAGTCCACCAACAAGCTGCGCAAGCGCGTTGAAAGGCTGAATCAGGCCATCGATGCGGAGCTGCCCCGCATGGTCGGCACCATGGAGTGCACGCTGGGCAACAACCACGACCTGATCGGCTTCTTCAGCCGCTATCGCAGGGTCGCCGGGAAGGTGCTTGCACAGGAGCTGGACGTGCTGCTGACCGATCTTCAGACCGGCAATCAGGAGCTTGCCCTGCGCCGCATGGAGGGGCGCGTGCAGTCCAGCAACCTTTCGGCCCTGATTATGGTGCTGCTGGGCGTGGATCAGGGCACCGATCAGCAGACCAGCCTCGCCGTTCTCTCCCGCGACATCCGCACCAAGGAGCGCGAGCTGACCCGCCGCCGCATGGAAAAGCGCCCCGGACGCATCAAAACCGCCTGCCTGCTGCTCACCGTTGAAATGATCCTCATGTTCATGGTGCCGCTGGTGATGATGATCGTCGG
>JBJEUI010000141.1:7590-11122 GCA_051883755.1 Candidatus Ventricola sp.
TATGAACGGTCGAACAAATCTGTGGCGACGTAATGATGGTTGAAATATGAAATCACCGCAGAGTGCTTCTTGAAATCGACACCGTCCAATGCGAGAACAGCCGTTCGACTGGCTTTCATCATTTGCTCTGCCCGCTCAAAGCGGTATCGGGACAGTTCAGCGCAGGAATTTTCAGGCAACGACAAACACCCCCTCACGAGCAATGTTCTGATAGAAAGGCAGTATTTCACGATGCTGGTTGAAGAAGGCTTCGTTTTCAATGATGGGAGAAACGAGGAGATCATTCGAGAACAGATATTCGCTGGCAATCGCGGCCACATCCCGCCGATAACCGACGATTTCCTCGCGTGAAAGATCTACCAAAACCAACACGTCCACATCGGAGCCTTCATCAGCATCTCCGCGGGCATAGGAGCCAAACAGAACAACTTCTTTGAGATGCGCACCGAACAGACCTTCAAGCTGAACATGCAGTTCCTGCAATAGCTGATTGAGCGTTTCTCTTGAACACATTTGCGAGGCTCCTTTCTATCGTTTCTGATTCTATTATATCCGAAAAGCTGAGGTTCAGCAAGAGAAATCGTCGCTATGGACTATGTTTCATCCGCCACCCGACAGGCGGATGTTTTCATAGAACCGGGCAATGGATTGTTTGCCATGGATCGGGCATGGCGGGCAATTCCGCTGCTCACGTCGCACAGAACACAATCGAACTGAAAAAGGAGTAATGCCCATGAACAAGATGGTTTCCATGAAGTCCCGTTTCACCAACGCTCTGTCTGCCCGCCTTTCCGCCCTGCGCGGGAACGCGCTGGCCCTGAGCACCGACCAGTCCGGCGAGGGCTATCTGGACATGGCCATGAAGATTCTCATCATCGTGGTCATTGGCGCGGCGATTCTGGCCATCATGAACACCGCCATGCCCAATCTGTTCCAGAGCCTGATCAACAAGGTGTCCTCCCAGATTTCCGGCATCACCATCCTGCCCTGACCGGCAGCGAACCCATCCCTCAACGACAAAAGAAATGGAGAAATGCCCTATGAATAAGATCATGTCCCTGAAGTCCCGCTGCACCAAGGCCATTTCCGCCCGCATCACTGCCTTCCGCGAGAGCATGCGCAGCCTGAATTTCGACCAGTCCGGCGAAGGTTATCTGGACATGGCCATGAAGATTCTCATCATCGTGGTCATCGGCGCGGCGATTCTGGCCATCATGAACACCGCCATGCCCACCCTCTTCCAGAACCTGATCGACAAGGTTTCCTCCCAGATCACCGGCATCACCATCCTGCCCTGATGCCGAATCCGGCAGACAGACGCCGGATGGTCCGGGATGAAAGCGGCGAAGCCTACCTCGATATGGCGATGAAGATTCTCATCACCGTCGTGGTGGGCGCTGCGATTCTGGCGATCATGCGGGATGCGATTCCCCAGCTCTTTGCCGACCTCATCGGCAGGGTCAGCGCCGAGATCGACAGAATCACCATCCTCGTCTGACCATCCATCCGCAGGGCGCGCAGCTTCCCATGCTGCGCGCCTTTTGGTACAAAGGAGGCCTCATGACCCGCAATCAGTTTATCCGTGACCGTACCGGCGAGGGCTATGTGGACGTCGCCATTGCGATTCTGCTCATTTTCACCGTGATTGCCGGCATCTTTTCCCTGTTCCCGATCTACACCACCTATCAGTCCCTCAATGCCACCGCCCGCCAGATTGCCCATGTGGTCGAGGTCAGCGGACAGGCCGATGACGCGACCATCTCCCTGGTCACCGGCAACGGCAGCTACGTCAACCCCGACAACATCGTGTTCGATACCACATGGTTCAACGCATCGTCCAGAAAGATTCAGCTGAAGACGCCCTTTACCGTGACGATCTCCAAGCAGGTGCTCATCCCGATCATCCGGCCGCTGGGCAGCGAACCCATCGGCATCCGCATCAACATCAGCGCCCGGGCCTCCGGCATATCGGAGGTGTACTGGAAGGGGGCGACGTGATTGCGCAGCCAATTCCAGCGCCTTCTGCGCGACCGCCGCGGCAGCGCGCCCCTCTGGGCGATGTTCTTCATCATCTGCTTTTTCATGTTCGCAGCGGTGCTCTACAATGCCCACGCCATCTATTCCAACTACTATGCCGTGCAGGATGAACTGACCCGCTGCTGCGCCATCTCTCTGGACGCAAACGTGGTCAATTCCAGCCTGCGCGACGCCATCACCGATGTGGAATACCAGCCTGCGCTGGATGTGCTGGAGCAAAACCTGCTGGAAGGAGGATGGACGCGGGATGGCGGCGGCTGGGTGAAGAGGGCCGATGGCAGAACGCTGTACCGGCTGACCGGCATGCACATGAACGTCACCGGTTCCCGTTTGCATCTGACGGCGACCGCCAACCTTCCGCTTCCGTGGGCCATGGCCGGTCAGGTCATGCTCAATTTCCCGATTGACCTGTACGCGCGCATACTCTACATCGAATGAGGAGGACAAGCCCCTTGAAAAAACTCAAACGTCTGGTGGCGGCGTTGCTGCTGGTCGCCATCACCATCGTGCCGAATGTGGCATATGCGGCCACAGGCAAGGTCACGACCATCAACATGACCAACCTCTATAACGCCTACAATTCCACGAAAAAGACGTGGAATGAGCTCAAGACTGCGAAGCACCGCCTGATGGGGTCGTTCGTCGCCTACTGCCTCCAGCACAAGGCGACCGTGCCCAACTCCCAGACCTACAACCTGACGGACGTGATGGACAATTACTCCAGCAAGGTGCGCACAGGCCTGCAGATCATCGTAGAAAACGGCTATCCCTTTGAGACGGGAGGGCTGTCCGCGGCGCAGGCGGAATACGCCACCGCCAACGCCATCCGATTCTGGATGACGGAGTGCGGCGACGATCAGTTCTACAACATGACCAACCTGGGCAGCTTCAGCGCGAGCCAGCTCAGGAGCCTCGCCGCCGCAGGTACGATCACCAAGAAGATTCAGGTGCGCGATGCGGCGTACATCCCGGCGCTTCAGTTTTCCGTGGAGCTGCTCATCAAGGCGCGCGCTCAGGTGCTGATGGAGCACAGGGTGGATTTGAGCGCCAGCAGCATCAGCGCCGCCCGTTCCGGCGATGTCTTTACCGGCAGCACGACGGTCACAACCGTGAACCTTCACGGCGGATACAGGCTGGATCAGTCCGCACTTCCCAGCGGAAGCACCGTCAGCGGCTACACCGGCAAGGACGGCGACGTCCTGACCATTTCCATCCCAGCCTCCGCATCCACCGCCAACAAGACCTACACCCTGACGCTCACGGGAAGGGACGACCGCGTGCGCAGCAACATGCAGGTGTTCTGCCACAACACGGATCAGGCCTATCAGCGCGTGCTCTGCGTCCGCACCGGCAGCGACTGGTATGTGGACTGCTGTACAGCCACCCTGACCATAACCACAGGCGATTATGAAGCACCCAGGCCCGACCTGACGATCACCTCGCTCACATCGGACGCTGCCTCCTACGAGGCCGGCGGCATGATGACCATTACGGC
>JBJEUI010000142.1:0-2144 GCA_051883755.1 Candidatus Ventricola sp.
CGCCGGATCTGGAGCCGGGCCGCTATGAGCTGGAGAACGGCCTGTTTGCCACGGTTTCCGAGGGCGACACCCGTCCGCTTGACTCTGCGAATATGGAGGCCCACAGGAACTACATCGACCTGCAGTACTGCATCGCCGGCGGCGAGCGCATGGCCTGGGCGCACATCCAGGAGCTGAACCTCGAGGAGGAAGACCCGGAGCACGACAACTATTTCTATTCCGGCAAGTCCACCACCATTTCCATCCGTCCGGGCATGTTCTACATCATGTTCCCCAGCGACGGTCACAAGCCGGGCTGCCATCACGAGTTCCCCAAGCACTACCGCAAGGTCGTCGTGAAGATCCCGGTCGAGAAGTAAACGCACAAAAGCCGCAGGTTGCTGCGGCTTTTTGTCTGCCGAAGGCATGGAGGGAAAACAGCATTGTTTGATATCGCCGTCGTCGGCGCGGGCCCTGCGGGCTACAGCGCCGCCATCAACGCCAGAAAGAGAGAGAAATCCGTGGTCGTCATCGGGCAGAACACCGGTTGGCTGACGCGCGCGGAATCCATTGAGAACTATCCCGGCCTGCCGTCGGTCTCCGGCAGCGAGCTGCTTGAGCGCATGCGGACGCAGGCGGAGGAGATGGGCGCGCAGCTTCGCGGCGGCGTGGTGCACCAGGTCATCCCCATGGGCGGGCACTTCGCCCTGTCGCTGGGCGCGGACTTCGTGGAGGCCCGCAAAATCATCCTGTGCACCGGCGCGAAGCAGCCCAGGCTCCTGCCCGGCGAGGAGGCGCTGCTCGGGCGCGGCGTGAGCTACTGCGGCACCTGCGACGCGATGCTCTACCGCGGCAGGAGCGTGGCGGTGATCGCCCAGGGGCCGGAGGCCGTGTCCGAGGCCAACCTGCTGGCACAGCTGTGCGCGCAGGTGACGTACTTCGGCAAGCCGGACGAGGCGCTTGATGAGCGCATTGCCGTGCGGGCGGAGAAGCCCGAGGCGATTCTGGGTGAGACGCGCGCAGCCGGCCTTCTGGCGGGCGGACAGGAGCTGCCCTTTGACGGCGTGTTCATCTTCCGGGAGACGATGGCGCTGTCCTCGCTGATTCCGGGCCTTGAGATGGACGGTGCGTTCATCCGCGTGGACCGCAGGATGCACACCAGCCTGCCCGGCGTGTATGCCGCGGGCGACTGCACGGGCCTGCCCCTGCAGGTGGCCAAGGCGGTGGGCGAGGGCTGCACGGCGGCGCTTTCTGCGGCGCAGGAGCTGAAGTAAACCGCCGGAAAATCCTGACAATCGCTCGATTTTTGTTGCGGCGGGGTTTCTTGGTATGCTATAATCAATATATAACTATGCCGTTTCCGATGAACCTGAGGGGAGGGAAAGCTGGTGCGCACCATAGAAACCGGACGCGCCGTGGTGGAGATCATCGCGTGGCCGGAGGACAGGCCCTGGACGGGCCGCTATCAGACATCCAGTCAGATCGAAGGAAATCTCTGCACGCTTACGCTGTCGCCGGAGGTGTTCCACGACGCGGCGAGGGCGAATACCGCTTACCGCCGCTTTGCCCGCAAGATTGCCCGCGAAGGCATGGAGCCGCCGAACGTGGTCTTCCGTACCCTGCTTTCCCGCGCGTCCAGGAGCATCTTCTGCATCCTGACGACGACGGAATCCGTGTTCAACTCCGCCTGCCCGATCGGCCGGATGTATGTGGTGGAATCCGGCATTGACGAGCGCCGCCGGCTCTGCGCCGTGCGCGTGTCGGATCCTACGGTCCTGGAAGAAGAAAAAGAGGCCCTATGAATCAACTGCCCGAAGCCTTTGTGGCTCAAATGAAACGCCTGCTCGGTGAAGCAGGCTTTTTTGCGTATGAACAATCCCTTGCCGGGCCCGTGACCCGCGCGCTGCGCGTCAACCTGCTGCTGTGCCCGGACGGCCGTCTGCCCTGCGAAATCGAGGGCGTGGGCGAGAGCGTGCCGTGGGCGAAGGGCTGCTATTTTGTCGAGGGGGACGCGCGCCCCGGCCTGTCCCCGCTGCACGAGGGCGGGCTGTACTACCTGCAGGAGCCCAGCGCCCTGTCCGCCGTCAGCGTGCTTGATCCCCGGCCCGGGGAGCGGGTGCTCGACCTGTGCGCCGCGCCCGGCGGCAAGAGCACGCAGATCGCGG
>JBJEUI010000143.1:0-11070 GCA_051883755.1 Candidatus Ventricola sp.
GCTACTCACTTGCACTTACTCTGGCACCAGTTGCCTTTTCCTTGGCAATTCACCACTTTTTCAAGCCGGTTTTCAAGCCGCGCCTCCCGTCTCAGGAGAACATGCGCTCCAGCTCCTCATATTTATCATGCGTAATCAGCGCATCCTGGTCCGTTCCGACCAGATGAACGACATAGGTCCAGCGGCCGTACGGCGTGATGCTGTCAATCACGTTGAGGTTGATGATGTAGGATTTGTGGCATCTGAAGAAGATCTTGGGATCCAGACGCTCCTCCACGTCGCCCAGCGCCTCGCTGGTTTCAAAGCGCCGCCCGCCGGTGGCGTACAGCACGGTCGAGCGGTTCTCGCGCTGCACCAGCAGGATATCCGCCTGGCTGACAAAGTTCACGCCTTCCTTGTGGTGAAGCATAATGCGGCCGCTCGGCGCGACGCGCGTCTTGACGGCAGCCGTGATCGTATCGCGTGCAAGCTGCTGCGCCGCAGCCTGCCGGCCCATCATGACCACCCGGATGCGCTCGAGCGTCTTCATGACGCGCTCCATCTTGAAGGGCTTGACCATGTAGTCAAACGCGTACATCTCAAACGCCTGCGCCATGTAGCCCTCGTGCGCCGTGGCAAAGACGATGATCGTATGGGGATCCATGTCCGCAATGGCCTTTGCGCACTCGATGCCCGTCATGCCCGGCATCTCCACATCCAGGAAGCAGACGTGCGGCCTGTACTGCTCCACCAGCGCGGGCACCTTGTCGCCGCTGTCAGCTTCGGCGCAGATGGTAAAGCCCTCCGCCTTGTTGATCATCTTGCGCAGGATCAGTCGCATGCCCTCCTGATCGTCCGCAATCACCACACGAATCTCGTTATCCATGATATCCCTGCCTGTTTCTTGCTCTCCGCTCACTGGGTCTGGTCAGAATTTCGCTCATGATGACGCCGCGCAGCAGATCCTGCGCCAGCAGGCTCATCTGCGGTTCGTCTGCCTGCACACCGTCATCCTGCGATTTCTCCGCCCGGACGATTTCGCGCTTCGGCGCAGGATGACACGGATCCTCTCCTTCGGGAATCGGCACATGCGGCGTCCGATCAGATGCCGCAGAGAATCCCCGCGAAGCCTGTTCATGCTGCGGGTGCTCCGTGCGCGTTTCACGCCAGGAGGCCGCCTGGGCAGCTCTTTGCTGCATGCGCTCCCTGCGCGCTTCGGCACGGGAGGCTGCGCGCGCAGACCTCTGCCCGTTCTTTTTCCTCTTCCTGCCGGAGACCACGATGACATACAGGATCAGCAGGATGGGCAAAATCGGAAAGTCCCTCATGCGCATCCCTCCTTCCGCCTTTTTGCCGGATTGGCCTTATTTCTTCGGCGCATTCTGCACGCCGCCCATGCCCGCGATTGCGTCGCGCATGGAGGTATCGGCGATGGTGTTCTGCATCTGATAGTAATCCATCACGCCCAGCTTGCCCTCGCGCAGTGCGGCGGCCATCGCCTTGGGCACCTCCGCCTCGGCCTCGATGACCTTGGCACGCTGCTCCTGCGCAGCAGCCTTCATCTCCTGCTCGCGCGCGACGGCCATGGCGCGGCGCTCCTCCGCCTTCGCCTGGGCGATGCGGCGGTCTGCCTCCGCCTGATCCATCTGCAGCTGCGCGCCGACGTTGCGGCCCACATCCACGTCCGCGATATCGATGGAGAGGATTTCAAACGCCGTGCCCGCGTCCAGACCCTTGTCCAGCACCGTGCGGGAAATGAGGTCCGGATTCTCCAGAACCTCCTTGTGCGTCCGGGCGGAGCCGACGGTCGTGACGATGCCCTCGCCTACGCGCGCGACGATGGTCTCCTCGCCCGCGCCGCCGACCAGGCGCTCGATGTTCGCGCGGACGGTGACACGCGCCTTCGCGCGCAGCTCGATGCCGTCCTTGGCAATCGCGGCGACGACCGGCGTTTCGATCACGCGCGGGTTGACGCTCATCTGCACAGCCTGCAGGACGTCACGGCCCGCCAGGTCGATGGCGCAGGCCTCCGGGAAGTCAAGCTCAATGTTCGCGCCGCGCGCCGTGATCAGCGCGGTGATCACGCGGTCGAGATTGCCGCCCGCCAGGTAATGCGCCTCCATCTTGCTGATCTCCATCGCCAGGCCCGCCTTCTCCGCCTTGATCAGCGGATTGACGATCTTGGCCGGGGATACGCGGCGGATCTTCATGCCAATCAGCGTGAAAATCGAGACATGCACGCCGGAGGCCAGCGCAGAAATCCACAGGTTCAGCGGAACGAAGCTCAGGAATACGATGATGATGACGACAATGGCTGCCAACATAATGATGCTTTCAGTAAAAAACATATGAATCCCCTTTCTCTTCTCCCGTTTATTCAGGCGCTCTGTTTTTCGCGCACAACAATCCGTGTGCCCTCCACGTTCACGATCTCAATCGGACGATCCCGCTCGATAAAGCTGCCCTCAGTGACCACGTTCAGCCTCACGCCGTCGAAGTCGCCGATGCCGGCCGGACGCAGCACGCTGGTCGTGCGGCCCTGCTTTCCCAGCAGCACCTGCATATCCTCGCGGCTGCGCAGCTCTTCCTTCTCGCGCAGGAAGATCTTCAGATGCGCATCGCCGCTGGATGCGCGGCGCATCATATAGGAAACGCAAATCGCCAGCAGGGCGATGACCACCAGCAGCGTCGCCAGTGCCGTCAGCGCGCCGGCCTTCATCCAGATAATGGCCGCGCCTGCGCCGATGAGCACAAGGCCGGATACGCCCGGCAGGCCGAATCCCGGCAGGAATACCTCCACAAGCATCAGCGCCGCGCCCAGCAGCAGGCACAGCAGGACGGGCAAATTCGCCATCAGGTTTTCTAGCATGTTCATTCTCCCCCATTCTTCTGTGCATCCAGCATACCACGTCTCTAAACGGAAGGAAAGACATTTCGTCTCAAATGTCCGTTTTCGCGTCCGAAACTGCACCGGCGCGCCGTGCCCGCCGCAGGGTTTAATCGGTTTCCTGCCGCTTGAGAAACGCCGCCAGCGCGCGCACGTCCTGCTCGTACACCGGTTCAAGCGCGCGGTTGTAAATCAGGCTCGCCGGATGATACAGCGCAAAGAGCCTGCAGCCCGTTTCGCCCGCCTCCATCACCCTGCCGTGCACCTCACCGATGGTCAGCTTTTTGTCGCCCGTGACCGCAAAGAGCGGAACATTGCCCAGCGTGGCGATTACCTGCGGCGCGACGAGCTCAATCTCGCGGAGCAGCCACGGCCGAAACAGCGCGATCTCCTCCCTGGTCGGCGGCCGGTTGGAGATGCGGCCCGTCTTTCCGGTCTTCGTCGGGCGAATCTTCACGGCATTGGCGATGTAGATCTCCTCGCGGCGCATCCCGGCCAGCTCAAGAAAATGGTCGAGATTCCTGCCTGCCTTGCCCACGAACGGACGGCCCATCAGTGTCTCCTGCTCACCCGGCGCCTCGCCGATGAGCATCAGCTTCGGCTTTGCCGGGCCTTCGCCAAAAACCAGCGCGTTTTCGCGCCCCGGCATCACGCCTGCCAGGAAATCCCGCAGCGCCTGCTTGTACTTGTCCATGTCCCGTCCGCCTTCTCCCTGCCCGCTTCTTCTTATACCGTGCGCTCATAGACGCCCAGCTCGATCAGTTTATCCCGAATCGCCTTGAAATCCTCCCATGCCGGGCGCTTTTTGTCCAGATCCCGCAGCAGCGCCGCCGGATGGTACGTCGGCATGAACCAGACGCCCTTTTTCAGCTGCCACGTGCCGCGGTCCCGCGTGATGCGCATCTGATCGCCCAGCAGCGCGCGCGTGGGCGTAGAGCCCAGGCACACGATGACCTTCGGGCGCACCAACGCCACCTGCTGCCGAAGAAACGGCATGCAGGCCGTGCGCTCATCCGGCTCCGGCACGCGGTTCTGCGGCGGACGGCATTTGACGATGTTGCAGATGTACACCTGCCCGCGCGTCATGCCGATGGCGGCGAGCATCTTGTCCAGCAGCTGGCCCGCCGCGCCCACAAACGGGCGGCCCGTCGCATCCTCCTGCGCACCCGGTCCTTCGCCGATGAACATGAGCGCCGCATGCAGGTCGCCTTCGCCCAGAACGACATTCTGTCTCGTCTGGCAGAGCCTGCACTTTTCGCAGGCATAGACCTCCTGCGAGAGCGTCGGCCAGGATGTATTCATGCCGTCTTCCCCCTCTCCTGAGAAGAAAGCGGGCCGTGCCCGCTCTTCCTTCCGAACAGCGCCGCCGCGTTCAGCCGCCCGATGGGCAGATTCGCGTGCAGTTCTCCATAAGGCAAAAGAGCTTCGCCGGATCGAGCGAAGCTGCATCATTTTCTCGTGCTGTCTGTGATGATCACAGCATCCGTAATGTTGTCGGTCAGATCGGCAAAGGTCACGGCCAGGTCCTGCCGCAGCCAGTTGTACAGGCTGCCCAGCATGAGCATCAGCACGACAATCGCCAGCGATGCCGCCGCTGCACCGAACACATCCATGACGCCTGCGGCCACATGATAGCCGATCTTTTTCTTCTTTTTCAAGCAGCCACGTCCTTTCCCTGTTCTGCTTCATTGTACCCCATCGGGCGCGGCAGTGTCAACCCTTACAGGTAATCCATCCACGCGCCGGGCGTCTCCTCGCGGCCGGTCAGCGCGCCGTGATCGAGCAGGTGCTCAAAGTCATGCTGCCTGAGCGCCTCATAGGTCACAATCGCCACGGAATTGGACAGGTTCAGGCTGCGTGCGCCTTCCACCATCGGGATGCGGATGCAGCGGTCATAGACGCGCTCAAGCAGATTCTCCGGCAGGCCGCGCGATTCACGGCCGAAGACCAGAAACACGTCTTTGGGATACTGCACCTGCGCATAGCTGCGCGGTGCCTTCGTGCTGGCGTAATAGAATGCCGCATCCGGATAGCGCGAGAGCACGTCGGCGAAGTCCTTGTGCACGTGAACCTTCACCAGCGGCCAGTAGTCCAGTCCGGCGCGTTTGAGATACTTGTCCTCGAGCTTGTAGCCCAGCGGCTCCACCAGGTGCAGCTCGCTTCCCGTGGCCGCGCAGGTACGCGCGATGTTGCCCGTGTTCTGCGGGATCTCCGGCTCGACCAAAACGATATGAATCATCGGCGTTCTTCCTTCTCCTGTTGCTGTCCTCTATTGTAGCGCAAAACACCGCCGCCTGCAAGGCGCGCTTGACATTGCGCGTGGGCTGATTTATGATAGCAGTATTCGCAAAGGAGGAATTCTCTTGCACCAAAGCACACAAAAAGCCCAGGGCATGGCCATGCTCGTCTTCGTCAACGTGATGTGGGGCCTGTCCTTTATCTTTTCCAAGACTGCGCTCACCGAGGGCATGCCGGCGATGACGCTCGCCTTTCTTCGCTACCTGCTCACCGCCGCCATCATGCTTCCCCTGTGCCTGAAGCTGCAGGGCGGCGTGCGCCTGTACAGCTGGGCGCCGCGCGCGTTTGCCACCACGCTGCTGGGCATCACGGTATATTTTTTCTTTGAGCACTCCGGCCTGCAGCGCACCACGGCCTCCGCCGCCTCGCTGATCGTCTCGCTTGTGCCGATGATGACGCTGCTCTTCCGCGTGTTTTTCTGCCGTGAGCGCATCTCCTCCACGCGCTGGCTGGCCGTCGCGCTGTCGCTCGTGGGCGCGTATCTGGTCATCGTCACCGGAAACGAAGCGGGCAGCAGCTCGCTGACCGGCAATCTGCTCATGGTCGGCGCAAGCCTGTGCTGGACGGGCTACATCCTGACCACGCCGAAGCTCCTTGAATCGTGCAGCTCCCTGCGTGTGACCACCTGGCAGGCGCTGGCCGCCGTCGTCACGCTTGCGCCGTTCGCGCTGGCGGAGCACAGCCAATGGGTGAAGGTTTCGCCCGTCGCCTGGCTGTGCATCTTCCTGCTCGCCGCCGTCTGCTCCGCGCTGTGCTATGCGCTCTACAACCTCGCCATGCGCGCGGTAGACTCGCTCACCGTCTCTCTGGCGATCAATATCAACCCCATCACCGCCTGCGTGGCGGGCGCACTGCTGCTCGGCGAGAAGCTCACGGGCATGCAGCTTGCGGGCGGTGTCATCATCGTACTGTCCATCATCGTGGATACCTTCGCCACCCGCAGCGTGAAAAAGACTTGACTTTCGCGCAATCCCATCATATAATAGCGCCAGTAGCGTTGATGGGAACAAGTACGCTGTCTTCCCCTGATGAAGAGAGCCGCCGGTCGGTGCGAGGCGGCATCAGCAGGCATGCGGAATACATCCCGGAGCTCGGCTCCGAACCAGCGATTCGCTCAAGTAGACAGCCGCCGGCGCGCCGGATACAGCGCAGCGCCCGTGACAGCGGGCGGTGAGGAGGTCTGCCGCAAGGCGGCCTTAAACGGAAGTGGTACCGCGTATTGCACGCCTTCCCTACTTATTTTAGGGAAGGCGTTTTTCTGTCTTCCCGCATGAAACAGGAGGAATCCCCATGGCAGAGCACATTCTCGACATCCTCAAGGAGCGCGGCTTCATCGCGCAGATCACCTATGAGGAGGATCTCTACAAGCAGCTTGAGCAGCCGACCACCTTCTATGTCGGCTTCGACCCGACCGCCGATTCCCTGCACATCGGCCACTACATCCCGATCATGGCGATGGCGCACATGCAGCGCGCCGGCCACAAGCCGATCGCCCTGATGGGCGGCGGCACCGCGATGATCGGCGACCCGTCCGGCAAGACCGACATGCGCAAGATGATGACCGTCGAGACCATCGACAGCAACGTCGCCCACATCAAGGAGCAGATGAGCCGCTTCCTCGACTTCGGCGAGGGCAAGGCCATCATCGCCAACAACGGCGACTGGCTCCGTCATCTGAACTTCATCGACTTCATGCGCGATATCGGCTCCACCTTCTCCGTCAACAAGATGCTCACCGCCGATTGCTACAAGGCCCGCATGGCGACGGAGAACGGCCTGTCCTTCCTGGAGTTCACCTACATGCTCATGCAGAGCTACGACTTCCTGGAGCTGTATCACCGCTATGGCTGCCGCCTGCAGATGGGCGGCAACGACCAGTGGAGCAACATGCTCGGCGGCGCAGACCTCATCCGCCGCAAGGAGCAGACCAGCGCCTATGCCTGCACCTTCCAGCTGCTGCTCACCCACGACGGCCGCAAGATGGGCAAGACCGAGAAGGGCGCGCTCTGGCTGGACGCAGCGAAGACCTCCCCGTACGACTTCTACCAGTACTGGCGCAACATCGACGACAAGGATGTTGAGAAGTGCCTGGGCCTGCTGACCTTCCTGCCGATGGACGAGGTTCGCCGTCTGGGCGCGCTCGAGGGCAGCGAGATCAACGAGGCCAAGAAGGTTCTCGCCTACGAGGTCACCAAGCTGGTGCACGGCGAAGCGGAAGCCGTGAAGGCACAGGAGGCCGCTGCGGCGCTGTTTGGCGGCGCGGGCATGGGCGGCTCCATCCCGACGACCGAGCTCACCCGCGAGGACCTCGCGAAGGACGCCCGCGTAACCACCCTGCTGGCTATGAGCAAGATCGCACCGTCCAATTCCGCTGCGCGCCGTCTCATTCAGGGCGGCGGCGTGGCCGTGAACGACGAGAAGATCGCTGACGTGAACGCGGTGGTCACCGAGGACATGTTCGCGGGTGACGGCCTGATGCTGCGCTCCGGCAAGAAGAAGTTCCACCTGTTCACGCTCAAGTAACCGGCGTGCCGCAGGGAGCCCTTCCGACATAGGATTGTGCTTTCCACGGCCCGGTTGACCGAGTACGAAATCTGTCAAAGGAATCAAGCAGCCATGGCCGATCAGCTCTCATATAAGACCCTGCGGGCGGAAAACTCCGCAGAGTTCATCATCAACAAGTCCCGCTTCATCGGCTATGGCTGCCCCTGCCAGACCGAGGAGGAAGCGCTTGCCTTTCTGACGCGGATCAGGCAGAAGCACAAGGACGCGACCCACAACTGCTATGCCTACATCGTCGGCCTGAACTCGGGCATCATGCGCTACAGCGACGACGGCGAGCCCGGCGGCACTGCCGGGATGCCGATCATCGAGGTGATGAAGGCGCGCGGCGTGGTCAACTGTGCCGTGGTCGTCACGCGTTATTTTGGCGGCATTTTGCTGGGCGCGGGCGGTCTGGTGCGCGCCTATGCGCAGGGCAGCAAGACGGCGCTGGATGCGGCGGGCGTGGTCGTCATGGAGAAAAGCGCGCGCTACATGGTGGAGGTCGATTACTCCACCTGGCAGCGTCTGGAATACTTCCTGCGCTCTGCGCCCGTGATCGTCGAACACAATGAGTTCGGCGCGAGCGTTGTCTGTACGCTGATGGTACGCGTGCGGGATGCGGAGCATCTGCTCAGCGAAATCACGCGCGTCACCGACGGCACCGCGGAGATTCTGCCCGATGATGAGCTGTACTATCCGTGGCCGGATGAGGAATGAGAGAAACGTTGGGGGATTTCATCCCCCAATCCCCTAGCCTGTGGATCAGTCCCCAGACCCCTTCTTCGCTTTGCGTTTATCGCTGGTTACTATCAAAAAAGAACCGATGGTTGGGAAGTCTCATTTCCGACCGTCGGTCTCTTTTTATTATTCTTCAAGCATCCAGATGTGGTGATCGCGCCTGAACACCAGACAGGTTGCCAAACCCACGATCCACAGGATGGCAAACAGGCAAGCCGCGCCGCTGCCCTTTCCAGAGCCGAAAAGCATGACCAGTCCACTCTCCATCTCCTGTGCAGCCATCATCGGTTCAAACACGCGGTCGACTAGATAGCCGCCAGCCACATATCCGATAGGAATGGTGAAGAACTGCAAGGTGTTGCGCGCGGAATAGACCCTTCCCTGCATCTCAACAGGGATGTACTGCCGGAAGACCACGTCAAGATTGGCATTCATCAGCGGGATCACGCTCCATCCAAGCATTGCCCCAAGGCACCATACCGGCAGGCTTCTCCCAAAGGCAAGCAGGAAATTCTCCGTGCTCATCGAGATCAGCAGTGTGTTGCAGATCATCCGTACACGGCTCTTCGGCTTAGGCCATATGCCAGCCAGTATGCTGCCGGCAATCATTGCCGCGCCAGCCACGCTGTTGACAACATCCAGCGCAATCTGTCCGCCGCCCTCGCGGGACAAAACCATCGCCGGGAAAGCCGCATGGTAGACCGAGGCGGTAAAATTGATTGCTGCAAGAAACAGTATCAGATGCAGGATGCCAGGATTATTCCGCAGATAGCGAAGCCCGCTCTTCGCCATGCTCAGCATAGGCTCTTGCGTTTCCGCGTTCTTCTCCATCTCAGGAATACGAATCCAGAAAAGCAGGGAGACAAACGCCGCTGCGAACGTAAGCAGGTCAAACAGAATTACGGTCTGTATGCCGGCAAGCGTGAGCATCGCCGTCGCCAGCGCGGGCGCCAGCATGTTGCACAGGGAACTGGCCAGAGAACGAAGGCTGCTGGCCAATTGATAATGCGCTTCCGGCGTAATCAGCGTGATGGTCACATCTGTCGCCGGCTGCTGGAAGGTATTCATCAGTCCGTTCAGCGCATTGAGCACATACAGATGCCAGATTTCCAGCCTGCCCATGTACAGAAGGACAGCCGTTGCCAGCGTGCACATCGCCGCAAACGTATCGCAGACAAGCATGATGGTTTTCTTGTTCCACCTGTCGCTGATTGCGCCTGCGAAAATGCTCACCATCACATAGGGTGCGTAAGAACACACGGTCAGCAGCGCTGTCCTGAGTGCGGAACCCTGCTGCTGATACGACCAGATCACCAGCGCGAAGCTGGTCATGGAACTGCCAAGCGCAGAAAAGGACTGCGTGGCAAGAAGAATCAGAAAGCTTCGAAGGGCTTTCAGGTTTTCAGGGTACTTCATTTGGCTTTGCTCCTTAATTCATATTTTCATGAAGTGCAAAGCCTTTGCAGACGGGGATGATCTCCATGCAGTGTGTCTGCTCAAGCCTTGCATGGAGCGTTTGCAATGCAAAGATTCACCGTTGTTATAAAAAGGGACTGCCCGAAGGCAGCCCCCCTGATTACGGATTACACCGGCATGGTCTTGTTCTCGGCGTTGAGCATCGTGTTGTCGATCTTCAGCTGCTGCGCCTGACGATACTGGAAGAACTTCGGCGCAACCTTCGGGAACAGCGCGTAAGACAGGACGTCCTCCTCCTGAGTGTAGTACTCGCGGATCTCTTCGCGGTACTTATCCATCTCAGGCTTGAGGCGGTCAGCCGGACGGCAGGTGATGACCTCGTCGTTGCCGATCGCCATTTTGCGGACTTCCTCGTTCACCTCAGCCGGCAGACGGCCGTATTCGCCGCGCAGCAGGCCCTTGGACTCGTTCGGGAAGGTCTTGTAGCGGCCGAACAGCACGTTCATAACTGCCTGGGTACCGACGATCTGAGAGGTCGGGGTGACCAGCGGCGGATAGCCGAAATCCTTGCGGACGCGCGGGATCTCCGCCAGAACGTCATAGTACTTATCCATGGCGTTGAACTGCTTGAGCTGGCCGATCATGTTGGAGAGCATGCCGCCCGGCACCTGATACTTCAGGGTGTTGGCGTCAACGCTCAGCACCTTCGCGGTGTCGCGCCAGCCGTCCTTGCTCAGGCGGTCGGCGACCTTGCGGAAGTGCACGGCGCACTCGCTCATCAGATCCATATCCAGACCCGGATCGTACTCGGTGCCCTTCAGGGTCGCGCACAGGGACTCGGTCGACGGCTGAGCAGTGCCCTCAGCCAGCGGAGAGAGCGCGGTATCCACGATGTCGCAGCCCGCCTCGATGGCCTTGAGGATGGTCATCGCGCCGGTGCCGGCGGTGTTGTGGGTGTGCAGGTGGATCGGGAGCTTGGTGTTGGCCTTCAGCTTCTTGACGAGGCTGTACGCATCGTACGGGAGCAGCAGGTTCGCCATGTCCTTGATGCAGATGGAGTCCGCGCCCATCTGCTCGATCTCCTTGGCCAGCTTCACGAAGTACTCCTCGGTGTGCACCGGGCTGATGGTGTAGCTGATGGCGATCTCGCAGATGCCGCCGTACTTCTTGGTGGACTTGACCGCCTGCTCGAGGTTGCGCATGTCGTT
>JBJEUI010000144.1:0-2126 GCA_051883755.1 Candidatus Ventricola sp.
GCGTAGTGCGTCGCCGGATAGACGGAGACGTGCGCCAGCGTCATGAGCACATGGCCGGACACGACGTCGATGGCGCTGATGCGGTCGATCTCATCGCCGAAGAACTCCACGCGCAGCGCGCTCTTCTCATAGCCCGCCGGGAAGATCTCCACCACGTCGCCGCGCACGCGGAACGTGCCGCGCTCAAACTCGACGTCGCTGCGGTCGTACTGGATCTCCACCAGCGCGCGCACGAGGTCGTCGCGCTCCATGGCCATGCCCGGGCGCAGCGAGATCATCATGCCCTCGTACTCGCTGGGGTCGCCCATGGAGTAGATGCAGGAGACGGACGCGACGACGATCACGTCCCGGCGCTCGCGCAGCGCGGCGGTGGCGCTGTGCCGCAGGCGCTCGATCTCCTCGTTGACGGAGGAATCCTTCTCGATATAGGTGTCCGTGGAGGCGATGTACGCCTCCGGCTGGTAGTAATCGTAATAGGAAACGAAGTACTCCACCGCGCTGTCCGGAAAGAACTCGCGGAACTCCGCGCACAGCTGCGCAGCGAGCGTCTTGTTGTGCGCGATGACCAGCGTGGGCCGCTGCACGCGCTCGATGACGGATGCCATCGTGTAGGTCTTGCCCGAGCCGGTGACGCCCAGCAGCACCTGGCACGGCATGCCGGAGGACACGCCTTCACAAAGCGCCTCGATCGCCTGCGGCTGATCGCCCTGGGGCTTGAAGGGGGACTTGAGCACAAAGCGTCCTTCCTGCATGGAAACCTCCCTATGATTCGGCGCTGTATAGATGAGCACATTATAGCATGAATTAAAAAAGGGAACAAGCGTTCCGCTCTATTTTGTCCCGCTTTTGCCTGCGAAATAAAAAAGTCAGGGAAGGTCAACAAATAAACTTTTTGGTCAATCCGAAGAAAATGAAGGAAAAGGGGTCTAAAATGAACATTTTTAAAGCCGCGAATGCAGAATTCGTCGCAGAATTCGGCTGCGGTGATTCTTAAGCCGCCTGCTTTGCAGGGTGCGATTTCCAGTCCTGAAATCGTCGGACACGAAGAAAAAGCGTGCGAAAACGGGGCGCGAATGCTATAATATAACCAACAAGAGGCGGTTGATACGAACGAGGCCGCCTCGAAAACCAAACCATAATTTCCCGATTTACAAGCATCAAAGGAGAATGAGTTATGACTGCTATCCTCGTCTTCGCCGCGCTGATCGCTGTGAATGTTGCGTACTCCATCTATGACAGCCGCCGTGCTGCTGTCGCCAGCCAGATCGATGACTATTATCGCATCGAGTTCAAGAAGACCTACAACCTCAGCAACGAGACCTATTGATTCGGGAAATCGATATAGAATTGCTGGCCGGAGCACATGCTCCGGCTTTTCTTTTTTGGACAGCGGCGTCCCTGGGGAAATCCCCGTGGGCGAAGGGCAGAAGATATCCTGATGGCGCTTGTGTTTTTCCGCTTCATCTGTTAGAATAAACCGTATACTCAGGGGGAATATTTGTAAAGAAGCGGGCCGTGCCCGCCTCCGCATCCGAAAAGCTTTGCAACGTCAAGTCACTCGATGTACAATCCCCTGCGCGATATCCAATTCAACAAGAAACGAAGGAGAGCCTGATTGATGGATATGAAACAACTGATTGCCGAGCAGATCGCGGGAAGCGCGCAGAAGTGCTTTGAGGGCTGCGCGCTCTGCTGCAGCGATGTGGCGGCCATGCTGGAGACGCCGCCGGACAAGAAGCTGGGCGACTACGCGCTGCCGTGCTTCCGCCTGTCCAAAACGCTGCGCAAGGCGCCGCAGATGATCGCCGCCGCGCTGGCGGAGCAGACTGCCTGCGAGGCGATCGACCACGTCGAGGTCGTGGGCGGCTACATGAATATTTTCGTCAGCCGCAGCTGCATGGCCGAGGGCATCGTCAAGGCCGTGCTGGCCAACCCGGGCCGCTGGGGCTCCTCCCAGGTGGGCGCGGGCAAGACGGTATGCCTGGACTATTCCTCCATCAACATCGCCAAGCGCTTTCACATCGGCCATCTGTCCACGACGATGATCGGCCACAGCCTGAGGCGCATCTATGATTTCAACGGCTACACCACCGTGGGCATCAACCACCTGGGCGACTGGGGCACCC
>JBJEUI010000145.1:0-2122 GCA_051883755.1 Candidatus Ventricola sp.
CGCCGTCTCGCGATAGCGGCGCACGGCCTCGGCGGGATGGATGGAGATGGTGCCGTTGCCGCAGCCGCGCTGCACCGGCACGGTATAGATGTTCGGGTTCAGGCGCTTGGCCTGCTCGCACACGCCCACATCGCCCGCGACCATCAGCAGCGGTACGTCCACCATCGCGCAGACGAACGCGTTGATGACCAGCTCGCTGGCCTGAATGCCGTTGATGGTGATGGAGCAGTTCTGCGTGTTCATCGTGTGGGCCAGCGGGCTGGTGTCCATGCCCGCGGCGGAGTGGTAGCCGGTGAAGATCGCGCCGGCAAAGCTGGCGTCGATGCCGGACATCATGGAATGGATGTCGCTGCCCCAGCCGCGGAAGATCTCCACGCGCTCCGGCAGCTCGGCGGGGAGCAGGTTGCGGGCGCTGTCGTGCGCGTCCTTGATCAGGATGCCGTCGCAGCCGCCGGCAATCGCGCCCTCGCAGGCCGCTCTGACCTCGGCGGTCATCTGGCGGCGGAAGGGCTCGTAGTCCGCCTTGCCCAGCTCAGTCTCGTCCCAGTGGCAGATGCCGCAGGTGCCCTCGATGTCCGAGGAAATGAAAAGTCGATCCAGCATGTTGTTCTCCTTTGCTGTGGGAATTTGTGCTTATTTCGTGACGTCCACCCAGCCGTCCGCTTCGCTGGCGCGCTCCAGCTCAGGAAGCGTCAGATACACCGCGCTGGCGGCCGTGCCGGCGGCGGGATAGACGACGTCAAAGCGCCTGAGGGACTCGTCCAGATAGACCGGGATGCCTTCGTTCACGCCGAACGGGCACACGCCGCCCACGCCGTGGCCGATGAGCGGCTCCACGCGGTCTGCGCTCAGCATGCGCGCCTTCATGCCGAAGCGATGCTTGAACTTCGCGTTGTCGATGCGCGCGTTGCCCGCCGCGAGGATCAGAATGGCGCCCTCGCCGTTTTCAAAGGACAGCGTCTTGGCGATGCGCGCCGGCTCACAGCCCAGCGCCTCTGCCGCCAGGGCGACCGTCGCGCTGGACACCGTCAGCTCCCTGATCCGGTCGTCCAGCCCATGCCTGGCCAGGTGGGCCCTTGCTCTTTCCATGCTCATGACGTTATGCGATCTCCAGCGCGATTTCCATCATCTGCGTGAAGCCGACCTGGCGCTCCTCGGCGGGCAGGGCCTCGCCGGTGAAGAGGTGATCGGAGATGGTGCAGATGGCCAGCGCGTTCTTGCCCGCGCGCGCGGCGTTGAGGTACAGCGCGGCGGATTCCATCTCCACCGCCAGCACGCCCAGCTTCTTGAGCTTACCCGCGCCGCCGGCCTCGTCATAGAAGATGTCGGAGGAATACAGTGCGCCGACATTGGGCTCGATGCCCATCCTGCGCGCGGCTGCGACGGCCGCGTCCAGGAGCTTAAAGGAGCAGCAGGGGGCCACGTTGCCGTCAAAGAACTGGCGGCCGAAGCTCGAGTTGGTGTAGGCGCTCATGCCCATCACCACGTCGCGCAGCTTCACGTTGTCGCCGATGCCGCCGGCGGTGCCCACGCGGATGATGTTCTCCACGCCGTAGAAGTTGAACAGCTCGTAGGAGTAGATGCCGATGGACGGCATGCCCATGCCGGAGGCCATGACGGAGACGCGCTTGCCCTTGTAGGTGCCGGTGTAGCCCTGCACGCCGCGGGTGTTGTTCACCAGAACGGGATTTTCAAAGTACGTCTCGGCGATGAATTTGGCGCGCAGCGGATCGCCGGGCATGAGCACCGTGCGGGCGAAGTCGCCCTCCTTCGCCGTGATGTGCGGGGTGGGAATGTTGGGATTGGCCATGAAAGCAGCCCCTTTCCTGAATCGTGATGCGTTTATTATACCCTGTGCGGCGGGAATTGACAATTCCTGAAAAGTGCCGTAAACTGAATGATCATCATCCCTTGCGGGATGCGGAGAGGAGGATGCGGATGCAGAAAAAGCGCTGGACGCTTGCCGTGCTGGCGGCGCTTGTGCTGGGCCTTGCGGCCTGCGCGGCGCTGACGTACGCTGTGGATCCGTTTGAGCAGTACCGTGAATCCGCGATCCTGCCGCTGTATGATCAGGAGAGCTACAACAACCCCGGCATCGCCAAAAACTACGACTATGACGCCG
>JBJEUI010000146.1:0-2115 GCA_051883755.1 Candidatus Ventricola sp.
GCCACGGTCATGACCTGGCCGTACTTGGAGGCGAAGACGAAGCCGCCCAGGCCGGCGAACAGGCCGCACAGCACATAGGCCAGGATCTTCGTGCCCAGCACGGAGATGCCCACGAGGTTGGCACCGCCGGCGTTGTCGCCCACGGCGATGAAGTACTTGCCCTTGCGGGTCTTGGTCAGCGCCAGATGGGAGACGGCCACCAGCGCGACGGCGATGGCGTAGTACACCGTGATGCCCGCAAACAGCGTCTTGTTGCCGTAGCTGGCGATGACGCCGCCGAAGTTTTCCACCGTGCGTCCGTCGGTCAGGATATAGATCAGGCCGCGGACCACGCTGTTGGTGCCCAGCGTGAAGATCAGCGAGGGCACGCCGAAATAGGAGACGCCGATGCCGTTGACCAGGCCGATGAGGGCGCCGACCGCGACGCACACCAGCAGCATGGTGACGACGCTGCCGCCCTGCTGGGCGATCAGGCCCGTCATGGCGGCGGTGAGGCCGAGGGTGGAGCCGATGGAGACGTCGATCTCGCCCGTCATGATGACGAACGCGATGCCCACCGCCAGCAGCGTGTACATCGTCGCGGTGTTGAAGCAGCTGATGATGCTGGAGTAATTGAGGAAGGCGGGATCGGCGATGCCGGTGATGAGGAACAGCAGGATCAGGAAGATCAGGCTGGACATCCAGCGCGCCTTGAACAGGCCCTTGACTTTGCTCATGATCACACCGTCCTTTCATGCACGATGCCGAAGGAGGCGCTGGTGAGCACGTCCTGCGTGATTTCTTCATGGCTGAACTCGCCGTTGATCCGGCCCTTGAACACGGTGATGGCGCGGTCGGCCAGCTCCACGACCTCCTCGATGTCCGAGGAGACCATCAGAACGGCCACGCCGGCGTCCTTGAGCCGGCGGATGATGCTGTACACATCGCCGCGGGCCGCCGCGTCGATGCCGCGGGTCGGCTCGTCGAGGATGACCACCTTCGGGTTTGTGGACAGCGCGCGGGCGATGACGACCTTCTGCTGGTTGCCGCCCGACAGGCTGCCGATCAGGTCGTCCAGGGAGACGATCTTGGTTCTGAAGTCATCGACGTATTTGCCGGCGATCTCGTTTTGGCGGCGGCGGTTCATGTTCACCCGGCCGATTTCCCGGGTGCCCAGCAGCGCCGACGTGGTGTTGGAGGAGATCGAGCGGATCTTGAACAGGCCGTGATAGTGACGGTCTTCGGGCACGAAGTTGATGCCCGCCTTCAGGATCCGGCTGGTGGGCAGGCCGGTGATGTCCTTTCCGTCCAGCGTCACGGTGCCGCCCAGGGTCTTGTCGCGGCCAAAGATGGTGCTGATGAGCTCCGTGCGGCCCGCGCCGACGACGCCGGCGATGCCCAGAATCTCACCCGGATAGAGGTCAAAGGTGATGTCGCTGAAGCCGTAGCCGCTGAGCCCCCGCACCTTGAGCACCGGCTCGAGCGCGTCGTAGCGGACCGGCTCATAGGCCTTGCCGCGCTGCTGCTGCACCTCGGCGCCGCCGGGCAGCAGGCCCTGAATCAGCATTTCCTTGGTGAAGTTCTCCACCGGGCCCTCCAGCGTGATCAGGCCGTCGCGCATGATGGCTACGCTGGTCGCGATCTCAAAGACCTCGGTGAGGCGGTGGGTGATGTAGATGATGGCGATGCCCTTGCGCTTGAGGTCCTGAACGACCTTGAACAGGGCCTGCACCTCGCCGAAGGTCAGCGCGCTGGTCGGCTCGTCCAGAATGAGCACCTGCGCATTGCGCATCATGCCGCGCAGCAGCTCGACGAGCTGCTGCTCCGCGATGGAGAGCGTGTTGGCCTTGCGCTGGAGGTTGAGGTCAAACCCCAGCTCCTCCATGTGCCGGCTCAGACGCTTTTTCAGCTCGCCTTCATTCTCACCAAAGCCCATGAGGATGTTTTCAAGCACCGTCATATTGGGGAAAAGAAGCGGCTCCTGCGGCACCAGATAGATGCCGGCGGCCAGCGATGCCGCGGGCTTGCCCAGCCTGGCTGTCTTGCCGTCCAGCAAAATTTCGCCGTCATCACAGCTGTAGATGCCCATGATGATCTTCATCAGCGTGGATTTGCCCGCGCCGTTGCCGCCGATGA
>JBJEUI010000147.1:0-121438 GCA_051883755.1 Candidatus Ventricola sp.
CCGTCATCAGCACGCAGGAATACGCGCCGGCCAGACGCGGCATCGCGCAGGCGACAGCCTCCTCTGTGGAGCCGGTGTGCAGCCGCTCAGCGACGATGGTGTAGACGATCGACTCCGTATCCGTCGTGCCGTGGAAGATCGCGCCATTCAGCTCGTGCTCGCGGCGCAGCGCGTTCGCGTTGACCAGGTTGCCGTTGTGGCACAGCGCCATGTTGCCCTTCACATGGCAGACGACGACCGGCTGGATGTTGTTGGGATTCTTGCCGCCGGTTGTGGAATAGCGCACATGGCCCACAGCCATGTTGCCCTCTCCCAGCCGGGCAAGCTCGTCCTGCGAAAAGACCTCGCCGACCAGACCGTCGCCCCGGTGCTGGCGGAACACGCCGTCATCCGATACGGCGATGCCGCAGCTCTCCTGGCCGCGGTGCTGCAGGGCGTACAGCCCAAAGTACACAAGCTGCGCGACGTCCATTCTGCCGGGCGCATAGACGCCCAGCACGCCGCACTCCTCATGAAGTCCCGTGATATCCTTGTGCATACGGCGTTTTCCCCCGTCAGACGCGCTTCGCCGCCGCGCCGACAAAGCCGACGAAGAGCGGATGCGGCTTGTTCGGCCTGCTTCTGAACTCCGGATGGTACTGAACACCGACGAAGAACGCCTCGTCCGACAGCTCCACAGCCTCCACAAGCCGGCCGTTCGGGGAAAGGCCGCTGAGCGTCAGCCCCGCCGCCTGAAGCGCCTCGCGGTACTCGTTGTTGAACTCATAGCGGTGGCGGTGGCGCTCGGCGATCTGCTGCGCGCCGTAGCAGCGCGCCATGGTGCTGCCCGCCGCGATCTCGCAGGGATAGCTGCCCAGGCGCAGCGTGCCGCCCTTGTCGATCTCCTCACTCTGGCCCGGCATGAAGTCGATCACCTTGTGCGGCGCGCACTCGTCAAACTCGCGGGAGTTGGCCTTGCTAAGGCCCGCCGCGTGACGCGCAAACTCGATCACCGCGATCTGCATGCCCAAACAGATGCCGAAGTACGGCACATGATGCTCCCTGGCATACTGCGCCGCGAGGATCATGCCCTCTACGCCGCGGTCGCCGAAGCCGCCCGGCACGATGATGCCGTCCATGGGCGAGAGCAGCTCCTCGCAGGTCTGCGGCGTAATCAGCTCAGAATCGATCCACTCAATGCAGACCTTCGCATCCAGCGCATAGCCGGCATGGCGCAGCGCCTCCGCGACGGAGAGATACGCGTCGTGCAGCTGGACATACTTGCCCACCAGGCCGATCTTCACCTCGCAGCTCTGATGGCGGATTCTGCCCACCAGCGCCTCCCACTCGGACAGATCCGGCTGCGGCGCATCGATATGCAGCTCGCGGCAGACGATGCCCGACAGGTTCGCCTTTTCCAGCATCAGCGGCGCCTCGTAGAGCACCGGCAGCGTCAGGTTCTCGATGACGCAGTCCGGCTTCACATTGCAGAAGCCCGCGATCTTGCGGAAAATGCTCTCATCCGTAATCTTCTCGTCCACGCGCAGCACGATCACGTCCGGCGCGATGCCCATGCCCTGCAGCTCCTTGACGGAGTGCTGGGTGGGCTTGGACTTGTGCTCGCCGGAGGCCTTGAGATACGGCACGAGCGTCACATGGATGTACAGCGCATTCCCACGGCCAACCTCATGGCCCACCTGGCGGATCGCCTCCAGGAAGGGCTGGCTCTCGATGTCGCCGATGGTGCCGCCGATCTCGGTGATCACCACGTCCGCGTCCGTCTTGTCGCCCACGCTGTAGATGAAGCGCTTGATCTCGTCGGTGATATGCGGAATCGTCTGCACCGTGCTGCCCAGGTAGCCGCCCTGGCGCTCGCGGGAGATGACGTTGGCATAGACCTTGCCGGTGGTGAGGTTGGAGAACTTGTTGAGGTCCTCGTCGATGAAACGCTCATAATGGCCCAGATCCAGATCCGTCTCCGCACCGTCCTCGGTCACGTAGACCTCGCCATGCTGATATGGGCTCATCGTGCCCGGGTCCACATTGATATACGGGTCCAGCTTCTGCGCCGCAACCTTGAGGCCGCGCGCCTTGAGCAGTCTGCCCAGAGAAGCCGCCGTTATGCCCTTGCCCAGTCCCGAGACGACGCCGCCTGTCACAAAGATGTACTTTTTCATGCCGTCCTTGTTCCTCCTTCTGCCCGGTCGAAACAACACAAAAAAGAGCATGGTGCGCCCTACATGGCACAGCCCCCTTGCTCTGACCCATGAATCATATCAAAGCGGCTGCTCCTTGTCAAGACATTTTCCGGGAGATTTCCTGTTTTTCTTTCACTTTTTATCCAATTCAACCGGCGATTCACGACAAATTGAAACAATTGAAATTGATTGCTTCATTTTTGTCATTTTCTGCCATTGACAGGCGGCAGAGAGCAGACCTTGCTTTCCCTGACAGGCAGCGGTCTGCAGAAACAGCAAAAGCCCCGGAAGCAGCTTCCGGAGCAGCAGGCTTACAGTTCTTTCAAAAAGCGCGCAGCCAGACGCGGCCACTCGGCACATTCCGGCCGCTGCAGCGTTTCATCCCACGCGGCGCAGGTCTGCGTATTGCACAGGCTCAGCCCGTGGCGGCCCTCCGGGTAGATGTGCACCTCTGTGCGCACGCCCGCATCCGCCAGCGCAAGCGCCATGCGCAGGCTGTTTTTGACCGGCACGGCATCATCGGTGAACGTGTGCCACAGGAATGTCGGCGGGTAATGGGCGCTCACCCAGTTCAGCACGCTGTACTGCTGATGCTTCGCGACATCCTCCGTGCCGGAGAGATGCTCGAACGAGCCGCGATGCGCGTCCTCATCCGCGCAGATGACCGGATAGCACAGCACGGCGGCGTTGGGCCGCACGTCCTCGGGCGCAAGCCCCAGCTCCTGCCACAGCTCGGCACGCTGCCACAGGCCGCTCAGGCTCGCCGCCAGATGACCGCCGGCCGAGAAGCCCATGACCGCGATCCTGTTCGGGTCGGTATGCCACTGCGCTGCGTGGCGGCGCACATAGGCGACAGCCGCCGCCGCGTCATGCTGCGGCAGCGGGAAGGTGTTCTCCGGCGACCGCTCATACCAGGCGGATGCGTCCTGCCCGCGAATCTCGTCCTCCGGCCGCGCGCCCACGCGGTACCACAGGACAAACACATTGAAGCCCTCCGTCAGAAAGCGCAGCGCCACCGGCTCGGACTCGCGCTCGCTGCAGAACGCATAGCCGCCGCCCGGACAGATGACGATGGCCGGCCGCCTGATCTCGGGATCAATCTCCCGCGAAACGCGCGGAACGTACACATCCATGCAAACCTGCGTGCCGCGCGAGGACGGCACAAGAACCCGTTCGTGAATCATACTGACCTCCTGATTCTGGGGTACGTTGGGGCTGCAGGCCCCAAACCCCGCTTGGGGATTTCATCCCCAAACCCCTTCTTCGCTTCGCGCATAAGAAAGTGTCTTTGGGGAAAACAGCATCAGAAATCCATCGCCATTTTGCTGGACTCTTCCTCGGACAGCTCGGTGATCTGCTTGTCCATCACGCGGTAGACGCGCTGGCACATGTTCAGCACGCTCGGCCTGTGCGTGGTGACGATGCAGGTCTTGTTCGGGCGCTGCCGGATGATGTTGCGCAGCACCTGCCGCTCGGTCGTCACGTCCAGCGCGGAGGTCGCTTCGTCCAGCAGCAGCACCGGCGCGTCGCGCAGCACGGCGCGCGCAATCGCAATGCGCTGCGCCTGGCCCTCGGAGAGGCCGCGGCCGCGCTCGCCGATCTTGTAGTTGATCGTCTCCGGCATCTTGCTGACAAAGTCCCACGCGCAGGCGATCTTCAGCGCCTCGACGATCTCTTCATCCGTCGCATCGTCCTTCACCATGCGCAGGTTCTCCGCAATCGTGCCCGAGAGGATCGTGTTGCCCTGCGGCACATAGGAGAACAGGTGGCGCGTGTCGGCATTGAGCGGCAGCTCCAGGCCGCTGCTCCCGCGGATGACCGCCTCGCCGCCCTTGGGCTGAACCAGGCCGAGGATCAGGCGGATCAGCGTCGTCTTGCCCTCGCCGGACGGGCCGATCAGCGCGACGATCTCGCCCGGCCGCGCGATCATCTGCGAATCCCTGATCACGCGCTTGCCGCGCACATAGCCAAAGCTCATGCCGCGCATCTCGATGGTGAAGCCGTCCTCGATGTACGCGTCCAGCTCGCTGCTGCGCGCCACATGTGCTTCGCGCGGCAGGTCCACCAGCTCACGGATGCGGTGCGCGGAGATCGACGTATTGAGGAACGCGGGGATGATGCCGACCAGGCTGGAAAACGCGCTGGCCAGCTTGCTGCGCTGCTGCATGAAGAGCGTCATCGTGCCGTAGGTGATTTCCCGCGTCCACAGACGGTACAGGCAGTAGCCGAAGACGCCGCCCTGGAGGATAAAGCCGAAGATCGAGCTGACGATGCCCGTCTTGATGGAGAACATGTTGTACTCCAGCTGGAAGTCCTTCACCTTCTGCTGCCACTCGCGCAGCTTCCTGCTGTAGTGCGGCGCGATGCCGAAGGACTTGATCGTATCGAAGTTGTAGAACGTCTCCACCTGGAAGCTCGTCACCTGGCTGCTCATTTCCTTGGAGCGCTTGGCATAGCGGCGGCGGTACTTCATCAGGATCGCCGACATCGCAAAGCCCACCGGCGCGCCGACAAAGGCCAGCACCGCCATCATCTTGTCATAGCGCATGATGACGAAGAACGTGACGACGAAATTGTACACGAGGATGATGATGGACGGGAACCAGCCGATCGCATTGCTGGAAATCGTGCCCACATCGCTGGAGAAGCGGTTGAGCAGGTCGCCGTTGGGGTACTTGCTCATGGCGTACCAGTCCGCGTCGATGATCTTGTCAAAGATATCCGCCTGAATGTCGTTGCCGATATCGATGCTCAGCTTCAGGTTGAAGCGCCCGAGCCAGTTGCCGATCGTCAGGTTGAAGATCGTGGACGTCACCGCCACGGTCACCAGCAGCCACAGCTTGTCCGTCTGGTAGCCGGTGATCACGTCCAGCAGGTACTTGCTCATCAGGCTGCTCACGACGCCGAGCGTCGTGCTGATCAGGCCCATGACCGTCGAGTACACGATGGCCCACTTGTACTTTTTGCTGTATGAAAAGATCCACTTCCAGTCGCCGATGGTCTCCTCGATGGAGCCGTCGTACCACTTGTTGATCAGAATCTTCAGCGATTCAAAGGCGATCTTGACCTCCCGGCTCTGATCGCGGTTTTCTGCCATGCATGCAGCCCCTTTCCGTCTGTGCGCCGCCCGGGCACCCTCATGTGCATCGATCCATTGTCTTTTATGATACGCCATTCCCATGCGTTCGTCAAGCGTGCGCCCGTCGCCCAAGCGCCTGACCCAACGAAAAAAGCGCGCAGGAATCCTCTTCCCGCGCGCCGAAAGCCCTTGCTGCTTATTCGTCCTGCTGTTCCTGCTTGATCATCGGATGCGGCGGCAGCTTCTCGCCCTCCTCGGTGAGCACCATGCCCATCAGGATCAGCTCGGCCGTCAGCCCGTTCACGTCGCGCCTGGCCGTCTCCTCGTCAATCTCAAAATTCTCCATGACGCGCGCCGTCAGCTCGTCCAGGTCCTTCGCGTCGTTCAGGTTCTGCCAGATGAACGCCGCCGTGCTGTTCAGGTTGATCAGGCCGTTGAGGCGCTTGGCCGCCTCGCCGCAGGGCACGAGGATGTTCTCGCCCGCGATCTGCCTGAGAATAAAATCCGGATGGGTTTTCATCGTCTACTCCTTTTTTAAGCCGCTTGCCTTCGCTGCCTTCCGCTATCATGATATCACCAATTCCGATCCGGCGCAACCGGCGGCGCAAACTTTTTACAGCCCGATCGCCTCGCGCAGCGCGCGCACAGCGCGCTCGTCCGGGGTACAGGACAGCGCATAGATCGGCACCTGGGCCATCACGTCGTCGAGCAGCTCCATGGCGCGCAGCACCAGCTCGCGGTTCCAGCGCGGCACGGTGATCTCCGGATAGATGCGCTGGAACGCCTCGCCCGCCGACAGCCGCCGTACGGTGTTCTCCGTTCCCTGGCTGAGCATCACGATGGCGTGGATGGGCTCGTTTCCCTGCTTGTGGATGCCGCTGGTGCCGCACATCGGGCAGCCATAGGCGTGCCAGACGCCGTCCTTTTTGCGCAGCAGCGTGCGGTCGCCGTTGATGATCTCCCCGCCCGCGTATTTTTCCCACAGGTCGGCCTGTGTGCTCTTGCCCGTGCCGCTGGGCGCGGAGAAGAGGAGCGCCTGGCCGCCCACGCCCACGTGGGCGCTGTGGAGAACAAGTGCGCCATTTTGCAGCAGCAGGCTTTCCAGACCGATATAGTTCATGAAGTTAAAGCCATTCTGGCAGCGCTCTGCCATCACCTCCGCACTGACATACGCGATGGTACCGCCCTTGTCATCTGGCAAAAGCGCAGCGTCATACAGCTGATCCTTCCAATGAAACCCGCGAACGTATTTTCCTTCCCCGTTCACCATCTCATAGCCAAAGAGAAATGTGTCGATGATTCGAACCGGGCCGGTAAAATCCGGAAGACTGTTCACCTTCTTGAATCGGAACGTATAGTCCGCAGTCGTTTCGCCGATGCGGAAATCCGCTGCGTTCTGATCCGGAATCGGATAGGGCAGATCGCTGACCATTTTCACAACGAGGTCACCGATGCGATAACAGATCGTTTCACAGCTCTCCAAACACGTTCTTCCTTTCCTCCATCAGCAGCTTGCCAAACGCCTCGCAGAACTCGCACAGGTATGTCGGCGTGCCCTGAATGCTCCCCGTCTCGCAAAAGCTGGCGGCCGGACAAACCGGGCAGATGCAGCGGTATCTGCAGGTTTTGCATTTCTCCGACATGCGAATAGCATCCGTGTCCTTCACGATCTGCTGCCATGCCTCCTTGAGCGGCACGCTGTGAAGATCAAGCGAGGACTGGTTGTGCACGCCGCAGCCGCTGACATGGCCGCGCCAGTCCACCCAGAAGGTGCAGCGCCCGCCGTTGCAGACCACGTCATTTCTGCCATAGGCCGTATAGATTTCCGGGTGGAGCAGCGCCTGAGAATGCAGATAAACGTACTGGCGATAGGCCCTTTCGTCGCTCTTCAGCTGATCGCGCTTGCACTGCATGGCAACAGCCGCCATCTCCGCCGCGGTGAAGCGCCCCTCCGTCGTTGCGGTTTCCGCGTCCTTGCGATACGCCGGGAACATGTAGTAGGTTCTTGACAGCGGCGCCTGAAGCCGGTTGCAGACATCGACGATTCCCTGCGTGTCGCTGGCGTTTTCCGGCACCATCGGGCTGTGCACGCGGAACTGGATTCCATACTCCCTCAAAAGCTCAAACGCATGCATCACCTGCGTAAAGCCATTGGGATTGCCGCACAGCCGTGCATACGTCTCATCCGACGCGCCGTAGAGCGAGACATTAACCCGCCGGGGCGGTTTTTTGGCCAGCCATGCCACGGTCTCCCGGTCCATCAGCGTGCCGTTGGTGTTCAGGCAAATGTGCACCGGCAGGCTGCTCAGCCGGTCGTACAGCTCGCCAAACCACGGATACAGCAGCGGCTCGCCGCCCGTGAGCAGCGAAAAGAGCATGCCCTCTGCGATGGCCTGCTGATAGAGATCGACCCAGAATTCCACAGGCTGCAGCTCTTCTTTTCTGGGTGTGTGCTGGATATAGCACATTTTGCAGCGCATGTTGCAGATGGACAACAGCTCGAAGGTGCCGGAAATCGGCAGCTTCTCCTTCCGCGCCAGCTGCACCAGATGATCGTTGTATGTTCCCGCAAAGGCGTCCAGTGAATCCATATGTACTCCTTGATTCAAAAAAAGGGAATCGCAAGCGACTCCCTTTGTATCCCTATATCTGCCAACTCAACTATTATGAACGTCGGATGCCTGCGCTCCATAGACAGGCGCAAGCAACAAATGTGTAGCGCTAGAAACCAATTTCAGAATTTCGGTAAAGGAACTACCATTTTTGAAAGTACCACTTTCGAAACTAGTCGTAACCGAAGTATCGCCGCCACGGCCAATGTACAACCAGCCCAAAAAATTTCTACTTAAATCAGCCGACACCATGCTATAGTTAGTTGTCTGTTGTCCGCCTCCGTGTCCGTGTCCTCCCTGATTACTTGTAGTAACCGAATAAACATTATCCTCCCACGTAAGCGTCGAATTGAATTTCGAATGACTACTTCCCTCAAAGAGAACAGAGTTCGTACTGGTAGTAAGAACGGCATCAGTACCTTCTCCTGCAATGCCGCTAGTAGTTCCACTATAATCCGCAAAACCACAGTCAACCAAGCACGTCACACCTATTGTTGAACTGATCAAGTATGTAGGATCTGCCTGTGGTCCTTTCAAACAGTCAAACGTGTAAGTGCCCTGTGTGCAGTTGGCAACCGCAACATTGGGCGTAAACTCCTCAATGCTCACACGCGGCATTTCATATACAGCCTTCATATTCATCATTCCTCTCTTTCAAGGATAATCTCTCAAACCCGGCGCTTCTTCTGAAGCGTAACTTGAATCATCCAAAGTATACACCCAATTCCAGGGAATGTCAACGCCAAATTTTAAAAAGTTTTACGATTGTTTACAATTTCCAGTTATTTGATAATCCCGTACCGCCGCAGCAGCTCCACGCGCTCGCTGCCGATGCGCAGGCTCTCCGAGGCGTTGTTCTCCGCGCCGGCCCCACGGCGCTCCCCGGCGTAGCGCACGATGCGGCGCGCCCAGGCCAGCGGCAGCAGCCAGGGCTTTGTCCGCAGGAAGGGATAGCGCCCCTCCAGCGACTTTCGGCTCGGAAAGAGCGTCTGCAGCAGATGGCGTCCCGCCTTCCTTCCCCGCCTGTCCGCCGCCACAGCGCTGAGCGTCATGGTGCTCGAGTGCTTGCGGCTCATGCTGGCGTCGCCGAATACGCCGCTGCTGAGCAGGTCGTCAAGCATCGGGCCCTCGTCCACCTCGATGGCCTGCCACGCCTGCGGAACGCCCGCCGCCTCCGGGTCAAAGCCCAGATGCGCCCGGCCGATCTTCAGCAGCGCCGCCGCAAACTGATCCGCGCGGATTTCGCGGCAGTTCTCCAGCACGGCCGCCCAGTCGATCTCCCGCCCGTAGCGCCCTGCAAAGAGCACGATGTCGCACACCTGCCGGATGCCGAAGCCGCTGTGCAGGAAATGCTTGAACGCGTGGCAGATCAGGTAGAAGAAGTGATCCGTCGGGCTGAGCGTCGTCAGCGGCGCGCCGTTCACATCGATCTGGATGGTATGCGCGTGCGCATCCGCGAAGAACCGGTTGAAGTCGCCGTATGCGTCGTTTTCCGGCGGGAACAGGTGCTTGTGCAGCTCGATGTACAGCGGGCTGCCCGGCTTGCCGTAGGGAACCTCGTGCGCCGCCTGAATGTCCTGCTGCGGATCAGCCGGCTGCATGCCGAAGGCAAGCATCGCCTCATGGCAGCGCGCAAACTGCTCCGGCGGGATCAGCACGTCCTCATCGCCGGAGATCCGGTGATCCGGGTTCGGATACAGGCTCCTGCAGACGACGCCCTTCACCACGCACGGCGTCACGCCCGCATCGCGCAGGTGCTTCATCAGCGCGAGGAATTCGCTGGTCTTCATCGCCTGCATCATCACGCGCTGCACGGTCTGCCGCTTGGCCATCTGCATCAGCTGCGCGTCCGCGCTCTGCGCCGACGGGCAGGCGTACACCGCCTCAAAGATCATCGGCAGCACCTGATGCGCCTGCGCCAGCGCAAACAGCGCGGCCCAGTCCTGCGCATCAAGCGGATTCTCCCACTGTACGCGCCCGCCGCGCAGGCTTTCGCGCAGGGCGTCCAGGAACAATTGCTCTGTTGCTTTCATGTTTCTCCTATCTCTTCCGGCAGCAGGTTGAGGACAACCACCTCCGGCGGGTTATTCAGCCTTGGTACTGCGGTTTTATTCGTTCCCAGCCCGGATGTGACCAGGATATGCAGCAGATCCTTCTCATACATCCCGTGCACATACGTCGGGAAAAAACCCTGATCGCCCGCCCACAGGCCACCGACGAACGGCAGTACCACCTGCCCGCCATGGGCATGCCCGTGCACCGTGAGATCAATCGTCCAGGTGACAGACGCCTCGCCGAGCACAAAGCTCTCCGGGCGATGGGACAGCATCAGCGTAAAGTGCTCCGTGTCCTGAAAGCCGGTCAGGAAATCATAGACCCGCGTGGGCATGTTTTCCTTCTTTGTGCTGTTTGTCGCGTCCTGCGCAAAGGCGTAATCATACATCCCGCCGATGCGAATGATCTGGCCGCCGATGTCCGCATCCACATAGCTCAGATCCAGCACCTGCGCGCCGGCGGCCTCCAGCTCCTCAAGAAGCCCCCTGCCACGCGTGAGCATGTAGTCGTTCTCGTGATTGCCCAGCGCATAGTACACCGGGGCAATCTGATGAAGCGCTGCCGTCAGCTCGACGACGGGCGCCGTATCCTCCGTATCCCGGTTCAGCATGTCGCCCAGCACGAGGATCGCGTCCGGCTGCTCGCCTGCCACCGCCTCAATCAGCCGCCGGTTCTCCGCGCCAAAGGCATGGTCGTGCAGATCGGAAAGCACGACGGCCGTGACCGGCTGCGAGAGCTTGGGCGAGGCGAAATCATAGCGGCGCGTCACCAGATAGTCGCTGGAATACCAGACCTCAAAGGCAAACAGGGCCGCCAACGCCGACAGGATACACAGAACTCTTTTCAGGCTTTTTCGCCTCACTTTTCACGCTTCAGCAGCGATTTGATCGCATCCTTTGCCCAGCGGGGCACCGCAGCGCGAAGCCCGCGGACAAAGCGAATCCTTCTCAGCCGCTTCTGATACCACTTTTCCACCTGCGCATAGCCGCCGTCACGGTAAAGCGCCAGCACCTGCGCCCGCTCCTCCTTCATCGCAGACGGCCGCGTGAGCTGCGCGTTGTACTTCGCCGCCTGCTCATACGTCGAAGGCTCCCGCGCGATGCCCTGCCCGAAGCGCGCAAGCAGCTCCCTGCCGTGCGCATTGTTGACGATCAGGCAGGAGACGCCCTGCTGCTCGTCAAACCTTCCGCCCTGCTGCATCAGGTATTCCGGATGAACCAGATCGATGCACCAGTAATCGCCGATCGTCACATCGCCCGGCCTGTTCTCCCCCGCGTACGGACAGGTATAGCAGTTCTCCCGGTAGGTGTAGGAATTGAGGAACATCTGATAGTAGGAAGACTCCTCCGGCTCAAAGTATACGGGCCTGGCCTGTCCGTCCGCCGTCTCGACGGTCATGCGGCCATGCAGCTTCCAGCCCGTGCTCTTGTCGCGGAAACGGAAGTCGGTGATCCTTCCGCCGTATGCTTCCTCAGCATGCTTGAGATAATCCCTGAAAAAGCGCAGGCTGGGGACGCCGTGGCAGACGATATCCACCACGAAGAGGTTGTCGTAATCCTTCTGCAGGAAACCGCGCAGCCCGGCCACCTGACACGGCGTGCCGCTGAAGAGCACCGTCCTGCCTGCCTGAAGCTGAGCCTTCACATCGCGATAGACCGTGCCGGTTTCGCTCTGCACATATTTGGAGCCCTTGAGCCGCGGCAAATTCCGAAGCTCCGTGACCGCCGCATGCCGCGCGATCAGCTGACCATCCTCCTGCTCCATCGCGCAGCCAACCACCACGCCGCCCTGCGCCAGCACCGCCTGCGCCAGGCTGGCAAACAGCCCGCCCGAGGCCGACTGCGTCAGTTCCGCATCCTGCGCCGCCGCCGCATAGGTTTCCTTCTCGGAGGCCCGTCTCGGCCCATGCTGATATGCGCAGACGCGCTTGCACAGCCCGCAGCACACGCACAGCGCTTCATCGATCTGCGGGTACAGGAAGCCATGCTCGTCCGGCTGCATGCGGATCGCCTGCTTGGGGCAGGCAGAAAGGCACGCGGAGCAGGCGGAGCAGGCGCGCTTATTCTCATATAGTACGGGGACTTTCATTGCATCTCACTCTGTTTCTAACCAATTTCTCTGTGCTGAACACGCGTATAGTCTTTCCAGCCAATCTTCCCGGCAGCAAACGACAATCCGCCCAATCCGCATCGATCGATGAAAATCAATTCCAGCCCGGATATGCCTGACGCAGTACGCTCTCCATGGCAAATGCCAAACAATCCTCCCGGGATAGGACGGTACCGCGATCAGAAGACCCCGATCATGTATCCCTGCCTCCTGTCGGGCGCTCTCTTCACGCCTTTTTCTTTTTGAAACGCCGCAAATAATAGTGCAGGAAACAGTGCAGCTCCTGCAGCGCATTCTCCTGATTGTTGTATTGTTCAATCAGGTTCATCGTGTTTTGAGCATCTTCCAGCACTTTTCTTCCGCCAGCCAATGGCAAAAAGCCCTCCCTAGAGAAAATGAACGCGTCTTCATTGAGATTCTCAAATTGGATGGGTACTTCTCTTCTGAAATGAATATAGGCAAATTCCTCGAAGCGAACGGCACGATTCTTGATATACACGCGATATACCCTGCCTTCAATCAGCGCAAACAGCTGTCTGGCATAGTTCTTCGGTGCATAGCGAATATCCTTTGTATTCAACAGATGATGGAACGTTTTCAAATCCACGCAGCGCATGCGCCAGTAATAGATATCGATATCCGCCGCCCATTGTCCGGTATAGATCTTCATACCGCAGGCCCTGCACTTAAGGTTGTAGTCGCGCTCATCAAAGCCGACATTGTCCTCTCTTTTCAGCACCTCATCGGCTTCTATGGTGCCCGGCACGCTGTGAAGAACAGCCTGCGTGCACTGCGGCGTATTGCGCACAAAGCACAGATGGCCCATCCAGTTGATCTTGTCATAGGCGGAATAATTGATGCGTTCCAGATACGGTGCAATCCGTCCGTAAACCACATCGACGTCGCCGAATCCCCAATACGCATATCCCGCCAGATCATCCTGAAATACGATTCCATAGAAGGCCTTCAGGTCGCAAAGCTTGTATACGCGGTCAAGGCATACCGGCCTGTTCAGCTTTGTTTCTGCCAGCCGATGCACATCCTGGAGCGTCGTTTCGATCCATCGGATGTTCTCACCCAGCACGACGTTCCCCGGCACCTTGCAGTCGGTAAAGATATACCAGTCGATTTCCGGATTCCGATTGCAGCTGTTCAAAAACAGCGCCGCGCTCGGCTTGAATTCTCCAAAATATGGAATGATAACAGCGAAACGGTTCATCGTGATCTATCCTTTATACCCAGTTTTCTGCCCAAAGCAGCAAAAGCTCAGTAAAATCTCATTAAGTGTGAATAGGTACGCTCATACACTCATGTCTGTTCTTGAAGCCGATTATTCTCTGCACATCAACGCTTCAATCTCATGACATGCTGGTAATCCTCAGCAGCTTATACAGGATGCGATACATCTGCTTCCTCTCCGGATTCGCCAGCACAAAGTAATCATAGTTCTTCGAAAACGAAATGAGCTTGCGTTGCTTTGCTCTCCCGCACACTACTCTGTATTGGCGTTCAAACCTTTGTCCCCGCTGCGGATCAAACGGCTCTCTCTTTTCCCGGCAGGCGATCAGATCCCACTGCGCCGTATGGAGGAAATGCAGCAGCGCCCGATCATAGAGCGCCTCCAGGTGCTTTTCCCTGAAAAACTCCAGCCGCTCCCACTGCGCGTCGTACTCGTCAAAGCGCTTTTGCAGGGACAGTGTACCGGTAATGCCTGCGTCATTGCAGAAATAGTGATACAGCACGCAGTCCGTCACGGCAACGCGCTGCGCACGGTCATAGAGTCGGTACGTCGTGTACTCATCCTCAAACAGGCGGCCGGTCGGAAAGCGGATGTCCTCAAACAACGACCTGCGAATCAGCTTTCCACAGGTGGAGACATATCGGGGTGCCTGCTCCCAGCCTTCAAAAATGCGATGTATGGTTGCCTCGCCTGAGAGGCACTCGCCCTCAGGCAACGTCTGCATATGCTCAAGATCCAGCTCGTCCTCGTTTTTGAACCGCATAAAGCCGCCAATGGCAACGTCCGCCTGATGGGCTTTCAGCAGCCCGTACAGGACGTCCAGTGTCTGCGGATGAATCACGTCATCCGAATCCATAAAGAACAGGTACTCGCCCTTCGCCGCGTCGATGCCCGTGTTGCGCGCAGCGGACAGCCCGCCGTTCTCCTGATGGATGACATGCACGCGAGAATCCTTCACCGCGTATTCGTCGCAGATCGCGCCGCAGTTGTCCGGGGAGCCGTCGTCGACCAGGATGACTTCAAAGTCCGAAAATGTCTGCGCCAGTGCGCTGTCCACGCAGCGGCGCAGATACGCTTCAACGCGGTAAACCGGAATGACAATAGACATCAAGTTCATTATTTCTCTTTCTCAATTAAAAACCTATATGCAATTGCACTTTCATATTTAAAACGATTCCAGTTTCCATGAAGGCAATACCAAGAGAATAGTAGTATTCTCTCAGCATCTCTTTTCCCAAACTGTGTTATCAACAGTTTCTTAGAAAAAAACAACCATCTGATCTGCTTTCGAAACCATCTCTTGTCAGCGACTTTTACAATCTCTGTTCCCAACTCACAATAACGTTCTGTATTCAAGATTTTCCTGTACTCAGAACGATACAATACTAAAAAATGCAAAAGCGCATACTGACATTGAGCATTGGTTTCAGTAAACACGTTAAAATATCTCCGTGACAGAAATATAGATAATTCATTAACTGGATCAAGCTTTAATGTATCTTCACTGCTTGCCATCATAGAGTGTTCTCGCGTCACATAATAATACAACGCATCTGAAATACTCGTTGCCTTTCGAATATATAGTGAATATTCAAATACGAAGCCCAAATCTTCCGCATAATTTGCCGATGATGTGCAAAACCGAATATTCCTTTCCTGAATGATATTATTTCGAAATAGTCTTGCCCACACTGTCCATCCAGAAGCACACTTCACAACATTCTTAAGAATATAATCAAATCGCTCTTCATTTGAATGAATCTCAATCGTTTCTCCTGTTCGTCGACTGATATACTTAATTCGCCCTGCAGAATCAACCCGATAATAGTTAGCAGAAACAAGTTCAGAATCATCCAATCTGATTGCCATACACATTCTTTCCAAATATTGGGCATTCCAATAATCATCACAGTCACAAAATGCAACATACTCGCCTTTGGCCATATCTAATCCAGTATTCCTTGCAGCCGCAACCCCTCCATTCTGTTTGTGAACAACGCGAATACGTTTATCCTTTTGTGCATAGCTGTCACAAATCTCACCAGAAGTATCCATGCTACCATCATCGATCAGTATCAATTCAAAATCTGAATACGTTTGAGCAAGAATGCACTCGATGCAATGTCCGAGATATTCTTCGGCGTTATATACCGGAACAATAACAGTGATTCTCATTCCATCCTCCTCAGAACCGCTTTCATATACCAGTATATACGCATTTCGATCGGAAACGCCCACTCATAGTACCATAGATTGCTTTCAATAAATGGATACGCATTTCTATTCCATATCAAATGCTTCTTCAGATTATATCGGATAGTGAACAACGCTTTTCTCCTTTTTTTTGCATCTGCAAGCGCTGTCGCACTCTTGTTTTGGAGATAAATACAGCCTCTGAATCGCTTCAGCAAATCGGCATACGCCAAATCAAAACCGTTCTCTTTGAAATAGAGCAGTTGTTCATTCAACGCGGGTAAACAATCCAATCGTTTCTCAGTCCAATTCGACTTTGTAATTCCCTGTCGATTGGCGAAATAAGCATACATCGGCATATCAACAAGCGCAATTTGATCTTGCGCAAACAGAACACGATATGTCACATACTCATCCTCATGGATTTTTCCCGCTGGAAAACGAATCTTTCTGAAACACTCTCTGTGATACAGCTTTCCCCATACAACGGTTGCATTCGTACTATTGCTGACATAGTACTCTTCAGGATGAACCAATCTGGCAGACATGTCAATCTGTTTGCTCCAAGCCCATTCGCCGTCGGTAACCGTATGCATGCAGCAGCCGATTTTCACTCCATACGCATGCACAGCAGCGTATAATGTCTCCAGCAACAATGGATGAATATAATCATCGCTGTCAACAAACATGATCCATTCACTATCGCCAGCCAATGCCCAATCTAATCCAATGTTTCTGGTCGATGCAACGCCTAAATAGCTCTGATGAATGACTTGTATTCTGGCATCCCTCTTTGCATACTCGTCACAGATGCTCCCGCTCTGGTCTTCGCTTCCATCATCAATCAAAAGAACCTCATAGTCAATAAAATTCTGTGCCAATATGCTGTCCAAGCAACGAGCGACATACTTCTCGACATTGTATACGGGGACAATGATCCTTACCTTAGACATTTATTCTCAGCATCCTCTATTCACCTTTTAGCTACAACCGAATTCAATACACATTCGTTCATATTAAAGTTCTACTCACGCAGAATTGCTATCGGCAATCGCTTTAGGTTATATTCATTCTACATGCTCAGTATTCAACAATTCGATAAATTCTTGTTCAATCTCCTGAACCATTCGTTTTCCATTAAAGTATTCTCTTCTCTTTTCCGCTCCGCTCTTTGCTGTTTCAAAGAAAACTTGATCTGACAGCATCTTACGGATACCATTTTCTAAACCCGCATCATCGTTTTCGGTGATAATTCCACAAGTTTCTCCTCCAAACAACTCACCAATAGATGGAACCGCCGATACGATGGGAACACCCAAAGACAAAGCCTCCATTGCAATAACCGGCAACCCCTCGGTATAAGAAGAGCAAACAATGAATTCACTGTTCTTCATATACGGATACGGATTTGCCGAGTATCCTGCAAGCGTAACACTGTCCTCACAATGAATACTGCGAATCGTAGTCTCAAGCATTTCCCTCATATGGCCCTCACCAACGATAATCAGCCTATGTTTATACCCTTCATCGCAGAGCTTTTTGTGAATCCGAATGAGACGATCAAATCCTTTTTCAAAAGAAAGACGGCCAACTGCACATATTGTCTTTAGATTCTCATCAGTTCTTATTTCAGCCTTTGACAATTCTCTTATGTTTTCATCATTAAGAGGATTAAAATGTACAACAGCATTCTTCGAAATGCCTGTCACGCTCTCAAATGAAGTCTTTGCTCTATGAGAAACACAAATAAATCTATCAAACTTGTCTATGCATTCTTTCATGCGCAAGATATCTTGCCGCTCGTATGCATTGGTTTCCAAATCGCTATGAATGTATTTGATCGTTTTTGCGTTATTCCCAAAAATGAATTCATGATTTCCCCAAACTTTGTACGCAACAATAATGTCAAATTGGTTTCCATAGCATGTCTCAATAATCCCTTTATAGTCATTCTTGAGCGAATGCTTAATCTTTTTCCTTTTTCTCCAATTGTCTAACTTGATCCACGGGTTTTTTGTCTCTTTCTGGCACGACCATACAGAATCAACATGAAGACCGGCTTCGCGGAATTTTTCTTCCCATTCTCCCCCTTCAATAAGGGGCAAAATGGTAATATCAAACTTCGTTTTATCCATTAAACAAGCCAAGTCATAGAGTGCTTGCTCTGTTCCTCCACAAGCCAGTTTTTCTTGCAAAAACAAGATTCTTATTCTTCCCATCTTGTTTCCTCCAGTTCCTTTGCTTGTACATCAGCTTCTGGAAACCTGATATGTCCCCAGGACTGTTGATTCCAACATATTTCACTGTTTTCTATGATCTCAAAGTGAAATGCCGGCAACAGCAACTCAAAATCATGACTGACCTTAAATTCATCAATTGCAAATATCACCATGCTCACTTCATATTTACCTACTGTCAGATTGCTCGGATTAAAACTGACAGAAAATACTCGGGTTTCATTCGCACCAATACTTCCAAGTTCCGCCATCGGCATGGTACCTACTGGCGTACCATTTCTGCATGCCAACTCCAGCCTAAGCTTCAGATCTCTATACTCTTTCTTTGCTTCAATCCACAATTCAAATTGGATCGTCTCATCTTCCGCATATAGTGAACAGTCTTTTCCAGTCAAACGCACGCGCACGATCTTCAGGAGATTATCAACATGCGTAGATCTTGTTGTTGCATCTCTCAAATCAAAATCAACTTGATTTGAATTCATTTCATTATGCATATAAACGCCAATCGCCTCCTCTACATCTCCCTCAAACACCACCCTGCCCTTATCGAGCACGACGCACCGGTCGCACAGCTGGCGGATGGTATTCATGTTGTGAGAGACGTAGAGAACGGTGCGGCCCTCCTGCTTGGCGGCGTCGCGCATCTTGTCCAGGCACTTCTTCTGGAATGCCATGTCGCCCACGGCGAGCACCTCGTCCATGATCATGATTTCGCTGTCCAGATGGGCGGCGACGGAGAAGGCCAGCTTGACGTACATACCGGAGGAGTAGCGCTTGACCGGCGTGTCGATGAACTCGCGCACCTCGGAAAATTCGATGATCTGCTCCATCTTCGCGTCGATCTCGGCCTTCGTCATGCCCAGAATCGCGCCGTTGAGATAGACGTTCTCGCGGCCGGTCATTTCGCCGTTGAAGCCCGTGCCGACCTCCAGCATGGACGCAATGCGGCCGTAGATGTCGATCTCGCCCTCGGTCGGCGCGGTCACGCGGGAGAGCAACTTGAGCATCGTGCTCTTGCCCGCGCCGTTGCCGCCGATGATGCCCAGCGCCTCGCCCTTGTACACCGTCAGATCGACGCCGTTGAGCGCCATGAACGTCTGGCCGACGAGCCGCTGATCGGTGCCGATCTTGGTGTTCGGATCCTCCTTGCCGCGCACGCGCGCCCACCAGCTCTGCAGATCGCCCTGCAGCGTGCCGCCGCCGATCTGGCCAAGCTTGTACATCTTCTTCACGCCGGAGAGCCGAATGGCCACTTCCCGGTTGTCATTCTGCATGTCCATCCGCCTCCTTAGACCGTATCCATGAACGTCTTTTCCACATGGTTGAAGAGCATCACGCCGGCGAGCGCAACGAGCGCCGTGATCGCCCACGAAAGCGCAAGGTAAGCCGGCACGATCGTGCCGCGTCCGAGCACGGCGTAGCGGAACACCTCCACCGGCGCGGTGACGGGGTTGATCAGCAGGATCGTCTTCATCAGGCCGTCGCCCAGCTGTGAAAGCGGGTAGACGATCGGCGTCGCGTACATCCACAGCTGCACGCCAAAATTGACCAGAATCGCCAGGTCGCGGTACTTGGTCGTCATGCTCGAGATGATGATGCCGAAGCCCAGGCCCATCACGCCCAAATGCACCAGCACCACGGGGATCAGCAGCCAGGCCCACCAGTTGGGCGAGACTGCACCCTTCGCGAGGTAATACAGCATGAAGCCCAGCACCAGGATCATCTGCACGCCGAACCGGATGACAGCCGCCAGCACATTGGAGATCGGCGTCGTCAGGCGCGGGAAATACACCTTGCCGAACACGCCCGCGTTGGCGGTGAAGGTATGCGCGTTGCTCGTCACGCAGGAGGAGAAAAAGATCCAGATGGCGTTGGAGCACAGGTAAAACAGCAGCTGCGGCACGCCGTCCGTCTGAATGCCCGCGATGCCGCCGAACACGAACGCATAGATGATACTGCTGATGAGCGGATTCAGGAAAATCCACACCGGGCCCAGAATCGTCTGCTTGTACGTGAGCACAAAGGATCGCCGGGTGAACAAGACAATCAGGTCGCGGTATCTCCAAACCTCCTTCAGGTTCAGGTCGAACCAGCGGTGCTTGGAGGAAATATGAATATGATGTCTTTCTTCAACAGCAATATTACTCATTGTTCTTCCTCTGACACATTAGTTTCTTGATTCCACTTCCCACATCCATCAGCTGTGGTGCAAAAATCCAGGCAAAATACCTTGCATAGCCTCTTTCAAATAGCATGCTCTTTCTGTCCATGATCAGATGAATGATCTTCATCTGAATCTCATGAATTGCTTTTCTGTTCTCACCCGAGGTCTCTTTTCGAATGTGAATGATATGATCAGCAGCCGCCCTTACAAGCAGTCTTTCGATTAACAGCAACATCCGATCAAAACCATGTTCCCTATAGAACTCTATTTGTTGTTCAAGCACCCAAAGATAATCCGTCTTCTTTATCGTAAACATACTCCTTGTGATGCTGTTTGTATCTTCAGTGCAGTAAAAGTAAAACGCTCGGTCGACATAAGCCACTCGCTCTGCTGAATAAAGCCACTTATAGACAACTGCATTATCTTCATAAATTCTGCCAACAGGAAACAGGTTCTCCAATACGATTTCCCGGCGGATCAGCTTTGCCCAAACACACCAATACCAAAACCTGTCACAGCTATAGTACTGAATCATATCGTTTTCAGTATTCGCGCGCATTTCGTACTTGGCATCATCCGAATACACGCCGAATTGCTCCGGGATGTCAACACCAACTTCCGTTCTGCAGATACACATTCCCGCCTGTTCCTGCTCTCCAATGCGGTATAGTATTCCCAGCATCTGCGGATGAATGACGTCATCGCTGTCTACAAAACACAGCCACTTTCCCTTTGCCTGCTGAATTCCGCAGTTTCGGGCAGACGCCACTCCGCTGTTCTTTTGATGCATGCAAATGATCCGATCATCATTCTTTGCATATTCATCACAGATCTGTCCGCACTGATCCGGGCTTCCATCGTCGACCAGAATGACTTCAAATTTCGAAAAGGTCTGCGCCAGAATGCTGTCAATACATCTTCTCAAGTATTTCTCAGCCTTATAGACAGGAACAATCACGCTAATCTCTGGATTATTTCTCATTCTCTGCGTTCTCCCATACAGTCTGCTGCGCAACAATTCTCTTGAGCGCTTCCAGCTTCCCGGTGCCGTACCTCTCGTCCGGCTCCAGGAACGCGCCCTCGCCCCACTCGTTCCATGCGTTGATAAACAGCATGGGCTTGTTCTCCGCTTGGGCGCGCCTGACAAGCTGCTTCATGTACTGCTCAAACTTCTCCAGCGTGAATCCTGCGTGCATCACACCGTGCCGGTTGCGCGGCGTATTGTCCCAGTCCACGAACGCGCCGGGCAGGAAATCTTCGTCCCACGGATTCTGCAGAATCTGCGCCCAGACCTCGTCGTAAAAATACATCGCCAGGCTCTGCGATTTCCCGCCGGGCCGGCCCATCTTCCTGCGGCGCAGCCTGCGGTACGCGGATACGCCGTTTTCTCCCAGCACCCGGCGCAGCAGCTTCACCTTCGGCGCCGTGCCCGGCCGCGTCCACTGCCCCGCATTGCGGGAATACACCGGTTCAAACCCGATGCGGTAATCGAAAACATCGTCGCGGTAATACATGTCCGCGTAGTACGTCGGGAACTGGAACGCCAGGCAGAGCCCGGGGAAGCCCTCTTCCTGCGCGCGTCTGCGGAAGTAATCCGTCATCTGCTTCAGGTCGATGATCTGTTCCGGCTTGTAGATGACAAACAGCGGCTTTCCGCCTACGGTGATGTAGCGCTCATCCCTGAAGAACGGCAGCAGATACGCAAAGTGCGCCTCCCAATCCCTCTGATCGCCGTAGTCCTGCTGCATGATAACCTCGCGATTGCCGCCGTCCCAGTTCTTGCTCCAGTTTTCATTGGCCCAGCAGAAGCAGAACGGCAGATCAACCGCTTTGTTGGCCAGCATCTGCTCAGCGGGCTTTTCCAGCAGCTTCTTTCCGTCCTTGAACCAGTAGTGATAGTAGCAAAAGCCGAAGACGCCGTGCGACCGCGCCAGCTGCGCCTGCCAGACCTTGGTCTCATCGTCCATGAGATCGTAGTAGTTCTGATGAAGCGGCACGCGCGGCTGATCATGCCCCTCAAAGAGCGGCGCCGCCTTTTTCACGTTTGTCCACTCCGTGAAGCCCTCTCCCCACCACCTGTCATTCTCCGGGATCGTATGAAACTGCGGCAGATAAAACGGGATCAGTTTGACGCCCTTGCCGCCGAGTACTTCCGCCATGCTTGGCCTCCTGCTTTATTTCTTTATAAATGCCTGATATTCCTCTTTCAGCAGGCGCTTCATCATCTTCGGAGCAAAATCCTCCGTCAGCTTGCCCTGCGCCCCGGCGATCCTCATCAGGCGGTCATATCGCCGCGTGCGAAGCCGGAAGAACTCCGCCGCGCCCGCATCGCCGAATCGTTTCTGATAATACGTCAGCGTTCCGTTCATGCGCATGCGGAACTGCCGTTCGCTGAACGCATGCGTCTCGCTGGTCGTCGCGCCTTCAAGATGGATGATCTGTGCCTGTGGGACGCTCATCACCCGGTATCCCCGCTGTGTGATCCGCCAGGTCAGCTCTTGCTCTTCCGCATACATGAAGAACGCGGGATCAAAGCCGCCCACCTCATCAAACAGGCATTTGGGCAGCATCATGTCCGCGCCGAAGATATAGGCGACCTGCTTTTCCCGATTCGAGAAGTTGAATTCCTTCATCTTCCCGCGGATGCCCAGCTTCGTCCTGACCTTCGAGCCGATCAGATGCACCCAGCCCGCGTTTCGCCGCTCGCGCTTCAGATCGTCGAATGCCAGACAGTACGAAGGCGTGGGCGTCATGTCCGGCGCATAGAGATTGCCGCCGACAACGCCCGTCTGCGGATGCTTCCGCAGATAATCCCTGAGAATCCCGATTGCATCATTGACCAGGATCGTATCCGGGTTCAGCAAAAACAAATACTCGCCGGACGCATGCCTAGCGCCCAGATTATTGGCTTTTCCGAATCCCAGATTCTCGTCCGATTCGATGACCTGGATCAAGTCTCCGAAGGTCTGCCTGAGAAGCTCCGCCGAGCCGTCGCCGGACGCATTGTCCACGACAATCACCTCAAAGGACGCCGTCTGCGTCTTCTCAAAGACCGACCGGATGCAGTCGATCGTCATCTGCGCACAGTGATAATTGACAATAATGACTGAGACGTCCATCTCCTATTACCTTCTGGAAGCCATGTGTTTCAGTTTCCTTATTATTATGCAAACAGTTGCTGCATGTTCGCATCCAAAGTGTCTGACCAGGAAGAAAAGAAAAGCAGTCCTTCGGTCAGAGGCATATTCACGCTTAAAGCTCTTTTGTATCGGGGCAATGATTTCTTGAATTTCGCGCTGCTGTTCTTTAGAATAATGCATCAAACGCCAAAGCTGATTACCGCAGACTTGTATGATCTTCTTCTCATATCTGTCTTTCTCCGCATCAGCAAGTTCAGAAAATGCTTCACAAAGCATATCCGTTGTCAATCTCCAATAATTCCTCATCATTGGAAATGGCCACTCTGTTGAAAGCGAACCTTCTCTCGGATGATACCACGTCAGGATGATATCATCTACATAACGAACCGTCTTTGCCTGACGCATGAGTCTTCTGGATACATCCAAGTCCTGACATCCATCGTATTGGCTTTGGAACAACACCCCTGATTCTTTCCAGAAATCTGCCCGAACAAATTTTGTCCACATAGTAGCCGCAAAGCCTACATCCATTTCGTATTGCAAAAAATCATGAAGCGTGTCAAATCCATTTTGAATGCCACGATTCCGGAATAAGCGCAGCTTCAAACCTTCATTGGGTGTTGACACATAGTATCCGCCATGCAGGATATCCACTTCTTCCTCAATCAGATAATCATGTGCTTTTTGCAGAATTCCTTCATACATCTCATCATCATTGTCCATCAGGTAGATGTATCTCCCCGATGCGACCTCAAGAATCCGATTGGACGCCGAAGAGACTCCCCCATTTTTCTGGCTGATGACCACGATTCGTTGATCATTCTTCTGATAGGACTGGCAGATTTCCAAACTGCCGTCTGTCGAGCCGTCATTCACTAGGATCAATTCAAAATCACGATAGGATTGGCTCAGAATACTGTTTAGACAAAGCGGCAGGTACTTTTCCGCATTATAAACAGGAATACCAATCGTAAAGAATGGCGCTTTGTTCATCTCAACTTCTCCTCTGCTTTAGTTTGATCTTGAGTCTATCGTAAGCCGCAGCGCCCAATACCTTCTTGAGCAGTATGTTTGGAATATGAATGATATAGTCCAGCTGCCGCATCATACGGCGTTTTTTCTTTTCACCTACAGAAACCCATGATGCGTCAAAGTGATGAATCGAAAACGTATTCTCTGTAATGGCCAGCTTCCTTGTTTTCCAGTCAAGCGGACAGAAAACCTCCGAAGGATAGACTGTCAGTCCGCCTATTTTTTGCAGACGATTGTCCCTGCGCAGCCCACAGCTGACGAGCACAGCGGTATTGTAATAGGGACATGTCTGCAGATTCTGTGTGCCGTCCGAATTTAAAAATTGCTCGTTTTCATATGCGTCCTTAAGGCGCTTAATCACCTCATGGCCTGCCGGGGCTCCGAACCCCTGACCGGTGTTGACCAGATATCCATCGGCATTTGAACCGCCTTGGTGTTCAAACCCTAAGAATCCATCTCCTGCAAACAACATATCGATGTTTCGAATCAGTTCGACATCCGTATCAAGATACACGCCGCCATGCGTATAGACAATATCCAGTCTGGCGTAATCCGTTGCAAATCCCCAGCGCTTCGCCTGATACGCCTGATACATATAGGTATTCTTTGTCACATCGAAGTTGGATTCGTTCCACTCAATGATCTCGCAGTCCGGACAATACTTTTTCCAACTCTCGATGCATCTTCTTACCAGTTCAGGCTTTTCACCATGGCCAAACCAGCAATAATGAATCTTTCTGGGAATCGGCATAGCTGCACCTCGCCATCAATCGATATCCGCTTCACAGTATATCTTGTACTTGCCGTAATCTCTGGTCGCCAGCGCGCGGGCCAGCAGCGTGAATCGGTCCTGTCTCTTCATATATTCCGGATATGTCTTCTCCACAAAACCGCAGGTAGCCGCAAAGAGACTGCGCTTGATTTCTTCCGGCAGAAGAATCGTCCTTCTGTATGTAAAGACAATGTGCTTCATCGTCGCGCAGTATCTCTCTTCATCGATCGGAATGCCCAGCTCCTTCATGTGCCGATGCATCAGCTCCATGATCCAATAGGAATGCAGCCGGTTTAAGTCCGCCGTATGCTTCTGCGTGATGCTGCCCGGATGGATTCGATATGCGTATACCTCGTCCGGCACGATCATGATTTTCTCCGCCCTGGGCACGATCAGCGAGCCAATAATCGTATCCTCATACAAATAGCCGTCGGGAAACTCGACGTCCTCAAACAGCCCGCTGCGAATGACCTTCATCCAGGGAACGCCCATGATCTGCTTCGAGGACAAGGGCTTCACCGGCGCAAGCCGACCGGTTTCATCAAACTTAAAACCATTTCCTTCAACGATATCCGCATGCTCCTGAACCCCCTTATCCAGCAGCAGCTCTATTGCGCCCGGCAAGAGGTAATCATCTGCATCCACAAACATGACATAGTCGCTTCTTAAGTGCTTCAGCGCCGTGTTTCGCGCGCCGGAGTATCCCTGATTCTGCTGGTGGGTGACATGGATATGCTCGTTTTCACGATAGCGATCGACCAATTCCGCCGTTCGATCCGTCGAACCGTCGTCGATCACTTCAACCACATATTGGTAACGGGTTTTCTGTGAAAGAATCGAGTCCAGACACTGCTCAATCCATTTTTCTGCATTGTACGCCGGAACAACAATGGTCAAGTCGTATTTCTTCGGGCCAACCGGATGATGGGTGATCGCAGAAGATTCCGGCGCAGGCGCTGTTCGGCAGAGAAATGCTCTCGCCTCCTCCGGATCAATCTCCACTTTCTCATGAGCAAGGAGATAGCGTATCCGGAAAGATGCCTGACGGCACAATCTTATGGCTTTTCGAGCCGCGCTTTTCATGTTTTGCAGCATTTCAGTCAACCTCAGATTCTCGCAATCGTCCCTGCGCATTTCAGCTTCACCATCACCATCATCAGCTTCTGCTTCCACGAGACGTCCACCCGGCCAAGCCCCAGCGGCGTCGCGTCGACAACCGCATCGCTCAATACAGCTTTGCAATACTGCTTTCTTTCAGGCAGGCTGCTCAAGTGCCTTCTCTCTCCCAGGGCCAGCATGATGCAGAACCAGCGCAGATACAGCAGCTGATCGCCGAAATCATAGCCCGGATCCTGCGCAAAGGCCGCTTCACAGAGCGCGATGATCTGTTTGCAGGAGTCCCAACGGCCGGCCCTGAAGGACTTGGAGATGGATTTGGGATTGTAGAAATAGTGATACACGCCCGGCGCATCCACAAAGTAAAACCGCTTTGCGGCCCGAACCACCTTGGCGCTGAATATCAGGTCTTCAGAAAAGCGAATGTCCTCGTCAAACCACAGTTCATGCTCCCGCAGGAAAACCCGATCATACAGCGAACCCCATGCACCGACGATCGCGCCCATGGTCAGCTGCTTCGTGGCCAGCAGGCGGGGATACACCTCTCGGATCATCCGCGCTTCATCGTAGAGGCCTTCGCTCAGCTCGCGCACCTCTTCCACCCGGCACGGCGCATGCTCCTCCAGCCCGGGCCAGCCTGTGCGGATCGCGCGGTACCGTACGAAATCAACCTGGTATTCTCCCGCAACCGCGCAGAGTCTTGCCAGGCCATCCGGTTCCAGCCAGTCATCGCTGTCCAGAAAGAAGAGATACTCCCCCTGTGCAATCCGCATGCCCGCGTTCCGCGCGGAGGCAAGACCGCCGTTGGTCTTGTGAATCACCCGAACGCGCGCATCCGCCTGCGCATATTCGTCGCAGATGGCCGGGCTGTGATCCGGCGATCCATCGTCCACCAGAATGATCTCCAGATCGGACAAGGTCTGGGCCAATACACTGTCCACGCAGCGGCGCAGGTATTCTTCCACATTGTACACCGGAATCACGACCGATACTCTCGCCATGCCGGACAGCTCCTTTCTCAGTTTTCTTCGCTTAAGCTGTTTCTCAGGAACGCGCTGGAATGTTCAACGATTCGCAGAAGCCTGTAATCAACCTGCTCCCAGTCGATCGGCTCCGCGTCGGCGATCTCCTCCGCTGAGCGGATCATCCGATTCGGCAGCCCCACGCTCGCCAGCAGATCCCGCATGCGGGTATTGATCTTCTCCCTGCGCTCGACGACAAAGAAGTCCTTGTGAAAGAGCAGCGCAAACGCCGTCGCGTGGAAGGAGTTGGACAGCACGACGTCCGCAGAGGCGACCGCCCCCAGGAACTCGCGCGGCCCCATGTCCCTGCAGACCTGCGCCGCATGAGGCATCGGGAATACCGACACAATCGGCTTACTCAGGCTTTCCGACAGGGCGTCCGCCATTCTCTGCACCTGCTCGCTGCTGTCAAAATCATAGACCAATACGCCGCCGGACTGCTGCACAGCCAACGCCGCCCATTGTTCCCGCGTCAGCAGAAACACCGGATCGCACACCTGCACGCCCTGCAGCCCCATGCTCTCCAGCAGCCGAACGCCGCTGGCCTCGCGCACGGAAACCGCGTCGAGCTTTTCCAGCCAGGGCTTCATTCTCGTTCGGTTCTCCCCGGACAGCGCCTCAACCGCAAAGCTGGCCGCATAAGAAATCCGCTTTCTTCCGTCCGGAACAAACGCAAGAAAGAACGCTTCATCCTTTCCGTTCGGAAAAAGCGGATTCCAGATCTGATCGCTTCCGGCGATATACGCATCCGCCTCCGGCGGATCCGCCCGCAGCGCCGCCGCACTGTCATACCGCTTTGCGGTCACGTGCAGCATGCTCTGCTTGAACAGGTCGAAATTCCTCTTTCTTCCGCCAAACCGTGCCTTCAGGCGTCCCGGAAGCTTCGCCAGCAGATAAGCCTGACGCACCAGAGGCCGGTCAAACCTCGGATTGCTGACCACGGACAGGCTGTAATGCCGGCTCAGATAGTCCGGCTTGTAATCGATGATCTCCACATCGTGTCCCTGCTCCGTCAGGTACTGCTCCAGGGCATAGGCCTGCAGGCTTGCGCCCACATTGTACACGTCGTGGCAGGTGATCGTTTTGATTTTCATTGGCTTATTCCATCAGCTGATACAGCTTTTCCACTTCCCCGGCATTCGAGTAATCCCGCTCACGGCATGTCTGCATAAGACTCGCCATCCTCTTCGGATCGCGCAGCAGTGCAGCAATCCCCTCTGCGCAGCCCTTGTTGTCCATCGGCACCACAACGCCGTCCGCGCCATCCTCAAGCTGGCTGGGCGCCGTCGCATAATTCGTGATGACCACCGGTCTGCCCAGCATCTGCGCCTCGCGGACCGTCACGCACTTGCCCTCGTAGCGGCTGGGCTGCACATACAGATCGCAGGCCTTGATGTAGGGGTACGGATTGCTCTTCTTCCCCAGGATCACCACATGCGCCTGCATGCCCGCCTCCGCAATCCGCTGGCGGATCAGCGGTTCATCGCCGCCGTATCCGATCAGGTACCACCTGACGTTCAGGCCGCTCTCGCGAAGGCGGCGGCAGATGTCCGGCACGTTGTCGAAGTTCTTGGCTGTGCAGAAGCGGCCAACGGACAAAAGGCGGATGGCGCCGTCTTCCGGCATCTCCTCCGACACATCCAGCGCATGAATCTGTCTCTCCACGCTTGCGGCAGGCAGCATATTTCCGATGCAGATCAGCTTGTCCTTCATCGTCGGAAAAGCCTGCACGAACGTGCGCGATACCTCCTCGGAAATCGAGATGATCGCATCATAAGCCGACCACATCTTCACTTCCGATTCCACATCAATCGCGACCTTGGAATAGTCCGTATGAATCCAGGCAACCTTCTTCTTCGCCTTCACCCGGTTCGCCACGAAATAGTGCGGCGTGAGAAAGCTGACCGCCAGATCGTATTCACCATCGCCAACAGGCGGCATTGCCGCAAGCGTATACTTGTGGCTGTACTCCAGCGCAACGCCGTTGTCCTCCGGCAGGCCGAGCTGCCTGACGCGCCGCCTGGCCAGCGCTTTGCCCAGTGCCCTGCCGGCAGCAACGCGCAGCTGCCGCTTGCGAATCACTTCGCCCAGCGGCACAGCCAGGCTGGCATACTGCGGCATTTCCGGCAGGAGCTTTACCTGCTTCGGCACATCGCTAAGCAGTTCTCCTTCGCGGTGCATCAGGAAAAGCTCAACCTGAACCTTGGTGTAATCGATGTGCTCCAACAGACCGACCAGCGCCCGTTCCGCACCGCCCAGCTCCATTCCGTGCGAAAAAAACAGAATTCTCTTCATTTTCTCTTGATCCATGCAAAGCAGTCTTTCCCAAAGATCCTGTGCAGCGGCTTGGTGAGCCTGCTGCGCAGGATCGTCCCCTTGCTCATCCAGCTCTTGGAATACCAGTGAATCGAAATGGTATTCTCCGTCTTGTTGAGCGTTCCCGTCGGATCATCGTAGGGATTCAGATAATCCGCCGGCAGGATCTCCGCACCGGCGATATTCTGCCGCTCTCCGTTGAGCGCAAGCCCGAACGGAAGCAGCGCGCGCGTGTTCAGCGCCGGACAGGCGGCAAGCGCATACGCGCCATCCGCCTGTCTGGGCAAGTCGAGGTATTCCTGCATGAGCGCCCTGACCGTTGGATGTCCGGACTGCGCGCCGAATCCCTCGCCCGTATTCACGTTCTGATCGTTTTCAAACCCATAGAACGCATCGTACCGGAGAAGCTCGTCAGGACGCCTGATCAGCTCCACGTCCGTATCAAAGTACAGGCCGCCGTGCTCGCAGACCACCGCCAGACGCACAAAATCGCTCAGGAACGCCCAGCGCCTGTTTTCAAGGCAGTACTGCGCATACGGATATTTGGCGATGTCGAAATTGTCCTCGTTCCACTCGATGATCTCGTAATCCGGGCAATACCTCTTCCAGCTGGCGATGCAGCGCTTGGCCAGCTTGGGCTTTTCTCCCCGTCCAAACCAGCAGTAGTGGATTTTTTTCGGAATCACGCGCGGTTCCCCCGTTTCCATGTCATCGGTTCGTCTTACCCAATCTCCATTTGTGCAGCGCGTCGTAAATGCCCGACGGCAGCAGGCCGACGATCAGCGGCCTGGCCGCGTACACCAGGCAGGAAAGCGGCAGATGAAAGCCCTTCATGACCAGCAGCTTGACATACGCCTCATTCAGGCGATAGCTGAATTTGCGCCTGCGGTATGCGTTCCGGTCGTCGCGCATCCGGTACAGCGGCTCCTGAATGTTTTTCCCCCGGAATCCGGCCATGTACATCTTGTACCAGAGGTGATAGTCCTCCACGCGCAGCAGGCGCTTTCCTTCGGAGTATCCGTTCACCGCTTCATAGGCCCGCCTGCGCACCATGCACGGAGCATGGCAAAAGGGGGATTCCTTCGCGAAATCCGTCTTTTGGGGGTACACCGGATGATCGATCCGGCCCCACGTGCCGGTCTCGTCAAAAAAGGTCATGCTCGTGCTGACGATGTCGATCTCAGGCTCCGCCTGAAGCGCGGCCAGCTCCTTTTCAAAGCGATCCGGCGCGCAGAGGTCGTCTCCGTCCATTCTGGCGATGTACTCGCCCTTCGCTTTCTTCAGGCAGCGGTTGAGCGTGTAGTTGAGACCCCGGTTCGTCTCGTTCTGAAGCAGGACGAACTTCTGCGGATATCTCTCCTGATAGTCCCGCACCACATCAGCTGTGCCGTCCGTCGACGCATCGTCGCAAAGGATCCATTCCCAGTCCGTTTCTGTCTGGCTGAGGATGGACTCAATGGCCTCGGGCAGCGTATAGGCACAGTTGTATATCCCGGAAATAATCGAAATCTTCGGCATGGTTCCCATCCCGCGCATCCGCGCACAATATCAGATCATACCCCAGATAAAATGCATCTGCAGGTAGTAGAACATCAGGAAGCAGACGATGGAGAGCATCTTCATGTTCTTGCCGAACACATACTTGAGCTCCCACGGCAGCAGAATGCCCGTCGCATACAGCGAGCAGTAAATGGGCAGACGTCCCATGAAGATGCCCGATGTGACCATGCTCACCAGGTACAGCGCCGTCGAGACGATGCTCATGTTGCAGCAGATTTGAATCACACGATCACCGGATTTGATGATGCGCTTGCGGCACAGCAGCGAAAGCAGCGTCGGTACGGAATACACCAGCACGCGCAGCGGGTTCGTGCCGTCGTCGCCGCCGCTTCGCCAGTCGCTGACGACGTTGCTGTACTGCGTGTCTGCCAGCACCGTATCCAGCGTATCCGTGAACAGGCCGCTGAAATTCATGATGACGATGGTGCCCAGGATGACCAGCAGGGTCTTCCAGTTCCACGGCCTGCCCTGTACGACGAAGATGATGGGAATCATCATCAGCGCGGATTTGTGAAACAGTGAAGCAAACAGAATGGCCACGATCGCGCGGCCGTATTTCTTCTTGAAGATCCAGTCTGACGCGCCGAAGATGATCGCAACCGCCGTAAACTGACGGATGCCATTGAACATCCAGGAATAGATATCGGTGGATGCGACAAAGAAAAAGACGGACAGCCAGTAGTCCGGCGAGTACTTGCGAAAGGTTTTCATCACGCAATAGCCCTGAATGAACGCGATGATCAGGAAGTAATACCGAAAATGCTGACCGGCAAACAAGCTGATCAGCGCGCCCAGCGTGTAGAAGCCTGCGTCCTTCTCAAGCGAACGGATATACTGAAGCTTTCCGCTGATGGAGGACGGGATGCTCTGATACTCAAGGATATACAATCTGGTATCGCCGAAGTAATTCCATCTGAACGCAGCAAACAGAATCAGCGGCAGCATCACGACCCAGGCATACGTCCAGGTCGCGCGGCGCTCCTCGCGCCCCAGCACCTTTTCTCTGTGGTACATTCCGCCCGTATGCCCCATGATCGCGGCAAAAAAGAGCCAGAAGAGAATCAGGATATATGACATAAGACTTTAAACCTCGCCAAGAATCTCGCAGAGCCGGGCGGTCACAGCCTCCGCGCTGTAGCGGCTCACGTCGCCTTGCGTCAGGCGCGCACGCAGCTGCGGATCGTCCGCAATCTCCATCACGCGCCGCGCCATCGTCTCGCTGTCGCCGATATGCACCAGAAAGCCATTTTCCCCGTCGCGGATGATCGGCACATGACCGCGGTTAGCCGTCGCCACGACGGGCAGGCCGCAGTACATCGCCTCCACGATGTTGAGCGCCAGGCCCTCGCGCAGGCTGGACGCCACCGCGATGTCCGCCGCGCGCAGACACGCGCCGATATCGCTGCGCCAGAGTGTAAAAACAACAGAATCCGCCACGCCCATCTGCTGTGCCAGACGCTGGCAGGAACCATCAGCATGGTCCGGCCCAACGAGCACCAGATACGTGTCGGGGTGTGTTTCTTTGATTTTCTGAAGTGCTTCAAAGAGCATCCTCTGGTTCTTGTTGCGGATCAGCTCCGCAACATAGATCAGCACCAGCGCATCCTGCGGAATGCCCCATTCGCTGCGGAGCCGCTTTCTCGCTGCCGCGGCGTCCTCCACCTCAAGCCGCGAGAAATCCACGCCGACGCCGTTCACCCGGACAACCGGAAGCCGCTTGGGGAACAGGCGTCTGGCTCTCGCCTCGTCCTCGTCATTGAGCGTGATCAGCAGATCGGTGACATGCGCCAGAATCCATTCGATCGGAAAGAACAGCATCCAGTTCACCAGCGGCGCGCCGGTAAAGAAGTGAAAGCCATGCGCAAAATAGACGACCTTCGTGCCCTGCCTGCGCGCAGGAATCGCGGCGAGGCGGGTCACCAGCGCGCCAACCGGCGTGTGGCAGTACACGATATCGTAGTGCTCCTCCTTAAGCAGACGCCGCAGCTGGCGCACGCCGCGCAGCGTGTCCGGCGTAAACGGTGAGCGCTTCCACACGCCGCGGATCTGGCGGTCGCAGTACGGCACATCCTCATCACCGGAGGCCGCCACATCCACCGTCCAGCCCTGCGCCTTCAGCGCTTTGATCGTGGGCACGTGAAACTTGAGCACGTGCTCCTTGACCACGTTGGCCACCAGCAGCAGCTTCTTAGGCTGAGTTTTTTCCTTCGTAGGCATGTTCAAGCTCTTCCTTATGCTCTCGGATTTCGTTTCTGCGCGCCTCGATGTGCGGCGTCAGCGTGCCGGTGCCGCCCTCTACGACGCCCTTCTGCCGCAGCACGCTGCCGACCGTCATCAGTACGCAGGTCGCGTCCATCTTGAAGGTCAGCTGGCGCACATATTCGCCGTCCATCCGCGCCTTTTCCTGAATCTCGAGCTCATCGCGGCCGTTCACCTGCGCCCAACCCGTCAGGCCCGGCGTCACGTCGTTCGCGCCGTAGCGGTCGCGCTCCTCCAGCAGATCCTCCTGATTCCACAGCGCAGGCCTCGGGCCGACGACGCTCATCTCACCCTTGAGGATGTTGATGATCTGCGGCAGCTCATCCAGGCTCGTCCTGCGCAGGAAGGCGCCGCTTCTGGTGATAAACGCCTCCGGATTCTCAAGCAGATGTGTCGGCATGTCATGCGGCGCATCCGTCCTCATCGTTCGGAATTTGAGAATATTGAAATACGTTTTGTTCTTTCCCACGCGCTTCTGCCTGAAAAACACCGGCCCGGGCGAATCCGTCTTGATCCACACAGCCAGCAGCAGAAACACCGGAGAGAGAATGACGAGGCCGCACAGCGAAAGGATGACATCCAGCATCCGCTTGACATATCGCTGATACATAAGCGCTTTCCTCCTCAGATTTCTCCGTCTTCCCCGGAACAATCAGCCGGCACAGTCCTCTCTGCCGTCTGCCATCTGCATTTCATCCGCCTGAACCGCCGCGCAGTTCACCTCTTCCGGCGCGTGATACGTCGGCACGACGCGCTTCATCGCCGCACGCACCGTCTCATCATCGCCCGTGTCCGCCGCGCTGCGCAGAATCTCAAGCTTCTCCTCAATCTCCGCGCGGCTGAGCGGCTTGTCCCGCTCGATGAAAATCATGCGGTTGTCGGTCTTGGTCAGTTCTTCCGTCTTGATGAGCAGCTCCTCATAGAGCTTCTCGCCCGGGCGCAGGCCCGTCTCCACGATGTTGATGTCCCTGTACGGCTCGTAGCCGGAAAGACGGATCATGCTCTCCGCCAGCTCCTGAATCCGCACCGGACGGCCCATGTCCAGCACATACAGTTCGCCGTCGCTGGCCATCGCGCCGGACTCCAGCACCAGCTGGCTCGCCTCCGGGATGGTCATGAAATAGCGGATGATGCGCCTGTCCGTCAGCGTCACCGGGCCGCCCGCCGCAATCTGCCGCTTGAACAGCGGAATGACCGAGCCGTTGCTGCCCAGCACGTTGCCAAAGCGCGTCGCGCTGAAGTTGGTCCTGCCGCCGCCGGCCCGGCTGAGCACGATCATCTCGCACATGCGCTTGGTCGCGCCCATCACGTTGGTGGGGTTGACCGCCTTGTCCGTGGAGATCATCGTGAACTTCTTCACGCCGTGCTTTTCGGAAACCTCGACGATGTTCAGCGTGCCGAACACGTTGTTCTTGACCGCCTCGCAGCAGTTGTGCTCCATCAGCGGCACGTGCTTGTGCGCCGCCGCATGCAGCACGATATCCGGCTTATACTTTGCAAAGACCCGGTCGAGCGCCGCCCTGTCGCACACGGAAATAATCTCCACCCGCACGTCGAGCGTCACGCCGTAGGCAATGCGCAGCTCCTGCTGGATATCGTACGCGCCGTTTTCATACTCGTCCAGGATCACGAGCCGCCTGGGCTGCATCTTGGCAATCTGCCGGCACAGCTCGCTGCCGATGGAGCCGCCGCCGCCGGAGATGAGCACCGTCTTTCCGCGGTAATACGCGGACGTGCGCTCGTTGGTGAACTCCATCGGCTGGCGGAAGAGCAGCTCCTCGATGTCAAACTCACGCACGCTGCGCCGGCCGTTTTCCATCGTCTGTGCCAGCGGATAGTCGTACACCTTGAGCTTGCAGCCCGTGATCTTATACTGATCGTACAGCTCCTTCTTGCGCTCCGCCTGCATTTTGGGCAACGCAAACACGATCTCCTGCACCGGGAAGCTCATCAGGCGCTCCTGCGTCGCTTCGCTTTCCGGGAGGACGGGAATGCCGTTGATCGTGCGGCCAATCTTCTCCCGATCGATATCGATGAAGCAGCATGGCCTGTACGCGGAGCGCGGATTGTTGGCCAGCTCCTCCGCGAGCATGACGCCCACACGGCCCGCGCCGACGACGGCGATGTTGATCTTCGGGGTCATGCCATGGGCACCTCTGTCCCTTTGCACCGGCTGGCTGCTCAGGCCCGTAAAGCCCGACGTCAGCCTGCGCAGCAGATTCGCCGCGCGGTTGTCGCTGTATTCATAGAGATACTGATACACAAAGCGGATCGTCATGCCAAACAGCAGGTTCAGCGCGACGATGCACAGCGCACGGACAAACGAAATCTTAAAGCGCGTGGGCAGCATCAGGCCCTGCGCCGCAAAGTAGGTGACGCCCGCCAGCAGATCCATCAGGATCATCTGCATGTAGGCCATCGTGCCGCCGTAGCGCCAGATCTGCCTGTACACGCCGCCCGCCGTGCGCCACCCAAAGATGCTCGCCGCGCCCAGCAGGATCTGCACCGCGATGGCAGCTGCCGCCAGATGCTCGTCCTCGCTGGGGTAGATCACCAGCATCAGCACATCCACAAACAGCAGCAGCGCCAGATCACACAGCATCAGCTTGATCTTGTGGTTCTGGCGGCTCTGCTCTGTCTGCCTATTCTCCTGGTTCATGTATTCCTGTTCTTCCCCTTCTGCCTCTGTCTGAGATCAGACGCGGCAGCGATCCTTCACAGATGCAGGGAATCCCCCTTCCCGGAGCCTGTGATTTTCCTTATTATACATCCGGTGTCACATTTTTGCAACCAACCGGCATATATTTTTTAAATCTGCTTAATAATTAGTCAAATCAGGATAGATAATTCCATGAATCTTATCGATGCCGTAGGCCGGATCGATGATCAGCTTGGACGTGCCGTCGGAGCTGTCATACTTGAACTCGCCCTCCTCCGGATACGCATGCATGCGGATATCGGAGATGCCGGTGCTCATCACCTTGGTGGCCAGGCCAATGATGTCAAACAGCGACATGTTGGTCGAGACATACTCAAAGCACGTCGTCGCCAGAGAGATCATCTGGGGAATGGAGCAGTCCACCACCTCGCGGGCCATGGCCATGAGCAGCCTGCGCTGCCTGGCCTGGCGGCCGAAGTCGTTGTCCAGCTTGCGGATGCGCGCGTAGGCCAGCGCCTGCGCGCCGCAGAGCCTTGCCTCCGTCGCATCGCTGGGCACGCGCTGAATCGGCGCGTCGCCGTAATCGCCGTAGGATTCGTCGACCGTCGTATTGATCGCCCAGGGCTCGCCCTCCTCCAGCTGGACGGTCACGCCGCCCAGCGTATCCACGATATCGCAGATGCCGTAGAAGTTGACGGTCACATAGTGCTCAATGTTCAGGTTGTACGTCCGGTTGATCGTCTGCATCAGCAGATTCGGACCGCCGAAGGTATGCGCTGCATTGAGCTTGTTCTCGTGGCCGTTGTCGCCGATGGTCACCCAGGTATCGCGCGCCAGGGAGATGACGTTGATCATGCCCGTCGCCTGGTTGATCGAGCAGATCATCATCGTATCGGCGCGGCCGGAGGCCGTCTCGTTTTCACGCGTATCCGTACCGATGAGCAGGATGTTCTTCACATTCTTGTCGAGTCCCTCGTACACGCTCAGGTCGCCGTCCTTCACCGGCATGCTGTAATCGCCAAGCGCCGTGCATGCCGGCAGCAGCAGCGCCAGCAGGAGCGTGCAGAGCACCGCGAACCTCTTCTTATTGGCCATCGTTAGCCCTCTCCTTTTTACGCGCCCGAAGCGCGTCCGTCAGCCGGTTTTCCTTCGGCCATTCTCCGCGGAATATCCGCTGCGCCTTCTCAAATTCATCGTAATCGCCCGGCCTGTGTGCGTCCGAGGCGATGTAGGCCGCCATGCCTTCCTTGACCAGCTTCCTGGCTGTGCGCCGCTCGGCGCTCATCATCGGGGCCATCAGGCCGCAGGCGTCCACCTGCAGCTCACACCCCAGATCGCGCATCTCCCTGGCGATGCCCGGGTCGCGCTGAATATAGGCATAGCGCTCCGGATGCGCGATGATCGGCAGATACCCGTGATCCATCAGCTCGCTGAGGACGGCGTCCCAGCGCGGCATCAGCTCAGTGCAGGAAAACTCGATCAGGATGCAGCGCGTACCGCTCAGGCAGAATGCATCCATCGCCCGCGTGTCAGCCTCATGGAACGCCCGATAATTGAATTCGCAGCCCATATTCAGCCCCAGGCCGAACTCGTGCGCGATGCTTCTGGCGATGCGCAGGCTCTTCCGGTTTCTCTGCTGGTCCTCCGCGCGGTAAACATGCGGCGTGGCCACGATGAATGTGATGCCCGCATCCGCCGCGCGCTTGGCCATGTCGTGCGTCATCTGCACGTTTTTGGCGCCGTCATCCACGCCCGGCAGGATATGTACATGCATATCGATCATCGTTCATGCTCCTCATGCCGCATTATCCCGGCCATCATTCCTCGTCATCCTGCTTCTCGCGGCGGCTGCCCAGACTGCGGGTGCGCCGGCGCTCCTGCTTGTGGTGATCGCCGTACTGATAGTAGCGGTTGTAATAGTAGCTCTTTTGTTTGTGGTTCACGAAGTTGAACACCAGACCCAGCAGCTTCGCCTGCACCTGCTCCAGCTGGCCCAGCACCTTCGTCAGCTCCTTGCGCTCCACGCGGCCGTCCGCCACGACGACGATCGTGCCGTCGGTCTTGGCCGCCAGAGAAGCCGCATCGATGAACATGCCCAGCGGGGACGTGTCAAAGATCACCAGATCAAAGTACTGCTTGCACTCCTCGATGAAGCGTCCGAAGGAATCCAGATTCGCATTCACCGCCATGCGGTGATTGCTGTCCATGAAATACAGGTTCGGCGTGTTCGTGCGGGTGACCACCTCCGTCAGCTTCGCGCTGCCGTTCAGGTAGTCCATGATGTCCTTGCGGTTGCGCCGGCCCAGATAACGGCCGATCATCGGGGAGCGGTAGTCCATGTCCGCAATCAGCACGTTCTTGCCCTGTCTGGCCATCTCGCAGGCCAGCATCAGGGAAACGGAGCTCTTGCCCTCCTTGGGCGAGGTGGAGGTGACGGTCAGCGTGCGCAGCGGCTCGCCCATCGCGGCGAACTCGATGTTCAGCGCCAGCTTCTTGATGCTCTCCTGCGTGTACTCATTCATGCAGGCGAGGATGTTGCTCTCCTTGGACAGCTGCTTTTTGAGGAACAGATCCATTTCCTTCTTGTAGCTGTAGACATTGCTGAGGATGTTGGTCTTGAAGCGCACGTCCGCATCGCTGTCGGCGCGCACCTTGGTATTGAGGATTTCCAGGCCCACCAGTGCAAACGCCACCAGCACCAGCGAAGCGAGCGCCGCCATGGGCACCATGGAGCCGCGGCCGCTGTTGGAGGGCCAGGTCGGCAGCGTCGCCTCCACGGCGACGTGGATGCTGTCCTGGTTCAGCATGTTGCGGATATACTCGGAGAACACCTGGCCCAGCATGTTGGCGGCCTCCATGCTCATCTGCGGGTCGAGGCTCGTCACGCTGATGGTGATGAAGCGCGTATCCTGCACGGCGCTGACGCCCACGGACATGCCGCTGGGCCAGCCCGGCCAGCCGAGGCGGCTGCAGGTTTCCTGCATCACCGCCGGCGTCTGGATCAGCTCCTTGTAGTCGTTGACAAAGTACGCGCTCGAGGACAGATCGTAGCGCGTGGTGCCGGTGGAATCGACGTAATCAAACAGCGTATACAGCTTGACCTGCGCCGTGTACACGTCCACCGTGCTGTTGACGACATAGAAATTGGCCAGAAAAGCCACGACGATCGGGATGATGACCATCAGATACCATCTGCGCTTGAGGGCCTTGAGCATGTCACCCAGGGACAGTCCCATTTCTTCTTCCACAGTATTCACTCTCCTTTGGTTTGGTTGAATAGCGTTGGTGTTGTGATGAAGGATCAGTTGATGAGCTTCATGCTCAGGTCATATTTCTTCTCCCACAGGAGGTTGCCGCGCTCGTCATACTCGCGCTCGATGCGGTTGACGCCGTCCTTGTCCGCCGCGCCCCAGCCATTTGCGCCGTAGTACGTAATCTTGACCACATTGCTGTTGCTGTCGTACGCGTAGGCGATCTCGCAGTAGCCGTCCGTGCTGTTCACCTTGGTCTCAAGGTCAGCCATGTAGCAGGCCTCGGAGATCACGCGATCCATCATGTCGCGCGTATAGCGCTTGGCCTGATAGCCCTTGCTCGTGGTGACGGCGTTGCCCTCCGCGTCCTGATAGTACTCCTCCAGCACGCGGTCCAGGCCGTCGTACACATAGGCGACGCGCGTGTAGCCTTCGCTGGTCACGATCTTCTGTCCGCTGCCGTCCTCATACGTCCTGGTCGCGGGCACGCTGACATCGTCGCTGTCGTACGTCATGCGCGCCTGCACGGCGCCGTTGTACGCCTGCGTCGGATTGCCGTTCGCATCCAGATACCGCTCCAGCACAGCGCGGCTGTACATATCGACCTGGATCTCCTTCGCCTCATAGCCTTCATTGCACTTGACCGGCGTGCCGTCGTTCAGGTAATACGCCTGATAGATGACCGCGCCGTTGGCGTCATAGTCCTGTTCAAGCACCTCATAGCCCGCCTCGTTGCGAACCGGCTGACCAAACTGATCGTAATACCTGATCTCCACCGGCAATCCGCGCCAGTCGCACACATAGGCTGCGCTGGCATAGCCCGCCAGGATCTTGACGGGATTGCCGTCGCCGTCCAGATAGGTTTCAGCCGTCAGGCAGCCGTTCACATCGTACTGCGCCGTGCGTGCCGCATAGCCGTAGGTGGTCATGTACAGCTCGCCGTCCGCCGTCAGGAAGGCCTCGCGGACCACGTTGCCGTTCTCATCGAACTCGCGCTCCATCGCCGCTGCGCCGACCTCGTTTTTGCCCGGCACGCCGTCGGATTCATAATAGTCCATGCGCACCAGGTTGCCACGCGCGTCGTAGGTGTATGTCTGAATGGCGTACATGCGGCCGTAGTCGCATACCTCGCCCTTCTCGTTGTACGCACGGCGCTCGAGCATTCTGCCCGCCGCATCGTAGGTGAAGGTCTGCCGGGCATAGCCGTAGTTGCTGATGAAGAGCTCGCCGTCCGGGTTGTAGTAGCACTCCTCGATCTCGTTGTCGTTCTCGTCGTAGGCATAGGTCACGCGCGCATAGCGTCCATTGCCGAACGTCGGCTGCCCCTGATCATCCAGATTGGTGACGGAGGTGCGGTTGCCGCGTTCGTCGTACGTCATGCGCTGGCCGCAGTAGCCCATGGGCGACTTGACGATCTGACCGTCCAGCCCGTAGAACCAGTACTCGATCAGATTGTCCCGCTCGTCGTAGGTATAGCGAACGCTTGCCGCCATGCCCGAGCGCACAACCTGCTCACCGGCCGCATTGTAGTACGCCTCATAGAGCAGGTTGCCGCGCGCATCGTATTCATAGACCAGCGCTGCAAAGCCGCCCACAGCCACGGGATTGCTCTGCTCGTCGTAGTAGGACACACGGGTCGTATAGCCGTTTTCATCGCGCTCATAGAGGATGTACGCGCAGCCTTTCGGCCCGTTCATCAAGCCGTACCAGGGATTGAGATATGCCTCGCGGACCAGATTGCCGTTTTCATCGTAGGTGTGCTCAAGAATCGCATAGCCCTGGCTGGTGATCATCAGGCTGCCGGTTTCATCATAGTAGCGCGTCTGCGTCGTATTGCCCCAGACGTCATAGCTGTACTCGATCGCCGCATAGCCCGCCTTGATGCGCGTAGCCTGTCCGTCCACGCCGGTAAAGGAGCGGCGCAGCAGGCGGCCCGCGTCGTCATAGACCATGTGCATGGACGCATAGCCCAGCGACGTGCGGATCGGATTGCCGTTCAGATCGAAGTACGCCACCAGGTTCTGCCTGCGCAGGCTGTCATAGCCGAAGCGGATGAACGAATAGTCGCCGCTGCCGCGCATCGGATTGCCGTCCTGATCCAGATAGGCCTGCTCGATGAGCATGCCGTCTTCCGAGCTCGTCGTGCGGATCATCCACGCGCCGTCGGTCTGGCGGCACAGCTGGCCCAGGCGGTTGTACACCCGCTTCCACTGAATCAGGCCGTCATCTGACCAATCCGTCTCAATCCAGGAATAGCCCGAGGAGATGTTGACCGGCTCGCCGTTCGCGTCCAGATAGCGCTGCAGGGTCTGCCTGTTCTTCTCATTAAAGGCAAACTCGATCTGCGCAAAGCCGTCGCTGAGCATCACCGGCTGATGCGCGCGGTTCAGATAGGCGATGCGCGTCACATTGCGCGCCGCATCGTAGTCATAGCGGATAGCGGCAAAGCCCGCCGCCAGCATCACCGGCTGCTCGAACTCGTCATAATACGCCTCCAGGGTCCGGTTGCCCGCCGCGTCGTATTCAAAGCCGACGGCGGCATAGCCGCCGGAAAGGCATACCAGCTGGCCGTCCTCGCCCAGGTACCGCTCATACTCCAGCTGGCCCAGCGCGTTGTAGCGGTATTCCACCGCCGCATAACCGGCCGAAATGCAGGTCAGCTGGTTGTCCGTATCCAGATAGCGCTGCGCGATGAGCTGATTGTGCACATCATAGTCGCGTTCAATCGCCGCATAGCCGTCCGGGATGCGCACCAGATTGCCCCAGCCGTCGCCGTAGGCCTCGCGCGTCACATTGCCGCGCTCGTCATAGGCGTACAGCTTCTCGGCATAGCAGCCGGAAAGCTGCTTCATGCCGCCGTCCGCGCCATAGTACGTCTCACGCGTCACCCGGCTGAGCGAGTCGTATTCGTAGCCGATGGCCGCATAGCCGCTGGATGTAACCACCAGCTGATCCTGCGGATCCAGATAGCTCATGCGCGTCATGCGGCTGAACACATCGTACTGCACCGCGATCTTCGCATAGCCCATCAGCGTCGTCACCGGGCTGCCCTCTGCGTCATAATAGGTCGTCAGGGTCACGCGGCCGCGCGCATCGTATTCGTAGCCGGTCGCCGCATAGCCGCCGCCGCACGTGTACGGCACGCCGGAGGCGCTGATGTAGGTCTCGCGGATCAGGCGGTTGTACGCATCGTACACCATATCCATGCCCGCATAGCCGCTCAGGCAGCTGGTCATCTGCCCCGCCTTGTCCAGATACCGCAGGGCCGTCTGCTGTCCGCGCGCATCGTAGCTGTACGCGATGCTCGCGTAGCCGCCGGCATGCATCGCCGGCCGGCCGGCCGCATCCAGGTAGTCCACGCGCGCAACGTTGAGCCGCTCATCATAGGTATAGGAAACCATCGCATAGCCGCTCAGCATCACCGGCTGGCCGTCCACGCCCAGGTACTGCTCGGTGAGCATCTTGCCCTGCGCGCTGTACGTCCTGCGCACGCCGGCACAGCCGGAGCTGTTCGCACAGCGTTCCCCATTTTCATCCAGATAGCTGATCTCGGTGCAGTTGCCCGCCGCGTCATAGGCGTATTCGCACTGCGCATAGCCCATGGACTTGACCAGCACCGGCTGGCCGTCCGCGTCCAGATAGGACTCTCTCGTCACCCTGCCCTGTCCGTTGTAGGCATAGCGCACGCCGGCATAGCCGTCGCTCGTCATCACCGGCTGGCCGTCCGCGTCCCAATAGGACTGGACCGTCACCCTGCCCTGTTCGTTGTAGGTATAGCGCACGCCGGCGTAGCCATCGCCCGTCATCACCATCTGGCCGTCGAGGCCCACATACGTCATGCTTGCCAGGTATCCGCCCGCGGTATAGGTTACATCTATGCCCGCCACGCCGGAGGCGTTCAGCGCCAGGCTGCCGTCCTCGCCGTAGTAGCGCTCGCTCACCTTTCTGTACTGTGCGTCATAGCCGTAGCGGACTGCCGCATAGCCGTCCGCCGTCACGCTCAGCTGTCCGTACGCGTTGGTATAGGACACGCTCAGCAGATTGCCCACGCTGTCATAAACATAGTTCTTGGCCGCGTAGCCCGCCTCGTTGTCACACAGGCTGCCCACCACGTCATAATACCGTTCGCTCAGCGTCCTGCCGACCGCGTCATATTCGATGCCGACGGAAGCATAGCCGCCGTCGTTGAGAACCGCCTCGCCCGCAGCGTTCAGGTAGGTCTGCATCGTCACGCGGCCCAGCCGGTCATAGCGCATCTGCCGCTGGGCATAGCCCTTCAGCGTGTCCACACACACTCCCGCCGCGTCGACATACTGCTCCAGCACCACGTTGCCGTAGCTGTCGTAGGTGTAGACCACAGCCGCATAGCCGCTGAGCTGATAGAACGGCTCGCCGTTCACATCGACGTAGCCCTCCTGCGTCAGCCTGCCCAGCCGGTCATAGACCTTGTTCACGCCCGCATAGCCGGAGCGGCACACCGTCGGCGCGCCGTTTACATCCAGATAGCGCATGGTGAGCTGCCTGCCCAGCGCGTCATAGGTGTATTCCTCACTGGCGTAGCCATCCGTACAGAAGGCCGCCCGATCCTCGCCGTTCAGGTAATCCTTTCGGATCAGATTCTGCCTCGTGTCATAGGTGTAGCGCACCGCCGCGTAGCCGCCGGACAGCTGCACCGGCACGCCCGCCGCGCTCATGTACCGCTCATAGGTCAGCTTGCCCACAGGGCTGTATGCCTGCTCGACATAGGCATAGCCCTCTGAGCCGGCCGCCAGCTGACCGTTGGCGTCCAGATAGCGCGTGGAGGTCTTTCGGCCCAGGTTGTCATAGGTGTATTCCACCTGCGCAAAGCCGCCGGCTCCTGTGATCATCTGCCCGCTGGCATCCAGATACGTCTCCCGGATCAGGCGGTCCAGGCTGTCATAGGTGTACGTCAGCGCCGCATAGCCGTTCGCGGAGAGCATCGGCATGCCGCTGGCATCCACATAGGTGATGCCCAGCACGTTTCCGCGCGTGTCGTAGGCCATGTTTGCACCGGCCACGCCCATGGCCGAAATCGTCAGGCTGCCGGACGCATCATAATATCGCTCAGCGATCCTCCTGCCGCGCGCATCGTAGGTATAGGCGGCCATGGCGTAGCCGTCCGGCGTCACGCAGCGCTGGCCGTTTTCATCCAGGTATTCCTCCTGCGTGCAGTTGCCGTCCTCATCGAACGTCCGGTTCACCGCCGCATAGCCGCCGGCTGTCATGCGCAGCGCGCCGTCCGTACCGTAATACTGCTCCTGCGTGCAGTTGCCGTCCTCATCGAACGTCCGGCTCACCGCCGCATAGCCGTCGGCCATCATGCGCAGCGCGCCGTCCACACCGTAATAGTGCTCCTGCGTGCAGTTGCCGTCCTCATCGTAGGCATAGCTGACGGCGGCATAGCCCGCGCCGCCTTCGCAGAGCTGGCCATCCGAGCCGTAAAAGCTCTGCTGCGTGATCCGGTCCTCCTCGTCGTAAGCGACCGTCACGCACGCATAGCCTGCGGAACCCGCAACCAGCGTGCCGCAGCCGTCCTCATAGGCCGTCCGGATCAGCCGGTCTTCCTCGTCATAGGTGAAGGAGACCGCGCAGTAGCCTTCCGCGCCCGGCGTGGGGCTGCCCTGCGCATCCAGATATGTCGTGCGGATCAGGCGGTCATCCTCGTCATAGTCGCTGCGCACCTGCGCATAGCCCATGCTGGTGAGCACCGGCTCGCCCTGTTCATCCAGGTACAGCGTGGAGACGACGTGGCCGCTGCCGTCATATTCGTAGCGGCACATCGCATAGCCGTCCGCGCTCACGACGCTCTGCCCCTGCGCATTCAGGTAACGCTCTTCGGTCACCTCGCCATACGCGTTGTAGCTGTACGCCACGGCCTCGTAGCCGTCCCTGACCGGCGTCGCCTGCCCGTTCTCGTCATACCAGGAGACGCTGCTGACGTTGCCCATGGCGTCATATGTGTACCTGGCCAGCGCATAGCCCTCGCTGCCGCAGGTTGGGCTGCCCTCAAGGTCAAGCAGCGTCGCCGTCGCCACGTGCCCCGCATCGTTGTAGGTGTAGGCCGTGGCAGCGCCGCCGTTTTTGGCAAAGGTCGCCTGGCCGTCTTCATCGTAGTAGCTTTCCTTCAGGATGTTGCCGCGCACATCTTTTTCAAAGCTGCGCGACGCGTAGCCCTCCGTACTGCGGATCGGCTCTCCGTCCATGCCGAAGTAGGCTTCGCGCACGACCAGGTTCTGTCCGTTGTATTCGTAGGCGATCTCACTGTAGCCCCCGGTGGTCAGGGCGAACTCGCCCTGTGCATCCAGGTAGCGCTCGCGGGTCACGTTGCCCATCGCGTCATAATCGCGCTCGAGCGCCGCATAGCCGTCCTTCAGCTCGATGGGATTCTCATCGGCATCAAGATACGTCTCCCGCAGCGTCTTGCCGCCCGTGCCGTTGACGCGCACGACCACCGCATAGCCGTCCTCGCAGACCACTGCTTCGCCGTCAAGACCCAGATACGTCGTCCGGCAGACCGCGCCATAGTCGTCGTATTCATAGGCCACTGCCGCATAGCCGTCCTCGCAGAGGATGGGCTGGCCGTTTTCGTCAAGATAGCTGTCCTTCACCTTTTTGCCGGTACGCTCGTCATAGGCATAGGCAACGGAGGCGTAGCCCTCCTCCACCAGCGTCATCTGTCCGTCTGCATCCAGATAGGTGTCCATCACCTTGCTGCCGGTGCGATCGTCATACGCGGACGTCACCGCCGCATAGCCCTTGTTCCGGAGCTCCACAGGCTGATCGTCCGCATCCAGGTATTCCGTACACGTCAGGCGGCGCCTGCTGTCGTAGGTATACCGAATGGACGCATAGCCCTCGTCCAGCTCATACGGCTTGCCGTCCGCATCCAGGTAGTTTTCGCGGATCTTCTTCCTGAACTTGTCGTATTCGTAGGTGATCTGCGTGTAGCCTTCTTCCGTCCTGGCGGGCTCGCCGTCTGCGTCCACCTGCACGGTGGACAGGACATTGCCGTACACGTCATAGGTCTTGCGGACGCCCGCATTGCCGCGTGAAACCTCCAGCACCTCTCCGTACACGTCATAGTACGTCGAGGAGAGCATATTGCCGCGCTGATCGTAGGTATACTCGGCAGACGCGTAGCTGCCGCCCAGCACCGCGTTGCCGTTGAGATCGTAATACGCCTCGGAGAGCATCTTGCCCTGCAGGTTTTCATACTTCACATACACGGCATAACCGGCCGAGGACATCACGGGATTGCCGTCCATGTCGCAGAAGGTCGCCGTCGTGGTCTTGCCCAGCACGTCGCGCTCGTATTCGTACTGAATCTGCGCATAGCCGGCCGGCAGCGTCATGTGCTCGCCGTCCACGTTGCAGTACCACTCACGAACCAGATTGCGCATGGCGTCGTATTCGCACTCGGTGTAGGCCGCACCGCCGCCGCTGACGATCATCGTCCCGTCGACGTCGAAGCTCTGCGTGCTCACCGTGTCGCCAAGCGCCGTGTTGATCTTCACCGTCCTGTACACGCCGCTGTTGTTGCGCACAGGATCGCCGTTTTCGTCGTAATACGCCTCACCCGCAGAATAGCCGTTCTCGTCGTAGCTGCGGCGCACCTCCTGGTAGCCGTCGTTGCTCCTGACGCCGTTGTCCTCCGTGTCAAAGTACTGCTCGCTGATGACCTGGTTCTCTGCGGAGTAGTCCATGGTCTTGTAGCTGTAGCCGTTGCTGGTGATCATCGGCTCGCCGTTCTCATCGAGGTAGTTTTCGCGGATCACATTGTCCAGCTCATCGTACGCATAGCTGATCTGTGCGCAGCCTTCATCGATCGAATAGACCGCGTTGCCGTCCGGATCCTTGAATTCCTTGAGCTTGAGGATGCGCTTGTATTTATTGGCAATCAGCTCATAGGTGTACTCAATGCGGCTGTAGCCGCCCGCGGCAATCACCTCTTCGCCGTTTTCGTCGTAGTAGATCTCCTTGGAGAGGTAGCTCTTGTTCTCGTAAATGTACTCCACCGATGCGTAGCCCTTATCCGGCATCATCATCAGCTTGTTGTCCGTGTCGTAATAGCGCTCGTAGCCCTTCTGGCCGTGCATGGTATAGGCCGTCTTGAAGCGCCAGTAGCCCGACGCGCAGGCAACGGGATCGCCGTTCATGTCGTAATAGCGCGTTTCGATCATGCGGTCGTTGGCGTCGTAGTCGTACTCCACGCGCGCGTATCCACTGCTGCAGTTCACCCGCTGCTCGTTCGCGTCGTAGTATTCCTCGCTGATGGGCTGCGCGGCGGGGCGGTCGTCCGCCTTATCGTAGGTCTTCACCATGCGCGCATAGCCGCCGCTCATGTTGATGAGCGCGTCGTTTTCGTCAAAGTACGCGATCTCGGTGATGCGGTCAAAACCGTCCATCTTGACCTCATAGCGCGCGTAGCCGGCTTTCTCCACGTAGACCTGGCTGCCCTCGGTATCGTAGTAGACCTCCTTGACCAGCTGCTTGCGCTTGTACTCGCGCTCCACATACGCCCAGCCCTCTTCGCAGAGGGCATAATTGCCGTATTCGTCAAAGTATTCCACCTTGGTGGTATAGCCCGTCTCGGTGTCGATGGTGTTGACCATCTGCGCCCAGTAGCCGCGCTGCCTGCAGAGCCTGCCCTCCGTGTCGTAGTAGCTGATCGACTTGAGGTGCACGCCCTGATAGGTGCGCTTCTGCTCAGCGTAGCCGTTTTCGCACATGACCAGGTTGCCGTCCAGATCCTTGTAGCGTTCCTCCAGGAACCAGCCATAGCCGGACCACTTGTATTCGATGGTCGCATAGCCGTACGCCGTGTTCACATGGTTGCCATCCACGTCGTGGAAAGTCGTCCGGATGCGTGCCGGCAGTTTGCTGTATTCGTGCTTGGCATAGCAGTAGAGCATGTCGTCTGCCATCACCGGATTGCCGTCCCGGTCAATGAACGTCTCCTTGCTGTACAGGCCGTACCGGTTCTTGACGCGTTCCACCTCCAGGCTGGTCGACGTTTCCGCCAGCGCAGGCGCGGCGGCAGCCGCCAGCGCCGCGCCCAGCAGCACCGGTGCGGTCATGCCTGCCAGCCTCCGCAAAAAACAAGCCTTTGTCAGGTTCCGAAGATCCATGTATTGCACACCTCAAACAATCGCGCAGGTTGTCCCGAGTTTCTGTAACGAATTCGCAATGAATTATCCGTATAATATTTCATATGGCTATTCAGTTTATTATATCACAGCGTCAAACGTGATTCAACAAAAAATCCCTTTCTGTCATCAGATGACAAAAAGGGTTCACAATTCATCGAATAAGATGTGCATATGCCCAGGCGATCAGCGGCCGAAACGGGATGAGCTTCGTCCACACGCGTGCAAAGAACGTCCACCAGAAGTCGCCCGGAGCGATGAACTTCCCCTTGCGCTTCACGCGCGTGATGATCGCGAAGATCTGATTGCGGCGCACGCCCCGCTCGATCTGCGTCTGCGCGTCGCCGACGATATCGTACACGTCGCCGCGCACGCGCAGGATGCGGTGCATGACATACTGCCCGCTGTCCCGCTGGTAAAACACGATATCACCCGCGCGCAGCGGACGGTCCGGCTGTTTGAAATAGATCGTATCGCGCAGGTGGATGAGGAACGGGCTCATGCTGCTGCCGGAAACCAGCATGCTGACCTCATGCCCCTCCTCCACCAGACCGCGCAGCACGCCGACGTATTCCGCCGTGTCGACCAGCCGCGCTGCAGGCTTTTTCTGTTCCATGCTGTTGCCTTCACTTCGCCTTTCTGAGTACATCCTCCAGGCACGCCACCGCTTCCTCCGAGATCGTGCAGCTCAGATGATAGACCGGTATCTGCGTAACCAGCCGCTCAATCAGGTCCATCGCCCGCTGCTGCGCGTCCCGGTTCCAGAAGTTGATGGTGACCTGGCTGTAGATTCTCGAAAACGCCGCAAACGGCGCGAGCCGCTCGATGGTGTTTTCCTTGCCCTGGCTGAGCATCACGATCGCGCGGATGGGCATGGTTTCGTCATGGCACACCTGCGAGGAGCCGCACACCGGCCAGCCGTTTGCCGTCCACGCGCCGTCGGCACAGCGAATCAGCGCCTTGTCGCCGTTGACAACGCGCGTGCCGCGGTGCTTCTCCCAGAGCGTCGCCTGCGTCGTCTTGCCCGTGCCGCTGGGCGCGGAAAAGAGAATCGCTTCCCCCTCCCGCTCCATGTAGGCGCAGTGCAGCACCAGCGCGTTCCCGTTCATCATGCGCCGCTCCATGGCAAACAGCGCCAGAAACATGGGATCCACCCAGGTGATGCCCGTCGCCGCGCTTGCCAGAAGGATCGTCGCGCTGCGCGCATCCTCCTCGCGGTAGCAGGCGTAAAACCCGGGCGCGCCCGCCACGCCGATGTAGCGCATCTCCAGCCCATCCTGCTCGAAAACCGCCAGATCGGGCCGCTGGGCAATCATCCTGCCGCGCGGCTGGGGAAAGCTGTCCGACAGCTCCAGCGTATAGATATAGGAAGGTTCGCCCGCATCCCGGGCAAACAGCATGAAGTTCTCCGGCGGCGTCACGCTGTCCGGACAGATCAGCCGGAAGCAGAAATCACCGATCACAAAAACCCTGTCCACCGCGCAGCCCTCCAGCATCAGCCCATATTTCGCTCCGTAAGCGTATCACGTTTCGCCTCAGCCGTCAAGCGCCGTCCTCATTCTTCCGCCAGCATCGCCGCCGCGCCCGGGAGCATGGCGATGCTGCGCTCCAGCACGCCGTGCATCAGCGCGATGGCCACGCCGTAGTTGACCACGGGCACGCCGGCCTGTTTGGCGCGCGCGACGCGCGCCTTCATCGCCTGCTCGGTGAGCATGCAGCCGCCGCAGTGCACGACCAGCGCGCACGCGCTCAGATCCTCCGGGAACTCATTGCCCGAGCAGAACGCAAACGACAGCTTCTTTCCCGTATAGCCCTCGATCCAGCGCGGGAGCTTTACGCTGCCGATGTCGTTGCACTGGCGGTGATGCGTGCAGCCCTCGGCGATGAGCACCCTGTCGCCGTCCTGCAGGCGCCTGAGTGCCGCCGCGCCGCGCAGCTGCGTCTCAAGACCGCCCTTGTAGCGGGCCATGAGGATCGAGAACGACGTGAGCGCGATCTCCTCCGGCACATCCTCAGACACCCGGCCGAACGCCTGCGAGTCCGTGATCACCAGCTTCGGCTTCACCGCCAGCATATTGAGCGTCGCGCTGACCTCCGTGTCCTGGCAGACGACGGCCGTCATGTGGTGATCGAGCAGCTCGCGCAGCGTCTGCTGCTGGGGCAGGATCAGCCGGCCCTTGGGTGCGGCCTCGTCCACCGGCACGACCAGCAGCGCCATGTCCCCGGGCGAAAGCAGATCCGCGACAATACAGCGTTCCTGCTTCATCGGGCCGGTCAGGCGGCCGAGCATCTCCTTGAGCGCATGCACGCCCTCGCCCGTCTCCGCGCTGACATACAGCTCGTTTTCGGAAAGCGGCGCACGCTCGCCCAGCAGATCGCACTTGCTGAAGCAGACGATGTGCGGCAGCTTCCGCTCCTCAAAGAGCGCCCGCAGCGCGCGGTCCTCCTCGCGCATGCCCGTTTCGCCGTCCACCACCAGCACGGCGATGTCCACTGTATCGAGCGTCTGACGCGCGCGCGCCGCGCGCATCTCGCCCAGCTTGCCCTCGTCGTCCAGGCCGGGCGTGTCGATGATGACCACCGGGCCCAGCGGCAGCAGCTCCATCGCCTTCTTGACCGGATCGGTCGTCGTGCCCTTCACCTCGGAGACCAGCGACAGCGCCTGTCCGGTCACCGCGTTGACAAGGCTCGACTTGCCCGCGTTGCGCATGCCGAAAAAGCCGATGTGCAGCCGCTCAGAAGACGGAACATTGGTCAGGCTCATGTTGATCCCTCCTTAGAATCTGAAGTCGCGCCGGTTGGAGCTGCGGATTGCCTCGATGTTCTCCTTGGCAATCGCGCGCACCTTGTCCTTGGGGATGCGCGCAAGCTCCCTTTCGATCATCTCAAAGCCGACCTTCTTCGTCTCCTCGCTCGCATAGTCCGTCAAGAACTCGGTCAGCGTCATCAGTGCGTTGGGGTGGCAGCAGTTGAGAATCTGGCCGCTCTTGCACAGGCTCATGAACCGGTCGCCCGTGCGGCCCTCGCGGTAGCAGGCCGTGCAGAAGGACGGCACATGGCCGTTTTCCATCAGCCAGCGCACCACCTCGTCCAGCGAGCGCTGATCGGAGACGTCGAACTGCTCCGTGTCGTGCGGGCGCTCCGCCTCGGCGTAGCCGCCCACGCTCGTGCGGGACGCACCGCTGACCTGGGACACGCCCAGGTGAAGCAGCCTGCCGCGCACTTCCTCGCTCTCGCGGGTGGAGACGATGATGCCGGTATACGGCACAGCCAGACGGATGCAGGCGGTGATCTTCTCAAAGATCTCGTCGGAGATGCCGTTGTCAAACTGATCCGGATCGATGTCCGACGCGCGCTTGAGCCGCGGCACGCTGATGGTATGCGGGCCCACGCCGTGCACGGCCTCCAGGTGCTCCGCGTGCATGATCAGGCCGGCGAACTCGTACTTGTACAGCTCCAGGCCGAAGAGCACGCCCAGGCCCACGTCGTCGATGCCGCCCTCCATGGCGCGGTCCATCGCCTCGGTGTGGTAATCGTAGTCGTGCTTGGGGCCGGTGGGATGCAGCTGCAGATAGCTCTCCTTGTGATACGTCTCCTGGAAGAGGATGTACGTGCCGATGCCCGCGTCCTTGAGCTTGCGGTAGTTTTCCACCGTCGTGGCGGCGATGTTCACGTTCACGCGGCGGATCGCGCCGTTCTTGTGGTTGACGGAGTAGATCGTTTTGATGCACTCCAGGATGTACTCGATCGGGTTGTTCTTCGGGTCCTCGCCCGCCTCGATCGCCAGGCGCTTGTGGCCCATGTCCTGCAGCGCGATGACCTCTTTTCTGACCTCCTCCTGCGTCAGCTTGCGGCGTGGAATGGTCTTGTTCTTCATGTGGTACGGGCAGTAGACGCAGCCGTTCACGCAGTAATTGGACAGGTACAGCGGCGCAAAGATGACGATGCGGTTGCCGTAGAACGCCTGCTTGATCTCGCCCGCAATCTCATAGATTTTCTGCACCTTCTCGGGGATCTCGCAGGCCAGCAGCACGCTCGCCTCCCGGTGCGTCAGGCCCGCGCAGGTGCAGCCGGTCGCCGTCTTTCTCGGGCGCGCCTTTTCCAGGATCGCGTCGATCAGCTCGACGTTGTTCTTGTTCGCCTCGGCGTAGGCCAGCGTCTCGCGGATCTCGCCGTCGTTGATGAATTCCTCCGCATGGAGGGACTTGGGATTGTAGCTTGCCATGTTCTTCTTCCTTTCTTGGGGTCAGATTTTCTTCCCCGTCAGATGGGTTATGGGTTTCCGTGAGATGGATAATCGCCGCGGTCCGTCACGATTTCATAGCCGATCGCAGCCATTTTTTGCCGGAGATGCGCAACGCCCTGCGCGGACTCGTCTCCGTCGGAGAGCTTGTTGTTGTACAGCTCGTACTTCCTGCGCACCGCCGCTGGCGACAGGTTGGGCATGACGACGTTCGCCCCGGCAAGAATGCCCTTTTCGCGGCCCGTGGGATCAATGGAGCCCAGCGCCGTCGTCGCCGGGAGCAGCGCGGCCGGGTGAATCAGCCGGATGACGGACAGCAGATAGCAGGTCAGCTCCACCGTGCCGGCCGGCCGGTCCGCAAACGGCGTCGCCGCGTGCGGAATGAACGGCCCGATGCCCACCATCTGCGGCGCAAATTCCTCGATGAACTTGAGATCCGCCGCCAGGTCGCGCGTCGTCTGATACGGCGAGCCGACCATGAATCCGCAGCCCACCTGATACCCCAGCGCCTTGAGGTCCTGCAGGCAGCGCATGCGGTGCGCAAAGGACATGTCCTTCGGGTGCAGCAGAGCGTAGTGCGCGGGGCTGGCCGTCTCGTGGCGCAGCAGGTAGCGGTCCGCGCCCGCCTCGCGCAGGCGCGCAAAGCTCTCGTATCCCCGCTCGCCCAGGGACAGCGTCACCGCGCAGTCCGGGTAGCGCGCCTTGATCGCGCGCACGATGTCCGTCATCACCTCGTCGGTGAAGTGCCCATCCTCGCCGCCCTGCATCACAAACGTGCGAAAGCCCAGCGCATAGCCCTCCTCGCAGCAGGCGAGAATGTCCTCCTTGCTCAGCCGGTAGCGTACGCAGCCCCAGTTGCTCCTGCGGATGCCGCAGTACAGGCAGTCGTTTCTGCAGATGTTGCTGATCTCAATCAGCCCGCGGATGAACACGCGATTGCCGTAAACCGTTCGCCGCACCGCGTCCGCCCTCGCGGCGAGCAGCTTCGCCGCTTCCCCGTCCCGCCCGTCGATCAGCTGTGCGTATTCCTCCGGGCTCAGCGCATGGTTTTCGCAGAGCCTGTCAATCAGCGCCCGGATCGCCTCAGTCATGGAAGATCACGCTGGAGAACGAGGTCTTCACGCTCACGCCCGCCATTTTGCCGATCTTGCCCGAGAGCGCGGAGATCGTATCCTGCGGCGCATCCAGCGCGATGGAGATGAGGCTGATCTTTCTTTTGCGGTACGGGATGCCCATTCGCCCGATGATGACCTCGCCGTACTCGTGCAGCACGCCGTTCACCTGCTCCACGGCGTCCATGTTTTCGATGATGATGCTCATCACGGCCACGCGGTTGTCCATGCAAATTCCTCCTTGAATGTAAAAATGCCGCGCCTCGCAAAAAGGCACGGCAAAAAACACGGCAAAACCGTCTGTCTTTTCATTTCCGCACCTTTCACGCAGAGGCTGTCTTTGTGTCAGGACAGGAAGATTATACCACAGAAAAAAAGCTTTGAAAAGGGGTTGACGCATACAGATCCATCGGGTATAATACAGTCATGGGTTAGATAAATCTAACTACAATGAGCAGACGTGACGCACCTGCCCGCTTTGAGGAATCTGCCCAACCAACTCCCATCCTCCCTGTTATTCTGATGAAGAGACACCCCTGCGCAGGACGAATGACGCATCGTCCGCGCAGGGGTGCTTCTCAATATCGCTGAAAACTGGTCACGCTTCGGGCTTGGCCTGCGCGACCACGCTGCGCTCCTTCCACTTGCCGCGCCGATAGCAGATGGCGGTCAGCACCGCGCCCGCGACCCAGGAGATGAGCAGGGAGATAAAGATGCAGTCCGGAGAGCCGCCCGGCAGCGCCTCGCTGCGGGTCAGGTAGGCGATGCCGTACGCCAGCGGCATGCGGATGACAAACGTGGTGATCACGGAAATCCACATCGGGGTCACGGTATCGCCCGCGCCGCGCATGACGCCGGAAAGGCTCTGCGTGACGGCCATGGCGATATAGCCCAGGGCCAGGATGTGCAGCATGTGCACGCCGAGGCGGACGACCTCCTCCGTAGAGGTGAACATGCGCATCAGGTTCTCGCCGAACAGCAGGATGCACGCCACCAGCACGACCGCCACCGCCAGGCCCGCAGCCAGGCCCTTGCGCACGCCCTCGTGCACGCGGTCCATCCGGTTGGCGCCCACATTCTGGCCGACAAACGTCGTCATCGCCGTGCCGAAGGTGAAGTTGGGCATCATTGCAAAGCCGTCCACGCGCATCACGACGATGGCGCACGCGATGACGCTGGTGCCGAACGAGTTGGTCAGCGCCTGCACGACGATGGCCGCCATGGAGAAGATCGCCTGTGTCAATCCGGAGGGCAGGCCCAGCCGGACGATCCGGCCCGTCATCGGCCTGTCGGGGATCAGGCCGCGGGCGCGCAGCGTCAGCGTCTCCTTCATGTGGCACAGCCGCCAGATGCACAGCACTGCAGACACCGCCTGCGCGAGGACCGTCGCCAGCGCCACGCCGTCCGCCGTCATGCCCAGCTTCACGACGAACAGCAGGTCGAGCACAATGTTGAGCAGGCATGCCACGATCAGGAAGATCAGCGGCGAGACGGAATCGCCCAGACCGCGCAGAATGCCGGAGACGATGTTGTAATATGCGCAGCCCACGATGCCCACGCTGATGATCGTCATATAGTCGACCGCCATGTCATATACGTCCGGCGGCGTATCCAGCAGCGTCATCAGCGGCCTGACCACCAGCGGCCCGACCGCCATGATGATCAGGCTGGCGATAAAGGTGAGCGTCAGGCAGGTGCCCACGCTCTTTTCCAGCTCCTCCTGCCTGTGCGCGCCGAAGTACTGCGAGACGAGGATGCCCGCGCCGGTGGAAATGCCCATAAACAGCAGCAGCATCAGGTTGAGAATCGGTCCGCTGGTGCCCACGGCGGCCAGCGCGCTGTCGCCGACGTACTGGCCGACGATGATCGAGTCCACCGTATTGTACATCTGCTGCGCCAGATTGCCGATGAGCAGCGGCACCGAGAAGGCGATCAGGCAGCTGAGCGGCTTGCCCACCGTCATATCCTGCGCGCCGAAAAATTTCTTGAATCGGTTCATCTTCCGTCTCTTTCCCCTGTCCGTCAGGTCTTTCATCCATATAATCTTCTCTTATACTAATTCGCAGTTAAAATGCCCAACAGAGCGCATCAGATTTTTCGCTCTGACGAAGCCAAGTGCAGTGAGGCGTACTGGAGGTACGTTGAACGGAACGAGGCAAAGTCAGGGCGGAAAAGATGGTGCGCGGATTGGGTCATTTTAACAAGAATTAGTATTAGTATAATCTTCTGCAAATTTGATGTCAATATCAAAGCGGACGGCCGAAGCCGTCCGCAGCAGAGTATTCGCTTACAGTCTGAACGCCGCCTCGAGCAGATCCTCGTCCCGGCTGGAATGGCCGATCCTCAGCACAAAGTCGCCCGGCTCGGTCACGCGCTGCTCCTGCCGGTTGACCAGGGAGAAGTCCTCGCGCGCAAACCGGAAGCTCACCCTCTTCGTCTCCCCCGGCGCAAGCGTCACCTGCTTAAAGGCAATCAGCTGCTTGACCGGCGTGATCACGGAGGAAACCACGTCGCTGAAGTACGCCTGCACGGTCTCCGTGCCGGTCATGCTGCCGGTGTTGGTCACGTTCACGCTCGCCTCAAGCGTCTTTTCGTCAAGCGTCAGGCCGTCATAGGCAAACGTGCTGTATCCCATGCCCTCACCGAATGCGTACAGCGGCGTGCGCGGCAGGTCGCAGTAGCCCTTGCCCGGCAGCGCATGCCAGCCCGGCAGGCTGTTGTAATACACCGGCACCTGGCCGCTGCTGCGCGGGAAGGAGATGGGCAGGCGTCCGCTCGGATTGATCTCGCCAAAGAGCGCCTTCGCCACGGCCTCGCCGCCGAACATGCCGCCGTTGAATGCGCACAGGAACGCGTCCGCATCCGTCGCCGCGCGGCCCACAGCCAGCGGCTTGGAGGCGACCAGCACCGTGACCAGCGGAATGCCGAGTGCGCGCAGCGCGTCAAACAGCTCCATCTGCCTGCCGGTGAGCTCCAGCACCGCGCGGTCCTTCTCCTCGCCGATCTGCTGGATCACGTCGCCCACGACCAGCACGATGGCGTCCGCGTCCTTCGCCGCGCTGACTGCGCCCGCAATGTCCTCGTATTCCCCGTCCAGCACCGAGCAGCCGCGGTGATACACGCACGCAGCGCCGCGCGCCTTGCACGCCGCCTCCACGCCCTCCTTCACCGTCACATACGGGCGCATCGGCTCGTGCGTAAGGTTCGGCTTCGGATGGGTGAAGTACGTCCAGTCGCCGTACTGCGCGCGGATGTCATCCGCGTTCGGGCCGATGACCGCGACCCTTTTGACCGACGGCCGGAGCGGCAGCACGCCGTTGTTCGCCAGCAGCACGAGGCTCTTGTCCGCGGCGTCCTTCGCCTTGGCCAGGTGCTCCTCGCAGCCAAAGCAGCCGGGCCTTCCGGCCTTCTCCGGCTTTTCAAACAGATTCATGCGCAGCTTGATCGTCAGGATGTGGCCCACCGCTTCGTCCAGCACGCTTTCCTCCAGCTCGCCCGCGCGCACAGCCTCGATCACCGCGTCGTAGAACGCCGTCGTGGTCATGATCATGTCGTTGCCCGCCCTGGCGGCCATCACGGAAGCCTCCTGCACCGTGCCCGCGACGTGCTGGCGGGTCACCAGGGAGGTTACGTTGTCCCAGTCGGTGACAACAAAGCCGTCAAAGCCCAGCTCGCCGCGCAGGATGTCCTTGAGCGTGATCCTGTCGCTGGTGAACGGCGTGCCGTCGATGGAGCCGTAGGCGGTCATGATGCTGGCCACGCCCGCGTCCACCGCTTTCTTGAACGGCGGCAGGAACACCTCGCGCAGCTTGCGGTAGGTCATCTCCGTATCGCAGGCGTCGCGCGCACCGACCGCCTCGCCATAGCCGATATAGTGCTTGGCGCAGGCCAGGATGTGCTCGCCGTCGGACAGGTCGTCGCCCTGATAGCCGCGGACGATCGCTGCGCCCATCTCGCCCGCCAGGTACGGATCCTCGCCGAACGTCTCGTCCACGCGGCCCCAGCGGGTATCGCGGCCCAGGCACAGCACCGGCGAGAACGTCCAGTGCAGGCCGTCGGTGGCCACCTCGCGCGCCGTCACCTGACCCATCGTATAGGCCACCTCGGGATCAAAGGAGCAGGCCGCGGCCAGCTGCGACGGGAAGATGGTCGCGTGGTCGTTGAGCCCGTGGCCGTGAATCGCGTCGATGCCGAAGATCACCGGAATGCCCAGACGAGTTTCCTCCATCGCGACCCTCTGAAGCTCGCGCGCTTCGTCGCCCAGCACATGCAGGAACGAGCCTGCGCCCAGGCGCGCCCAGCGCAGCGACTCCTCGTGCCCCACGTACGGAACGGGCACCTGCACCATCTGCGCAGCCTTCTCCTCCAGCGTCATCTCCTCCAGCAGCGCCTGAACGCGCGCGGCAATCGTCTTGTTGTCCATGTACATCCTCCTTCGTCTTGCTTGATTCAGATAAACGGGTTGTAGAAACGATTCCCGTCATGAAATGTGATGATGATGCTTCCCGCCAGCAGCGCCGCTCCCAGCGCGAGGACCAGATAGTCGTTTCTGGCAAACGGCCGCCGGCGGTACCACGTGCGCGTTTTGCTCTTGCCAAAGCCGCGCAGCTCCATGGCATTGGAGATCACGTCGATGCGCGCTAGGCTGGAGAGAATCAGCGGCAGCAGGATGCCCGCCGCGTTTTTCAGCCGCGTCAGCAGCGGCTCCTTTTTGCCCAGCTCCACGCCGCGCGCCTGCTGCGCCTGGCTGATGCTGTGGTAATCGCGCTGGATGTCCGGAATGTAGCGCAGCGCGATGGCCACCGAGTAGCCCACGCGGTAGGACACGCCGATGCCGTTTAAGCTCGCGGCGAACTCGCTCGGATCCGTCGCGGAGATGAACAGGATCGCCACCGGCAGCGCGATAAAATACTTGAGCGTGATGTTGAAGAGATAGAAAACCTCCTCCGCCGTCACGGCGAACCGCCCGGGCAGATGCAGCAGCACATGCCGCGTGCCATAGATCTCCGTGCCCTGATTGGGGTTGAAGAGGAAGACGAAGAAGTTGTTCATCAGCAGGAAAACCAGCATGAACACGAGCATGAACCGGATTTCCCTCACCCGGATGCGGCTGGCCCTGAACGCCAGCAGGCTGACGCCCAGCAGGCCCAGCAGCACGCGCGTGTCATACGTCAGCATACCGGCAAACGTGAAGAGCAGGAAGAACGCCAGCTTTGTCGTGCCGGTGAGGTCGTGCACGAAGCTCCTTCTGGGCAGATAGTTGAGCACCGTCTTAGCCGCCATGCGCGCGCACCTCCCTGTCCGCATCGATAAAGCGCTCCACAAACGCCACCGGCGCGTCGACGCCGCAGCAGTTTGCCAGCGCAAAGAGGCTCGTCTCCTTGAGCGCGGCGCGCTCCACCAGATCGCCGTCGCAGAGCACCTGTGCGGCGCTCCTGTCCGCGATCATCTCGCCGTCGCCGAAGACCAGCGCGCGCGGCGTGTACTCGAGCATCAGGTGCATGTCATGGGTGATCATCACGACCGTCACGCCCTGCGCGTTGAGCCCGCGTAAAAACTCCATGATCTCGGTGTAGTGCCTGAAGTCCTGTCCGGCCGTCGGCTCGTCGAGGATGATCATCTGCGGGCCCATGACCAGCACGCTGGCGATGGTCACGCGCTTCTTCTGGCCGAAGGAGAGCGCAGAGATGGGCCAGTTGCGGAAGGGATACAGGCCGCAGATGCGCAGCGTCTGCTCCACCTTCTCACGGATCTGCGCCTCGGTATAGCCCCGGCGGCGGATGCCCAGTGCCACCTCGTCATAGATCATGGTCTTGGAAATCATCTGGTTCGGGTTCTGCATCACATAGCCGATGCGCGAGGCGCGTTCGCGGATGGACATGTCCGCCATATCCTCGCCGTCAAAGCGCATCGTACCGCTGTCCGGCGTCTCAAAGCCGCAGATCAGCTTGGAGAGCGTCGACTTGCCCGCGCCGTTTCGGCCCACAATGGCGACCATCTCGCCCCTGGCGATGGCAAAGCTCACATCGCGCAGCGTCGGTCTGTCCGGCGTATAGCCAAAGCTCAGATTGCGCACCTCCAGCAGCGGCTGCTGCGGCGCCGCCTTTTCTCCGGGCGCCGCGGCCTGAAACCACGCGCGCACCTTCGCCTTTTGCGCCTCGCCGAGCGTCAGCGTGCTGATCTGCGCCGGACGCAGCGCCGGGGTCACGTCCACGCCCGCATAGCGCAGCGCCGTCAGGTACAGCGGCTCGCGGATGCCGTGAGCCTTGAGCAGGTCGGTCGAAAGCAGCTCGTCCGGGCGCATGTCCGCCGCGATGCGGCCCTCGCTCATCAGCACGATGCGGTCGACGCTGCGCCAGAGCACGTCCTCGAGCCGGTGCTCGATGATGATGACCGTCGTGCCCGTCTTCCTCTGAATCTCGTCGATCAGCTCGATGGCCTGCTTGCCGGCCGCAGGATCCAGATTGGCCAGCGGCTCGTCAAACAGCAGCACCTTCACCCGATCGACCATGACGCCCGCCAGGCTCACACGCTGCTTCTGCCCGCCGGAGAGCTCGTGCGGCGCAGACTCCAGGTGGTCCTCAATGTCCACCAGCTTCGCCGTGCGCGCCACGATCTCCTTCATTTCGTCCTGCGGCGTGCACGCATTTTCCAGCGCGAAGGCGATGTCCTCGCCCACCGTCAGTCCAATGAACTGACCGTCCGGATCCTGCAGTACCGTGCCCACATGCGCGGACAGCTCAAAGATGCCCGCTTTGGGCGCGTTCACGCCGTCCACCGTCAATTCGCCCTTCACCTCGCCGGGAAAGGAGAACGGAATCAGGCCGTTGATGCAGCTGCCCAGCGTGCTCTTGCCGCTGCCGGAGGGCCCGGCGATCAGGATGCGTTCGCCCGGCATGATCGTCAGGTTGATCCCGTGCAGCGTGGGCCGCTTCTGCGCGCGGTACTGGAACGAGAAATCCTTAAAGGAAATGATCGGCGTGGTCATGGCTTCATCCTCTCTGCGCGCTTGCTGCACGTGATCCGCGCAATTCCCTGGCTGACAAAAGCGCGCCGTGCGCGCCCCCTCTTCCGAAACGCTTCACAACATGATGCTTCTTGGTGCCCGCTGCACGTGATTCGCGCAATTCCCTGGCTGACAAAAAAGGCAGGGTTTCCCCTGCCTATCATAAACGATGGATCATTCCGCGTCAAGAGTTCCCTTGCCCGCGATGGTCTTGCTGTACGCAGCGCACAGCAGCGCGCCGATCACGACAGCGGTAATGGAGTTCGCCGCAGCAGCCATCGCGCCCTGGGCGAAGACCTTGGCGGCCGGCTCGGCGTAGATCGCGATATCCAGCACCGGGGCGATCACCAGCCAGGCGGCAACATTGGCGATCACGTTGATCACGGCGAAGGAGATGATCTCCTTCTTGCCGAAGACGCCCTCGCTGATGGGCAGCTTCCGGCCCAGGAAGCCCACGGCGGCGCCCACGGCGGTCGAGGCCAGCACCCAGCTCCACCACGGCGCGCCGCCCCAGGACAGGTCGATCAGCGTGTGGCCGATAAAGCCGATGAGCGCGCCCGCAACCGGGCCGTACATCGTGGCGAGCATGCCCAGAATGGCGTACTGCACGGAGATGTTGGTATTCGGGATGCCGCTGGGAATGTTCACAAAGCGACCCAGGACAAAGAACAGCGCCGCGCCGATACCCACGGCCACGACGGTCTTGATGGAATTCTTCTTCATACGGCTTATGTACCTCTCTGCATCGTCGGTTGAAATCAGGTTACGCAGAAAGTATAAGGCTTTATCCGTTTTTTGTCAACCATTTCAGCATGTACGCAGGATTTACAAAGCGTCAAGCATCGTGTATACTGTTATCGGCATTTCCCGTCTGATACGTTTTGATCTTAGCCAAGGAGAAATTTACATCATGTCAACTGTCCTGAGCGGCGTGCTGTCCGGTTTTGTGAAGCTGGTGAACGCCGTATACGCCCTGCTGTGGAACGACCTGATCACGCTCCCCCTGCCGGGCGGGGGCACGCTGGGGCTTCCGCTGCTGGTCATGCTGCTGGTGCCCACCGGCGCATACTTCACCCTCCGCACGCGCGTGCTGCCCGTTCGCCTTCTGCCCGCGATGGTGCGGGTTGCGGCCCAGAAGCGGCCGCGCGGCCATGCCTCCCTCTCCGGCGTCCAGTCGCTGATCGTCTCCACCGCCACGCGCGTGGGCATGGGCAATCTGGTCGGCGTCGTCGCGGCGATCTCCGCCGGCGGCGCGGGCGCGGTGTTCTGGATGTGGATCACGGCGCTGCTGGGCGCGTCCACCGCGTTTATCGAGTCCACGCTGGCCAACCTGTACAAGGAGAAGGATCCGCTCTACGGCGGCTGGCGCGGCGGCCCTGCGCGCTATATCCATGCGCTGGCGGAAGCCTGGCGCGGCAAACCGCTCAGGCGGTCGGTTCTCGCCGCGTGCTTCGCAGCCTCCGGCCTGATCTGCTGGTGCGGCATCAGCCAGGTGATCGGCAATTCCGTGTCCTCCGCCTTCCAAAACGCGTTCGGCATCCCGCCGCTGTACTCCACCGTCGTGCTGGTCGCCGTCGCCGCGGTCATCGTGCTGCGCAAAAACGCGACCGTCAAGGTGCTCGACGTGCTGGTGCCTGTCATGGCCGGCGCATACTTCTTCCTCACCGTGTTTCTCATTCTCAAAAACGCGGCGCTGCTGCCGTCCGTCTTCAGGCGCATCCTTTCCGAGGCGTTCGGCCTGCGGCAGATGGCCGCCGGCGGCTTCGGCGCGGTGCTGATGAACGGCGTGAAGCGCGGCCTGTTCTCCAACGAGGCCGGTTCCGGCTCCGCGCCCTGCTCCGCCGCCGCCGCCGAGACCGATCATCCGGCAAAGGTCGGCCTCCTGCAGGCCTTCGGCGTGCTGATTGACACGCTCGTCATCTGCACCTGCACGGCCATGATCATGCTGCTCGCGCCGCAGGAGCTGCTTGAGGGGCTGTCCGGCATGAGCCTGCTGCAGACCGCCATGGTGCATCATCTGGGTATCTGGGGCAGCGTGTTCATCGCCGTCATCCTCTGGCTGTTCAGCTTCTCCACGTTCATCGGCGTGCTCTTTTACGCCCGCTCGAACGTGGCGTATCTCTTCGGCGACCGCTGGAGCGCGCAGACGGCCTACAAGGTGCTGGCGCTGGCGATGCTCTTCATCGGCGGTCTGGCGGCCTACACCTTCGTATGGGACCTGGGCGACGTCGGCATCGGGTTGATGACCGTGTTCAACCTCATCGCGCTGTATCCGCTCTCCGGCAGGGCGCTTGCCTGCCTGCGGGATTACGAAGCAGCAAAGCAATAAGCAGACAAAAGCGGCGGCCGTGCGGCCGCCGCTTTGATCATGTTGATGACTTCTTCTTTTTCTTCTTATCCTTCGACCCGCCCCTGACCAGCTCCAGAATCGTCTTCAGGTTGAACGTGGTCAGCTTATACGGCTTCGTCCAGGAAAGCCCCGTCGCCTTCTCCATGAACGCCATAAACCTGCTCAGCTCCGTCCCCAGGGACGCCTTTTCCAGCATGTACGCCGCCTGGGCGCTGACGAACAGGTAGCAGTAGCCGTCGTCCTCGACCAGGCGCATGATCTTGGTGTAATCCACCACGTCCTGATTCTGCGCCAGCAGCACGAAGTGCTTGTCGTAGAATTCGTAGCGATTGGTCGGATACTCGCCGTGCAGCGCCTCTTTGATGCTCTGCGCGCGGTTCTTCGCCGGGAAATTGAGGCTCACCAGCAGCCAGCAGCCCACCAGCGCAAAGACAAGGCCCGCGACGCTGCTGAGGTTCCACGCGCCCAGCACCGTCAGCGCCAGGCCGAGCAGGGCCATCAACACCTTGCGGCCGAAGTTGAAGGTATCGTCCTGCACCCTGCACATGCGCACAATGGTGTCGTAGCTGTGACGAATCTGTGCCGTAAACCGCTTCATGCCGCTTTCCTCTTTCCTTCGTTTCCAAACCGCGTGCCGCACACATACATGACGACGCACGCCGCAATCATCACGCCGTACAGCAGCACATTGCTCACCGGCAGCTTATCCAGCGCCCACTCGATGCCGCCCACCAGCGCCGCGCACACGCCCAGCACCGCCGCGCGGCGGATCACCAGCGGCCAGCCGCCCGCGCGCTTCGCGCGCAGCGCCGTCACGCCGAGGATCACCACGGCGGAAATCACCTGGCTCACGCGCACAAAGCCGACCTTGATGCAGCCGTCCATGCGCAGGCTCTCCAGCACCACCTGGCAGCAGGCATACATCAGCAGCGCAGTTGCCATGCGCTCACCCGTGCCGGGCTTAACGCGCAGCACGGCCAGCAGGATCAGCAGCGCCGCCGCCGCCTCCAGCACGAAGACCGCCAGCTGCCACTCTCCAAACTCGTTCTGCACGGCAAACGGGAAGCGCATCAGCGCCGGGCTTTCCACCCACGCGCCGACGCCTTCACCGGTCAGCCCCTCACCCAGGCGGCAGACCGCCACGGCCAGCAGCCCCGGCGCAGCCAGCGCATCGAGCACAGACGCCGCGCTGACGCCGCGCCGTCTGGCCAGCAGCCCTGCCGCCAGCAGCGCGCCCAGCACCGCGCCGTAGAGCATGAAGCCGCCCTCCCAGGTGCGCAGCACGCTCAGCAGGCCCATCTCCAGAAAATAGAAGCTCGATCGCGCCAGGCAGTACGCCAGCCGCGCGCCCACAAACGCCGCCGGAATGCACCAGAGCGCCAGATCGAGCGCGTCGATTCCGCCGACCGGCGTGGTCCGCTGATTCTTCTGCAGCATCAGCACGGCAAGCAGCGCGGCAAGCGCCGTGCAGGCGCCGTACATCGTGTGCCCCATCGCCAGCGCGGGCGACGGCACAAGAAAGGCAAGCGAGGCAAGCATGAGCGCCAGCAGCGCGATTTTGATTCCCTTGTTCATGGTTCCCCCAAAGTCCTGTTTGCAAATGTTATAACTTTATGATTTTAGCACACTTCATTTTCCAGCGCAAGATCATGTCGGCGCGTTTGGACAGAACCTTGACTTTTACGGCGAAATGCTTACAATAGATTGTAATGAATCTCTTAAGGAGCCGCTCGCATCATGGTCAGAAAGCTCGCCAAAGTTCTTTTTCTTCTCCTCCTGCTTGCGCCGGCCGCGCTTGCGCAGGACGCGCCGCTGCTGCGCGGTTACGACAGCGCCACGCAGGAATATGAGTACGCAACCTTCGGCGTATATCCCTACGGTGAAAACGGCGAGGTAGCGCCGGTTCTCTGGCGCGTGCTGGGCTGGGGTGTGCCTGCCGAGGACGACGTCATCTGCAAGAGCAACTACCCCAATCGCACCGACAAGAAATATGCCAACGCCGACGACATGACGCAGGAAAACGAAGACGTCTGCCTGTTGATGACGGAGTACATCATTGACACCGTGCTCTACCATCCCGAGCGCGACGAGACCGATGATCCCGGCCTCGATTACGCGGACGCCTACATCCGCAGCGTGCTGTGCACGGATGTGCTGAACACGCTGTTCACCCAGGAAGAGCAGGCTGCGCTGGTGGAGATGCCCGGCCGCGGGCTGCTGTCCCTCCCCTCCCGCCGCGGTGAGCTGTTTTCCCGCCTCTACGGCTTTGTCGAGGAGGACTTCGTCAAGCTCAAGACGCGCAGCACCACCGGCACGCCGTATGCGTTTTCCAGGGGCCTGCGCCGCATCGACGGCAACTCCTGGTACTGGACAACCGACTGGCGCGCTCCCGGCCGCCGCTGGATCGTCGGCGACAACGGCCACATTTCCGTCTCCGGTCTGGATCGCGAGGGCGGCATCCGCCCGATCTGCTATGTCCGCACGGGCATGCTCAAGATCATCGGCGGCGACGGCACGATCGACAATCCCTATCAGCTCGCAGTCAAATAAATGCAGCCCTCCGGCCGAGGCCGGAGGGCTGTTTGTATGCCGCTTAACGAATCACTATGCGCCACCGGTTGACATAGGTCTCCTCCGGCGTGAGGGACACGAGATCCTCCTGACGCTCCAGCACCGCTGTCTCGCCCCGGCGTGCGGGCAGCGACCGCCACGGCTCGATGCACACATACGGCGCATCCTTCTTCGGCCAGTGCCAGATGCCCAGATACGGCATGTCCGGGAATTCGACCGTCACACTGCGCAAACGGCCCGGCGCTTCCAGCGTGACCTCCCGTGCCATGTCCCGCAGGACGATGGCGTCGTCGTCAAACAGGCTGTGCGCCAGGGGCAGCACGGTGCCGTTCTCAAGCAGGAAGGGCGCGTCCTCGCCATTCACAAAGCAATCTGCGGAGAAGCCCACGCGCACAGGCGCACACGCCGTGCCGAAGCGCAGGCGGTAATCCTCAAACTTCAGCCCCTTTTCCAGCGGAACGTTGAAGCCCGGATGACCGCCCAGACCAAAGTACATCGTACGTGCATCCCGGTTCTCCACCTCATAGGCGACATGCAGCGCATTTCCTTCCAGCGCATAGATCACCCGGAAGGCAAAGCGGCGCGGGTACTGCGCGTAGGTTTCCTCATTGCTTTCCAGCACAAGCACCATGCGCGTGTCCGTCTTTTCCGCAAGCGCGAACTCGCTTTCCGGCGCAAAGCCGTGGATGGGCATGCGGTGCGTCTCGCCGTCCAGTTCGTACTGCCCCTGCCACAGCCTGGCGACGTACGGGAAGATCGTCAGCGCGCGGTCGCTCCAGTATGCTGGATCGCCCTGCCAAAGGTATTCCGTGCCGTCTTTGGATCGGATCGACCAGAGCTGCGCGCCCAGGCTGTTTGCTGAAACCGTCAGGCAGTCATTTCCAATCGTGTACATCATCCGCGCATAGCCTCCAGCACATCGGCCATCTCCGGCACGCTCTGAATGCCGCCGTGCTTCGTCGTGGACAGACCCGCCGCCGTGCAGGCAAAGGCGACGATCTCGCGCAGCTCGGCCTCCTCCAGCGTCTCAGGCGCCTTGCCGTTCTCCAGCAGCTTGTACACCGCGCTGCCGCCGAAGATGTCGCCCGCGCCGGTCGTATCGACCACATGAATGCCGCTCATGCCCGGCACATGACCGCTCGCCCTCCCGTTCATGAAGAAGCAGCCGTCCGCGCCGCAGGTGACAAACACCAGCTTCACGCCGAATTCCTTCAGGATATGCTTTGCGCCGTCCTGAACGTTCAGCCCAAAGAGGAACGCCACCTCTTCGTCACTGATCTTGACCACGTCCGCCTGCTCAAGGCCCCAGAGCATCTGCGCCTTCGCCGCCTCAAGGTCCTTCCACAGCGGCTTGCGCAGGTTCGGGTCGTAGGTGACCAGCTTGCCGTGCGCCTTCGCATAGGCGACGGCCTGCTGCGTCGTGCTGCGTGCCGGCTCGTCCGTCAGGGAGAGCGTGCCGAAGTGGAACGCCTTCGCCTCGTCGATCACAGACAGGTCGATCTCCTCAAACCGGATGCAGGTATCCGCACCCGGCTTGCGGGAGAAGGAGAATTCGCGGTCGCCGGAGGCGTCCAGCGTCACAAACGCCAGCGTGGTGAACACGTCGTCTGACGCGATCAGCCCGCGCGTCTCGATGCCCGCGCCCTCCAGCGTTCCCTTGAGCAGCCGCCCGAATGTATCCGTGCCCACCTTGCCCAGCAGGGCGGTTTTCATGCCGTATTTCGTCAGCGCCGCCAGAAAGTTGGCCGGCGCGCCGCCCGGATGCGCAGCCATTGTCGGATAGCCCTCGCCATCGGTGCTGATCATGGTGAAATCGATGAGCAACTCGCCCAATGCCGTTACGTCGATCATCGTCTCATCCCTCACTTTGCCGCCGGGTACTCGTTGCACAGCAGGCGGTACGGCGGCTCGTCCTCCTCGATCTTCGGGAAGCGGCCCACCGGCGGGTTGAAGCGGTTATCGGTGTTGTCGTCGTTGCACTGGCTCACCTCGCCCAGCAGCACGGGGCCGGTGCCCTCCTCCACGGCAAAGTCATGGTAGAGGAACTGCTGCACGTGGATGCTCTCGCCCGGGGTCAGGCGGATCTGCGTGCCGGCGGGAACGGTGTAGGTGCGGCCGTCGGTGTGTACGGTCACGTCGGACTCATAGTCGATCTCCTCGTTGGGCAGGGAGTTGTACACGCGGATGAGCACATTGCCGCCGCCGCGATTGATGATGTCCTCGGTCTTGTACCAATGGAAGTGATTGGGCGCGTACTGTCCCTCCTTGAGGTAGAGCAGCTTCTCAGCGTAGACCTTGGGGTACTTGTCCGCCATGGCGCGGTTGCCGTTGCGGATGGTGATCAGCGAGAAGCCGAACTTGTCAAAATTGCCCAGGCCGTAATCGGTGATGTCCCAGCCGAGCATGCAGTCGCGCACCTCGTCATACTCGTGGCCGATATGCTGCCACTGCTCCGGGGTAAAATGGCAGAACGGGGGCAGATAGCAGCAGTACTTCTCGCACATGGCCTCCAGCTCGCGCAGCGCCGCGTTGACTTCAGATCGTTTCATCGTTTGTCACTCCTTGATGAGCGTTTTGTTGATTCTATTATACACGATCTTCCCTGTCATGGACAGAGTAGAAATGATGATGAAACCGTTTTCTTTATCAAAAAGGAGCCGCTTCATCAAAAGCAGCTCCTGATGATGTTTACTTGGCGAACTCGGTGCAGCGGGTCTCGCGGATGACGTTGACCTTGATCTGGCCCGGATACTCCAGCTCATTCTCGATGCGCTTGGCGATCTCGCGGGCGAGCACGCTCGTGCCCTCGTCGGAGATATCCTCCGGCTTGACCATGATGCGCACCTCGCGGCCGGACTGAATCGCAAAGGACTTCTCGACACCCTGGAAGCTGGAAGCGATCTCCTCGAGCTTCTCCAGACGGCGGATGTAGTTCTCGATCGACTCACGGCGCGCGCCCGGACGGGCGGCGGAAATCGCGTCGGCAGCCTGCACCAGCACGGCCTCAACCGTGGTCGGCTCGATGTCGTTGTGGTGCGCGGCGATGCAGTGGATGACCTCCGGGGACTCGTGGTAGCGCTTGCACATCTCCACGCCCAGCTCGACGTGCGTGCCCTCGAGCTCGTGGTCGACAGCCTTGCCGATGTCGTGCAGCAGGCCGGCGCGCTTGGCCAGCGTCACGTCGGCGCCCAGCTCCGCGGCCATCAGGCCGGCCAGGTGGGACACCTCGATGGAATGCTTGAGCACGTTCTGGCCGTAACTCGTGCGGTAGCGCATGCGGCCCAGGAGCTTGACCAGCTCGTGGTGGATGCCATGCATGTTGGTCTCAAAGATCGCCTGCTCGCCGGTCTCACGGATCTGGTTGTCCACCTCGCGGCGGGCCTTTTCGACCATTTCCTCGATACGGGCCGGATGAATACGGCCGTCGGCGATGAGCTTCTCCAGCGCAATGCGCGCAATTTCGCGGCGAACCGGATCAAACGCGGAGACGATGACGGCTTCCGGCGTGTCGTCGATGATCAGATCGACGCCGGTCGCGGTTTCCAGCGTGCGGATGTTGCGGCCCTCGCGGCCGATGATGCGGCCCTTCATGTCCTCGTTGGGCAGGGAGACCACGGAGACGGTCGTCTCGGCCACGTGATCGGACGCGCAGCGCTGAATCGCCATCGCGACGATGTTGCGGGCCTTCTTGTCCGCCTCGTTCTTGGCGTTCTGCTCGATCTCGCGAACCATCACGCCGGCGTCGTGGAACGCTTCCTTCTGGATGCGCTGCACGATCATGTCCTTCGCCTCGTCCTGCGTCATCTTGGCGACGCGCTCCAGCTCCACGCGCTGCTTCTCCTCGAGCTCCCTGACGGCCTGCTCGGCGGTTTCCGCGGCGGCCTTCTGGCGGGCGGCATACTCCTGCGCCTCCTGCGTCAGGCGGTCAAGCTCCGCCTGCTTGCGCTCCAGCGTCGTCTCGCGCGCGTCGAGGTTATCGGCCTTCTTGTCGAGGGTCTCCTCGCGCTGGGTGATGCGGCGCTCGCTGCGCTGCACCTCGGCGCGGCGGCTGTTGATCTCGCGGTCCAGCTCGTTCTTGAGGCGGATGACCTCTTCCTTCGCCTCGATGATCTTTTCCTTCTTCTTTTCCTCCGCACGGCGCTGCGCGTCGTCGAGCAGGTTGCGGGCGTACTCTTCAGTACGGCCGATCTTCTTTTCCTGAACGTTCTTGCGGTAGATATAGCCAACTGCCAGGCCAATGACCAGGGCAGCCAGTACGGACAAAACGGCAATAAAAATCGTCAACCAATTTCACACTCCTTCTTTGACAAACTCTCAAACACAAATTTAGTCGGTCAAAAGTGTGAAGGTTGACGCATGGCCATCACATTGGCACACAAAACAAACCGGGAACCGGGCCTTACCGCCTGACGGGCACACTCATCCCCCCGCAGGCACGCAAAAAGGCACCGTTTTCCGCTTATTGAATTCATGTATCAAACGGGAAACACCCGTTGTATGCTCTGGCGCGTGCATATCCCCGCACACGCTTTCACTTTGACTGGTTCTATTGTAACGAGGTTTCCTGCGCATGTCAAGACCATATGACATTAAGATGAATTTTTTGTGAAATCAGCTGATAGATTTGGACAGAAAAAGGGGCTTTGGATCACGCCAAAGCCCCCGGTATTCAGAAGTCTTAATCCTCGTCGTCCTCGAGATCAGCCTTGTGCGCCTCGATGATCTTGGCAGCGATCACCTGCGGCACTTCCTCGTAACGCTCGAAGGTCATCTTGAAGAAGCCCCTCGCCTGCGTCATGGAGCGCAGATCCGTCGCATACTTGAACATTTCCGCCTGCGGCACCTCCGCAACGATGAGCTGCTTGCCGTCGTTCTGCTCCATGCCCAGGATGCGGCCGCGGCGCTTGTTCATGTCGCCCATGACGTCGCCCATGTACTCGTCCGGCACGGTGACTTCCACGTGCATGATCGGCTCAAGCAGGACAGGAGACGCATTGATGCACTGCTTGTAGGCGATGCGCGCGGCGGTCTTGAACGCCATTTCGGAGGAGTCGACCGGGTGATAGGAACCGTCGTAGAGCTTGGCGCGCAGGCCCGTCATCGGGAAGCCCGCCAGCACGCCCTTGACCAGGTTGTCGCGCAGACCCTTTTCAACCGACGGGATGAAGTTGCGCGGAACAGCGCCGCCGACGACGGCGTCCACGAACTCAAAGTCGACGCCCGGCTCTGCCGGAGAGAACTCGATCCACACATCGCCGAACTGGCCGTGGCCGCCGGACTGCTTCTTGTGGCGGCCCTGCACCTTGATGGTCTTGCGGATGGACTCGCGATAGGCGATCTTGGGATCCTTGAACACGGCGTCCGCGCCGAACTTGGTCAGCAGCTTCTGGCGGATGATCTCCAGCTCCAGTTCGCCCTGACCGCTGATGAGCGTCTCGGTGGTCATCGGGTCCTTGGCCACGATGACGTCCGGCATTTCCTCAACGAGGCGCGCCAGGCCGGAGAAGACCTTGTCCTCCTCGCCCGCCTTCTTGGCGTACACGGCCATGGACAGCTGCGGGGCCGGGAAGTCGATGCTGTCGTACTGGACGACCTTGCCGATCTCGCACAGGCTGTCGCCGGTGGAGGTGTACTGCAGCTTGGAGAGCGCGCCGATGTCGCCCGCGCACAGCATGCCGACGGGGATCTGCTTCTTGCCGCGGATCATGAACAGGCCGGCCGCCTTCTCGGGCTTATCGGCATTCGCGTTGTAGAGCGGGGTCGCCGGGGTCAGCACGCCGGAGATGACCTTGACGAAGGACAGCTTGCCGACGAACGGGTCGGCGATGGTCTTGAAGACCTGCGCGGTGAAGCTCTCGGACATGTCCGCGTGGCGGATGTGCATGGACTTGGTCTTCGGGTTGATGCCGTGATAGGTATGCTCCATCGGGGAGGGCATGTACATCGCCAGCTCGTAGAGCAGCGGACGCACGCCGATGCCGTTGAGAGAGGAAACCGGCACGACCGGCACGATGCTGCCCTCGTAGATGCCGGCGGACAGGCCGCGCAGCATGTCGACGTCAGAGAGGGTGCCCTCGTCAAAGAACTTCTCCATCAGCTCCTCGCTGGTGGACGCAGCAGCCTCCTGGCAGGCCTCGATGGCCTCATCCACCAGCGCCTGCATATCAGCCGGGATCGGAACTTCCTTGCGGTCCTTGCCCGCGCCCATGAAGGCCTTGCCGGTCAGGACGTCCACAACGCCCTTGAAGCTGGTGCCCTCGCCGATGGGCAGAACGGTCGGGATGATGCAGTGGCCGTAAGTGGCACGCAGGTCATCGAGCACCTTGCGGTAGTTGACATGCTCGCGGTCAATCTGCGTGATGACGATCATGCGGGCGAGGCCGCGCTTGCCGGTCGCATTCCAGGCCTTTTCAAAGCCGGTGGACAATCCGGTGGCTGCGCTCATCACCAGCACGGCGCCTTCCACGGCATACAGCGGACCGGGCATCTCGCCCACGAAATCGAAGTATCCGGGGACGTCGATGATGTTGAGCTTTTTGCCGTGGATTTCGATGGGCGCCACGGACGCACTGATGGAAATATGGCGCTTGATCTCTTCGGGATCCCAGTCGCTGACAGTGTTGCCATCTTCGACACGGCCCTGGCGGTCGGTGACGCCGGCTGCGTAGAGCATCGACTCGACCAAAGTGGTCTTGCCCTCAGAGCCGTGTCCCAATACCGCGATGTTGCGGATATCCTTTACCATGTAGTCCTTCATAAGTTGCGCCTCCTCGTATGCCGCTTGTGCGCGGCGTTATTGTGCTTTATTTGACAGCGGATTGTTCGCTCTTCGCTGCCTTCTAGAATTCATTATACCAGATTGCCTGAAAATTGAAAAGCCATTTTGTCGATTTTTCTTCCGGGTCAGGTGTGAATTTGCACCGGATTCACGTCTGTCACGCATCAAATTCACCTTTTCCTGCAAAAAACTGACGTGCTTCGGTCCGGCGCCTTCGTTTCCCTGCAAATGCACAAGGCCCTCTTCCATGCAGGAGGAGGGCCTTGCAGTTTACTTTTCAAACGGGAACCTCAGCGCGTTCTGCGCGCGCACCTGATCCATGATCTCCATCACGGCGATCGTCTGCTCAGGCGTGATGATGCCGCTGTGCGTCCTGCCCGCCGCCGCGCAGGCCATTGCCTCCCGGATCTCATACTCAAAGCCGTTGATCTCAAACGGACACTCGAGCGTATACGGCGCTTCGCCGTCGATGCACACCGTCACGCGCTCCGGGTTCTTGAATTCCGGAATCTCAATGCGGCCCCTGGTGCCGTACACCGCGCCCATCGTCGGCATCTGCGCACCGATGGCGCAGGTGAGGCTGGCGAGTGCATCGCCCCTGCGCAGGATGATCGCATCCACCGCATCGGTGCCCGCGCTGTTCATCACCAGATTGCTCTGCACGCTGTCCCATGCATAGCCCAGCATCATGCAGGCGAAGCCGATCGCGTACACGCCGATGTCCAGCAGCGTGCCGCCCGCCATCCGCGGGTCAAACTTGCGCGCCTCGCGGCCGGTCGTATAGCCGTACTGCGCCGTCACCATGCGGATTTCGCCGATCGCGCCGGAGGCGAGCACGCGCTCCACCTCGCGGTACACCGGGCACAGCTTTGTCCAGAACGCCTCCATGACAAAGACGTTCTTCTCCCGGGCCAATGCGAAGATCTCCCTTGCCTGCTGCGCGTCGGTGGTGAAGCTCTTTTCGCACAGCACGTGCTTGCCGTGTCCGATCATCAGCTTCATGCCCTCGGCATGCGCATGGTGCGGCGTGCCGATGTACACAAGCTCCACGTCGGGATCTTCGGCCAGCTCCTGCGCGCTGCCGTAGCGCACAGGAATGCCGTACCGGTCCGCAAACGCATCGGCGCTCTCCCTGCTGCGGGAGGCGACGGCGCAGAGCGTCACCTCATCGCCCATTCTGCGCGCGGTTTCGGCAAAGTTTCCGGCGATCACGCCGGTGGACAGAATCCCCCAGTTCACAGCTGATCGCCTCCCACCTGACGCATCATCTCTGCGCGGCGCTTCTTGCGCTTGTGCTCGCTCCAGGTTTCGCGCCACAGCGGCGGGTAGAGCAGCATCAGCATCGGGAAGACCTCCAGGCGGCCCGCCAGCATGTCAAAGATGAGCACGATCTTGGACAGATTGCTCAGGAAGCCGAAGTTGCACGTCGGGCCCACCAGATTGAGGCCTGGGCCGATGTTGTTGAACGTCGCCGCAACGGCGGTAAACGTGCTGACCAGATCCATATTTTCCAGCGTCAGCACGAGCATGGACGCGACAAAGATGAAGAACACGCCCATGAAATAGACGAAGATCGCGTGCAGCGTGCCGTCATCCACATCCTTGTCCTCAAAGCGCACTTTGCGCACGCCGCGCGGATGCAGGAAGGAGCCGACGTAGCTGCCCATCGCCTTGGCGCTCATCACCCAGCGGGAGACCTTCAGGCCGCCGCCGGTGCTGCCCGCGCACGCGCCAATGAACATCAGCAGCACGATCAGCGCCCTGGAGAGCGTGGGCCAGAGGTCAAAGTTCGCCGTGGCAAAGCCCGTCGTCGTGATGATCGTCGCCACCTGGAAGACGGAAATGCGCAGGTTGTGCTCCGCCGTCAGGCTCGTGTCATAGATGTTCAGGAAGATGAGGAGCGTCGCGCAGGCGATGATCCCCAGATACCAGCGCATTTCCTCGCAGGAGAACGCCTGCCTGAACTTCTTCATGAAGATGAGGAAATACACGTTGAAGTTCACGCCGAAGATGATCATGAAGATCGCGACGACCCACTGAATGTACGGCGAGAAGCTGGCAAACGAATCGTTCCTGAAGCCGAAGCCGCCGGTGCCTGCCGTGCCGAACGCCGTGCACAGCGCCTCAAAGGGGATCATGCCGCCGAGCATGAGCAGAAGGAACTCCAGAACCGTGAGCACGATGTAAAGCATGTACAGGATGCGCGCGGTATAGCGCACCTTGGGCACCAGCTTGCCCACCACGGGGCCCGGGCTCTCCGCCTTCATCAGGTGCATGTTGCTGCCGCCCACCATGGGCAGCACCGCCAGCAGGAACACCAGCACGCCCATGCCGCCGATCCAGTGCGTGAAGCAGCGCCAGAGCATGCAGCAGTGGCTCATGTGCTCCACGTCAGAGAGGATGCTCGCGCCGGTGGTCGTAAAGCCCGATACCGTTTCAAACAGCGCGTCGATGAAGCGCGGGATCTCGCCGCTGAAGTAGAACGGCAGGCAGCCGAAAACGGACATGACAATCCAGCTCAGCGCCGTGGTGACAAAGCCCTCCCGGGCATGAAACTGTGGGCTGCCGGAGCGCTTGTTCGTCAGCAGAATGCCGATGAGCGCACACAGCGCCATCGTGATGGCAAATGCAAATCCCTGCTTCTCCCCGTAGATAATCGCCGTGACGAGCGGCAGCCCCATCAGCGCCGCCTCCACGTTGAGAATCCAGCCGAGGATATAGCTGACTGACTTCATATTCATCGCAGTACCTCTCAGGCCAGAATGTCGCTGATGTCGCCGAAGCCGGAATGTGTGGTGACGACGATCACCGTGTCGCCCGCCTGGATCACGTCCTGGCCGCGCGGGAAGATGACCTTGCCGTTTCTGCCGATGCAGGCGATGAGCAGGTTGTCCTTCTTTTTGAGCTTCATCAGCGGCACGCCGACGACCGGCGCGTCCTTGTCCACATGGAACTCGAGCGCCTCCGCCTTGGAATCAAAGAGATGATACAGCGTCTCCACGTTGCTGCCGATACTGTTCTGCTTGGCGCGGACATAAGCCGTGATCGTCTCGGAGGTAACATACTTGGGATAGACGACGCTGCCCAGATTCAGGCCGTCGATGACGTCCTTGAACGTGATGCGGTTGATCTTGGTGATCGTCTTGAGGCCCGGCATCCGCTTGGCATAGAGCGTCAGCAGGATGTTCTCCTCGTCGAGGCCCGTCAGCGGCACGAGCGCCTCCACCGAGTCGATGCCCTCCTCGCGCAGCAGCTCCTCGTCGCCTCCGTCGCCGCAGATCACCGTGGCCTCCGGCAGCAGCGCGGAGAGCTCCTCACAGCGTGCGCGGTTCTGCTCGATGATCTTGACCTCCATGCGCTGCTCGAGAAGCTGCTGAGCCAGATAGTAGGAGGACTTGCCGCCGCCGATGATCAGGCAGCTGCCCACCGCGTGGCTCTCCATGCCCAGTGCCTCAAACACGCGATGGCCGTCCCGGGTATTGGTCAGGATCGTGATGTCGTCCCCCTCGCGAAGCACGAAGCCGCCGCTGGGAATGGACACCCTGCCATCGCGCTCCACCGCGCAGACCAGGTAGCCAAAGTCGAAAATGCCGTCCAGCTGCATGATGCTCCTGCCGGCCAGAATACTGCCTGAAGGGATCTTGAAGCTCAGCAGCTCCGCATGTCCCTTGGCAAAGGCGCTGACCGTCAGCGCCTGCGGCCTGGAGAGGATGCGCGCGATCTGCCGGGCTGCCTCCAGCTCCGGGTTGATGATCATCGACAGGCCGAGCTGCTGGCGCAGATACACCAGCTCCTCCGCATAGTCGGGATTGCGCACGCGCGCGATGGCGGAGATATCGCCGCCCGCCTTCTTGGCAATCGTACAGCACAGCAGATTCAGCTCGTCCGAGCCCGTGACGGCGATGATCATGTCCGCCTGCTCGATGCCGGCTTCCCGCAGCACGCTCAGGCTCGCGCCGTTGCCACGGATGCCCATCACGTCATAGACCTCCGTCGTATTGCGGATCACGCGCTCATTGGTGTCCACAATGGTGATATCGTGTCCCTCGCGTACCAGCTGCTCCGTCAGTGTATGGCCCACCTTGCCGCAGCCGACAATGATGATGCGCAGCGAGTCCTGTTTCTTCTTCGCAGCTCTTCCCTGCATGATGGTTTCCTCCAGCTATAGCGCGCGGTACGGCGCCCAATCGTTCCCTCGACCCCGGCCGCAGCGGCGGCGCAGCCTGCAATCTGCCCGGCCTCTGCCCGCGATCTCATGATCTTGACCTAGATATCTTAACATTCTTTTCCCTGTTGGTCAATTATTTTGCTTGAACCCTTTGCTTTTCCCTGCTATGATATGGGTGCGGTGCTGGGCATGCTATGCATGCCGCAGTCTCCTGACAGGAAGAAAGGAAGGATCCATATGAAACATACGAAGAAGTCCTCCGGCGGATTGAGCATGAGCTTCTCTCTCGCGGCCATCGTCTGCCTTCTGCTGGGTCTGCTCATGATCATCGCGCCGAATACCAGCCGCCGTCTGCTGTGCACGCTGGTCGGTGCGGGCATCACGGTCTACGGCCTGCTGAGCATCGTGCCCTTTGTGATGAGCAAGGGCGAAAAGCGCTTCTCCTTCTCTCTGCTCATCGGCGTGTGCGCGCTGGCCTTCGGCCTGTTCTCTCTGATCAACCGCACGTTCCTGATGGACTTTCTGTTCACCGCGCTGGGCGTGGTCATCTGCGTCACCAGCGTGTGCGGCGTTCTTCGCGCGCTGAATCTGCGCTATTACGGCTTTACTGGCTGGTGGGCGCCGCTGTGCGCGAATCTGGCCACGCTCGTGCTCGCGCTGTGCGTCATCTTCTTCCCCGGCTTCTTCGGCAACATGCTCATGATGGCCGTGGGCATCATCCTCGTGGTGGAGGCCGTCAGCGATCTGATCTCCATCCACTACCTCGACCGCTTCGCCAAGGGCGTCACGGTCACCTACCATGTCGGGGATTGAGCGCGGACCGACAACTTTAAAAAAATGACAAAAAGGCATTGACATTCCAGGCATCTGGGAGTATAATCCTTTTTGTTCGGATTGATAGCTCAGTCGGTTAGAGCACCCGCCTGATAAGCGGGAGGTCGGTGGTTCGAGTCCACTTCAATCCACCATATTCCTCAGTAGCTCAATGGCAGAGCATTCGGCTGTTAACCGAAGGGTTGTAGGTTCGAGCCCTACCTGGGGAGCCACAGCACCTCATGGATTTCCATGGGGTGTTTTTTCGGTCATCATGTCATCGCTTCACTTTCTGCCCCATCTGTCATCGGAACGCGCAAAGGCGGCCGGAAGGGGGCGCGGGCACCGCCCGCTTTGTCCATTCATGCTATTCTCAGAGAAAGAAGTCGCAAACGGATGGGGCATTTCATTTGAGAATAGGATCAGCCTGTGATTCGGAGGAAATCCTATGCAGCGCATTGTCACCGTTCTTGAAATCCTCGTTCCCATCTTTGCCGCCATCCTGCTGGGCATGCTTGCCCGCCGCAAGGGTGCGCTCACCCGCGAGGGCGTGATGGGCCTGCAGCAGTATGTGATGCAATACGGCCTGCCCTGTGTCCTCTTCAATTCATGCCTGAACGCCAGCATCGGTGCAGAATCCCTGACCTCCATGGCGCTGGTGCTGCCGATGATGCTGCTCAGCGTCACGTGGGCGTTTCGCGCGCGCAGGACGCTGTTCCCCTATCACAACCTGCCGCAGCTCTTCGCCGCTCAGGAGAGCGGCATGCTCGGCATTCCGCTGTTCATGACGCTCTTCGGCGCCGCGCAGGCCTATCGCATGGGCGTACTGGACATGGCGCAGGCCCTGGTCTGCATCACCACCATCGCGCTGCTGACGGCCAAAACCGATGAGGGGACGCATCCGGTCGATATTCTCAAGCAGGTCTTCTCCTCTCCGCTGCTGCTCATGAGCCTGCTGGGCCTTCTGCTCAATCTCTCCGGCGCGAAGGCCTGGCTGCAAGCTGCCGGCATCGCATCCATTCTCACGGAAACCACCGGGTTCATCGCCCAGCCCGTCAGCGCCGCCATTCTCTTTGCCGTCGGCTATAATTTCTCCCTGAGCAGCGGCAACCGCACCCACATCTTCAAGATCTCCGCGATCCATTTCACTTATTTTGCAGTCTTCGGATTGCTGATTCAGCTGGTGCTGTTCCTGCTCCCCGGCGTGGAAGCTCAAACCCGCTGGGCCATCCTCATCTACACCACACTGCCCTCGAGTTTCCTGAGTCTGGGGCTGGGCAGAAATGAGGAGGAATACGAGATGGCCGCCGGCGTATGCTCGGTGCTTACGGTCATTAGCCTTGCCATCTTCTGTGTCATCGCCGTCATCGTCAGCTGATCATCACGCAGCGAATACGCATCCCGCCGGACATGCCGGCGGTTTTTTCATGATCCGTAAAATACGATGCCCTATATAGATACGTTGGGCCGCCGCCCAACCCCCTGCTTCATTTTGCGCACATGAAAAAGCAGTATAGAATAAAATCAGTATAAAAGAATCCCGCAGCATTGTGCGGGATTCTGATATTCAGCTGGGATCCGCTCAGTCCTCCGGCTTCGCACCGATGACCGCCTTGATACGGCGCACGCCGGCGGAAGAGGACTCCTCCTTCTGGATCTTGAAGGAAACCAGCTCGCCGGTATGGCTGGCGTGCGGGCCGCCGCAGATCTCCTTGGAGTACTCGCCCATGGTGTACATGCGCACGCACTCGCCGTACTTGCTCTCGAACAGACCGATCGCGCCCTCCGCCTTCGCGGCCTCGACGGTGGTCTCAGTCATCACGACCGGTACATCCGCGGCGATCCACTCGTTGACCAGCGCTTCCACCTGCGCCAGCTCATCCTTGGTCACCTTGCGGCCGAACTTGAAGTCGAAGCGCAGGCGCTCGGCGGTGATGTTGGAGCCCTTCTGCGCGACCTCGTCGCCCAGCACGCGGCGCAGCGCCGCCTGGAGCAGGTGGGTCGCGGTGTGCAGGCGCGCGGTCTGCGCGCTGTGATCGGCCAAGCCGCCCTTGAAGCGCTGCTCGGCGCCCGCCTGGGACAGCTTCTGGTGCGCGGCAAAGTGATCGGCGAAGCCCTTCTCATCGACGGTGAGGCCCTTCTCGGCCGCCAGCTCGCGGGTCATCTCGATCGGATAGCCATAGGTGTCGTACAGGTGGAAGGCGTCCACACCGTCGATGACGGTCTTGCCGTCCAGACGGGAGACGACCTTGGCGAACTCCTTCTCGCCCTGGCGCAGCGTGCGCGCGAAGCGGGTCTCCTCCAGCTTGAACTGCTCGAGCACAAACGCCTCGTTCTGCTTGAGCTCCGGATAGACCTCGGCGTACTGGTTGATGATGACCTGCGCGATCTCGCTGGTGAAGCCCTCGCCCATGCCGATGCCCATGCCGTAGCGCACGGCGCGGCGGATCAGGCGGCGCAGGACGTAGCCCTGGTCGACGTTGCTCGGGGACACGCCGCGCGGGTCGCCCATGATGAAGGTGGCGGTGCGCAGGTGATCGGCGACGATGCGGAAGGCCTTGGTGGTCGCCGCGTCATCCTCGTAGCCCTTGCCGGACAGCTCGGAGATCTTGGCGAGGATGCCGGTGAAGGCGTCGGTCTCGTAGACGGACTTGCAGCCGTTGAGCGTGCAGACGGTGCGCTCCAGGCCCATGCCGGTATCGACGTTCTTCTTCTCCATCGGGATGTACTGGCCCTCGGCGTTCTTGTTGTACTGCATGAACACGTCGTTCCAGATCTCCATGAAGCGGCCGCAGGAGCAGGCCGGGGAGCAATCCGGGCCGCAGGGCGGCTGATCACGAATGATGAACATCTCGGTATCCGGGCCGCACGGACCGGTCTGGCCCGCCGGGCCCCACCAGTTGTGCTTGCGGTTCAGGAAGTAGATGTTCTCCGGCTTGACGCCCTGCTCCATCCAGTAGCCGGCCGCCTCGTCGTCGCGCGGGATATCGCCCTCGCCCTCAAACACGGTGAAGGCCAGCTTGTCCTTGTCAAGGCCCAGGTACTCCGGGCTGGTCAGGAACTCCCAGGACCAGGCGATCATGTCCTTCTTGAAGTAATCGCCCAGGGACCAGTTGCCCAGCATCTCAAAGAAGGTCAGGTGGGAAGCATCGCCGACCTCTTCGATATCGCCGGTGCGGATGCACTTCTGCACGTCGGTGAGGCGGGTGCCGGCCGGGTGCTTGCTGCCCAGCAGATACGGAACCAGCGGATGCATGCCCGCGGTGGTGAAGAGCACGGTCGGGTCATTCTCCGGGATGACAGAGGCGCTGGGGATGACAGCATGGCCCTTGCTCTTGAAGAAATTGAGCCACATGCTGCGCAGCTCGCCGGAAGTCATTTTCTTCATGGTTGAAACTCTCCTTTATTCTTGCATCGTTCTCCCGAGCCTCCCTCTTGAGGGAGCGTCCCGAAGGGACGGAGGGAGAAAAATAAAAAACGCCTGCCGTCCGGGGACGAACAGACGCGATTCGCGGTACCACTCCGGTTGACATGCCTTTCGGCACATCCTCTCTCGCCCTTAACGCAGGCATACGGCCGGCTCCTCGCCGGAAGCTTCCCGGAGGGCTGCGCTTCGGTTCCCGCTGCCGGGCTTGCACCCTCCCCGGCTCGCTTCTGGCAGGCTTGTCCGATGCGCTCTTTCCGCATCATCGCTTTTCATATCGGAAAACATTATATTGAATTTGATGATGTTTGTCAAGCCCTCATGCAGCCCTTTTGCAGCGGCATGGGACCTCATCCGTCATCCCTTCGGGATGCCACCTTCCCCATAGGGGAAGGCTTTGGGGTGCGAACATGCGTTCACAGCTTGATTGATCCTGACGCATACCGCTTCAAATCGTTCATCCACTTCCCGGTTGGCAAACCGAAGCACCGTAAATCCCAGGCTTTCCAAATATGCGGTTCGGTTTCGATCATGAATCAGCCCTTCCTGCGTGCCGTGCTGTGCACCATCCAGTTCAATCACCAGCTTAGCGCTGCTGCAATAGAAATCCACGATATACCGTCCAAATTGCTTTTGTCTTCTGAATTGAGCGGTATGATGTCTCAGATACTCATACCAAAGCTTCTTCTCCTGCGCTGTCATTTCCCGGCGCAGCTCCTGAGCCTTTGTTTTCAGCATGCCGTTGTAATAGATCTTGTTCATATCCCCACCCCATCTTTATTCTACCATAATCCCTCTCAAACTTGAATCCCATCAAAGCAAAAAGCCTTCCCCTTTGGGGAAGGTGGCTCGCCAACGGCGAGACGGATGAGGTCCAAAAGCTCAGGGCGGCGCGATTGCTCGCGCCGCCCTGTATTAAAGAGGGGATGGGGATGGTCAGTAGATTACGGGAACTTTGTAGTCTGGATGATGTATCCTTTTTCTTTAAGTGCTTCTACGCCAGTTTTGATTTTCGCCTGATGGTTATCAGCCGCAGACACAGAACCGCCATCGCCCGCATGGATGGTAGAACCCAGGAAGTGCAGACAGAACTGTCCGTCAAAGTTATTGCCGGAAATCGTGTTCTTTCCGTGTGGAATTGAATAAATGGAACCAACAAACTGATATCCATCCGAATTCGTCACAACCACAGCGCGGCGTTGCCACTTATTCTGCGATTCCAGCTGAGACGCATTGGTGACACCATAGAGACCGCAGAGCACCTTTGTATCGCTCGAGGTCAGCGGCTCTACGTCAGCATGATTACCCGTAGACTGAACCTTTACCTTGAAAGAAACATTTCTACTGATATCCGTCAAGGTAAGCGTAGCACCTGTCTTAATGGCCTTAGCCTTCAAGTAGTTTGTCCAATCAACATTGTAAATGACCTTTTCTTTGTCAATCACGCCGCCAGCGCCGTCAGTATAATTATCGCTGACCTTCTGCATGATCTTGGCAATCGTCTTCGGGCCGGCCACGCCGTCCGCGCCGAGGCCGTTGTCCTTCTGGAACAGCCTGACAGCCTCCTTCGTCAGCTTGCCATATTCGCCGGAAATATTGCCCGAATAATACTTGAGCGTCTTCAGGGATTCCTGAATCCAGGTGACCATCGTGCCGGTATCGCCCTCGCGGTAGGTGCCGCCGGAATAGTCGTCGCTGGCCAGGTACTCGTCCACCTCGTCGTCGGTCATCACGTGGATATAGTCCTTGTGAATCCAGTAGCCGGACTGAATCTGATACCAGTTGCCGGACTTGTCCGTGTAGAAGAACACGTCGCCCTTGTCGGCCGAGCCCATCTTTTCAGAGCTGGAGCTGGCCGTCTCGCGGATGCTGACGCTGTTGGCCGTGATGCGGATCATGCCCAGAATTTCAGCGCCGATCGCGTCAATGTCAACATTGCCGCCGTTCGCAACAAACGTCTCCTTGGAAACCTTGTCCAGCACCACGCCGCGGACGTAGCCGGTGTACACGTTGCCGCTGCTCTTTTTCTTCACCGTGATATAGTACCACGTCGTGCCGCCGACGTTGTACTTGCGGGTCGCCTGAACCGCCGTACCCTCGTCCATCGTGGTCTTCGCCGCAGAGGACAGGGAATACGTGGTGCGCAGGCGCACGCCGTCCTTGTTGATGAGGAAGTAGGAATCGCTTTCCGCCACGGAGGAGCTGGTGATGCTGCCCGAGCCGGAGCTGTCGGTGGAGTTGCCCGTCTTGCTGCGCAGCAGGTTCAGCGTCTTCTGGCCCGCGATGCCGTCCACCGTCAGGCCGTTGTCATCCTGGAACTTGCGCACAGCCGTCTTGGTGAGGCTGCCGAACTTGCCGGTCAGGTCGCCGTAGTAGTAGCCCAGCGACTTGAGCATCGTCTGCAGCTCGAGCACCGCAGAGCTGTTGTCGCCCTCGCGCAGGGAGGCGGTGCTGGAAGAGCCGGAGCTGCCGCCCAGCGCCTTGGCAATCGCGTTGAGCGTCGTCGTGCCGGCAATGCCGTCCTGGGTGATGCCCTTCGCCTTCTGGAAGCTCTTGACCGCAGCCTTGGTCATGGAGCCGTAGTGGCCGGTGATGTCGCCGTAGTAGTAGCCCAGCGCCGTCAGATCCTGCTGCAGCGCCGTCACCTTGTCGCCGGTGGAGCCGACCTTCAGGCCGGTTGTGCTGCTGCTGGAGGAGCCGCCCGCCGCGTCAACGGCGGCCTTGACCGCGCTGAGCGTCTTGGTGCCGGCCACGCCGTCCGCGTACAGGCCCTTGGCCTTCTGGAAATCCTTCACGGCCTCTTCGGTCTTGCTGCCGAAGTTGCCGGTGATGCTGCCGTAGTAATAGCCCAGCTGCTTGAGGTCGGTCTGCAGCTGCGTCACCGCAGAGCCCTGGCTGTCAAGCTTGAGGGTGGTGCCGCTGGCATAGCCGCTGGAGCTGCTGGTGCCGCCCTTTCTTTCGATCGCGGAGGCAATCGCGCTGAGCGTCTTGGTGCCGGCCACGCCGTCCGCCGTCAGGTTGTTCTTCTGCTGGAAGTTCTTGACGGCCGCTTCGGTCTTGGAGCCGTAGTTGCCGGTGATCTCCGCCCAGTAGTAGCCCAGCGTGGTCAGATCCTGCTGCAGATCGCGGACCTTCGTGCCGGTCGAGCCCAGGCGCAGGCCGGAGCCGGAGGAAGACGACGTGCTCGTCGAGCCGCCCTTGTCCGCATAGACCGCCTTCAGGCGCGCCAGGGTGTTCGGGTCTGCGACGCCGTCCGCTGTCAGGTCATATTCCTTCTGGAACTGCTTGATGGCCGCCTTGGTCTTTGTGCCGACGTTGCCGGTGATCTCGCCGGTATAGTAGCCCAGCGCCTTGAGCATGGTCTGCACGCTCTTGACCGTCTGAGAATCGCTGCTCGACGAGGACGTCGTGGTGCCCGCGCTGCTGAGCGCGCTCTTGCGCTCGGAAGCGAAGAAGGTGCCCACCTTCTTGCTGGGCAGATTGCCGCCCGTCACGGAGAAGGCGCTCTTCGCCTGCTCGGTGCTCAGAATCTTGACATAGGTGTTCTTGCCGTCGTTCTGACAGACCCAGCCGGTGTCAACGTCTCCGTCGCTGTTGCGGTAGTTCACCTTCACAAAGGTGCTGCTGCCGCTGGTCTTGGAGCTGGTCACGTACACGCATGCGCCCTTGACGATGTTGTCAATGATGGCCGCGCTTGAGGAAGCGCTCGCGCGCACGCGCACTCTTTCCTGCGTCTGACCATAGACCTTGCTGTAGCTGGCGGCAAACGCCGGCGCGGCAAAGACCGTGAGCAGCACGCACAGAATCGCCAGCATGGCCATGCACTTGGTGATCCTGTTTTTCATGTTGTCTATCCCCTCTTTCGTGTCCGCCCTTCTGGCGGACGACTTGACGGATGAGCGGATATATCCGTCCACCCATATCATCATGGAACAATTTTATTACAGAAGTGTTAATTTGTCAACGGTAAAACCGCATCTACTTTATGGATTCGTCATTCTTTTTTGTATTTTCTTCACATTCGTTGTGGCCTTCCGACAGTGTCAGCCGCTTTCTGGGCACGAAACCGGAGAAAACGGTGTCCCCGTCGTGGGATTCCACGGTGATCTTGCCGCCCAGCCCGATCACCGTCTGGCTCACGATGTACAATCCCATGCCCTGCCCCGTCGCCTTGGTGGTAAAGCCCGGCTCGAAGATCTTCGCGAGCGTCTTTTCCGGAATCGCCGGGCCGTTGTTGCGCACGGAGAAGAACCAGCTGCGCAAATCCTCGCCCAGCACCAGCTCCACCGTCGGCATCTCGCCCTCGGGGTGCCCGGCCGCACAGGCGGCGTCCAGCGCATTGTCAATCAGGTTGGCCAGCACGCGGCAGATTTCCCAGGCGGGCATCAGCTGGTCGTCCCACTTGGCGGCGATGGAGAGCTTGAGCTGCGCGCCCCGCTCCCCCGCCTCGACCACCTTTGCCTGAATCAGCGCATTGACCGCCGGGCAGGCGGTGCGCAGCATATTGCTCACGCGCTGCATGTCGCCGTAGATTTTATCCATGTAGGCCATCGCCTCGCCCGGCTCGTCCATCTCAATCAGGCTGTAGACGACCTGCAGGTGGTTCATGAAGTCGTGCCGCTGGGCGCGCATCTCGCGGTTGAGGTCCTCCAGCTGGCTGTACGCCGTCTCCAGCTCCTGCGTCTTGTGCACCAGCTGCAGGCTGGTCAGCGCCGAACTGATGTCCGTCACCGCGCCCCAGCCCACAATGGTCACACAAAGAAGCGTCGTCATGCGGGCAAGCGCAGCCTCCACGCCGACGCTGAGCATCCTGTTGACCAGCACGATCATGGTCAGGCCCGCAGCGATCTCCAAAACATTGAAAAAGATGGAAATTGCCGCCGCCTTCTTCACCTTGACATGGCCGGGCATATCGCCCTTTGCAGAAATCTTGAGCTTCATAGTCCTCACTCCAGCCGCCTGAGCCGGTATCCTGAAATGTACTTTGCCGCGCGGAAAGAAAAATCCCATGCGGTGCCCCTCAAAAAGCGCCGCACGGGATGGTCTTGCCGAGATTACTCGTGAAGGGAAGCCGGGTAGACGCCGCTGTCGTGCAGGGCCTTCAGAGAAGCCTGAACGTTGGGCTTATCCTCCTTGTAGGTGACGCCGAACCACTGCGCGTCCGTGGTGAGGACGGACACCTTCAGCTCATTCGCCTTCATGAGGTCGTCCACCATGCGCGGCAGAAGCGCTTCCGCCTTGATCGCGTCAGGCGCCAGGCCCTTGAGGAAATCATTGAAGTACGTCTCCAGCTTGGTGAAGAACCACGGGGTGAAGCCCCAGAAGTTCATGCTGGCCGGCGCCTCGGCGTCCAGCAGCTTGCCCGGCTCGCCCTCGTCGATATCACGAATCTCGCCGTTCTCGCACAGCTTGATCTTGAGCGTCTCCACGACCTCGGTCAGATAGCCGTTTGCATCAGACTTGCACACGCCGCGGGAGACGGTGCCGTTCTTGGAGACGGTATTTTTGAGCATGTAGCCCACCATGCAGGCCTCGCCCTCCGGCTTCATGGTCTGCAGCCGGTCATATGCGGCCTTGAACGCGGACACGCCGTAGTAGTCATCCGCATTGAGCACGCAGAACGGCTGATGGATCACGTCCTTGGCCACCAGCACGGCGTGCACGGTGCCAAACGGCTTGACGCGCTCGGCCGGAATCTTGTAGAAAGACGGAACACTGGAAAAATCCTGGAAGGCATAATCAACCTTGACCTTCTTGGCAATGCGGTCGCCGCAGATGCTGGCGATCAGATCCTGCATGCCCGGCTTGATGACGAACACGACGTGATCGAAACCGGCGCGGATGGCGTCATAGATGGAGTATTCCATCAGGATCTCGCCGTTCGGGCCGAGACCGTCCACCTGCTTGTTGCCGCCGTAACGCGAGCCCATGCCCGCAGCCATGATCAGAAGCGTAGCGCCCATGTGAATATCCTCCTCCGTGTACAGAAGCTATAGTTGTGCCTTCATTATACAGGATTTGGTTTCTCGCTTCAAGGCAATTTTCCTTTTTTCACAAAAAGTTCGCCGCTCTTCACAGCCGTGCCGGTTTTGCGTATAATGGAAACATCGCCAATCCCCAAAGGAGGAAAATGAACATGAAGGTTCTTCTTGTCAACGGCAGCCCGCACGCGCACGGCTGCACCTTCCGCGCGCTCGCCGAAATCGAAAAAACGCTGCGCGAGGAGGGCATTGAGACCGAGATTGTCCAGCTCGGCGCCGATCCCATCCGCGGCTGCACCGGCTGCGGCGCATGCTTCAAAATGAAGCAGAACCGCTGCGTGCACAGCGATGATGCGGTCAACCGCGTGCTTGACAAGTGCGCGGAGGCGGACGGCTTTGTCTTCGGCTCTCCGGTGCACTACGCCGGCGCCTGCGGCGAGATCATCTGCCTGATGGACAGGATGTTCTACGCCGGCTCCGGCCTGATGCGCGGCAAGCCTGCCGCAGCCATCGTCAGCGCACGCCGCGCCGGCACGACCGCTGCCATCGACCAGCTGAACAAGTATTTCACCATCTCCGGCATGCCCATCGTCCCCAGCCAGTACTGGCCGATGGTGCACGGCAGCGCGCCTGAGGACGTGGAGAAGGACGAAGAGGGCCTGCAGATCATGCGCCAGCTCGCCCGCAGCATGGCCTATATGGTCAAGATCTTTGCCCTCGCCCGCGAGCACGGCATCCTGCCGCCCGCACCGGAGACCGAGAAGAAGCGGACGAACTTCATCCGCTGACGCTTTCCACGGTATATAAACGCCGGAGAACGGGATTTTCTTCCCGGTCTCCGGCATTTTTTCTGATGATTTGATCCCGTTATTCCATCACGGCCTCGACCACATGCTTGCATGGCTGCTCGTCAGGCGCGATCACGTTGCCCTCGACGCGCTTGCCGTCCACGGTGAGCGTCAGGCGGCCCTTTTCGTCTCCGGCGCGGTTGAGGATGTGAATCTCGTACTCGCTGCCGCGGAACCTGCGGGTGAGGGTGATATCATTGAGTTCCTTGGGCAGGCACGGATCGATCTTCAGGCCGTCGTAGTCCGGCTTCACGCCGAGAATACCCTGGCTCGCCGCGTAGAACGTCCAGGCCGCGGTGCCGGTCAGCCAGGAGTTCTTCGCCTGGCCAAACCTCGGCGCATACGGGCCGGCGACCATCTGGCTGTACACATACGGCTCGGTGTGGTGCAGCTTCTGATCGGTGATGTACGCCGGGCAGGTGCGGCGGTAGATGTCGAACGCGCGTCCGCCGTGGCCGAGCGTCGTCTCCGCCAGCACGATCCACGGGTTGTTGTGGCAGAAGATGCCGCCGTTCTCCTTGTATCCCGGCGGATAGGAGCTGATTTCGCCCAGCTCCAGGTGGTACGTCGTGTACGGCGGCGTATGAATTGCCACGCCGTGCTCGCTGAGCAGATGCTTGCGCACAGAGTCAAGCGCCTGCTGCGCATAGCCTTCCTTCACGCCCACGCCGGCCATGACCAGGAAGCCCTGCGGCTCGATGTAGATCTTGCCCTCCTCACACTCATGGGAGCCGACCTTGCTGCCGAACGCGTCATAGGCGCGCAGGAACCATTCGCCGTCCCAGCCGTGCTCGAGCACCGCCTTCTCCATCGCTTCCTTATAAGAAGCCACCGTATCGGCCTCCTCTTCCCAGCCGTACAGGCGGCACAGGCGCTCGTAATCCGGGCAGACGCCCACGAACATGCCCGCGATGAACAGCGATTCGGCCACGCCGGACTCGTAGTTCGCCGTCGTCTGGAAGCTCTCGCCCGGGGTATTGGAGAAGCAGTTGAGGTTCAGGCAGTCGTTCCAGTCCGCGCGGCCGATGAGCGGCAGGCCGTGCGGGCCCAGATGATCGATCGTATAGTGGAAGCTGCGGCGCAGGTGCTCCATCAGCGGCTGCGCGAGGCTCTCATCGTTGTCAAACGGAACGGACTCCGCCAGGATCGACTGATCGCCGGTCTCCTTGATATACGCCGCCGCGCCGAAAATCAGCCAGAGCGGATCATCGTTGAAGCCGGAGCCCACGTCGAAGTTGCCGCGCTTGGTCAGCGGCTGATACTGGTGATACGCGCTGCCGTCCGGGAACTGCGTGGCCGCAATGTCCAGAATGCGCTCACGGGCGCGGGCGGGAATCAGGTGCACAAAGCCCAGCAGATCCTGTGTGGAATCGCGGAAGCCCATGCCGCGGCCGATGCCGGATTCGAAATAGCTGGCCGAGCGGGACATGTTGAACGTAACCATGCACTGTGCCTGGTTCCAGATGTTGATCATGCGGTCAAACCGTTCGTCGCCGCTGTGCACCTGCCAGGTGGAGAGCAGTTCGTCCCAGTATGCCGCCAGGGCCGCAAACGCAGCGTTGAACTTGGTTTCGCTGTCGTACTTTTCCATCAGGGCATACGCCGGTTCCTTGTTGATCACACCCGGCGCGGAGAACTTCTTCTCCTGCTCGTTCTCGCAGTAGCCCAGCAGGAACACGAAGCACACGCGCTCGCCCGGGGCCAGCCTGCCGTGCAGGCGGTGGCTGCCGATGGGCGCCCAGCCGCTGGCCACGGACTGGCGGCTTCTGTCCTCAAACACCGCTGCCGGATGGTCAAAGCCGTTGTACGCGCCCAGGAACGCATCGCGGTCCGTGTCAAAGCCGTCGACCGGCGCATTCACGCTGTACACCGCGTAGTGGTTGCGGCGCTCGCGGTACTCGGTCTTGTGATAGATGGCGCTGCCCTCGATCTCAACCTCGCCGGTGGAGAAGTTGCGCTGGAAGTTGGTCGCATCATCCTGCGCGTTCCACAGACAGAACTCCACGAAGCTTGACAGCGTGATTTCCTTATCATAGGAAGCGCGGTTCTCGATCTCCACCTTGGTCACCAGCGCGTTGTCCCCGCGCGGCACCATGCTCGTCTGTGAGACGGCAAGGCCGTTCTTCTCCGCGCTGATGCGCGTGTAGCCCAGACCGTGGCGGCACTCGTAGAAATCCAGCGGCGTCTTCACCGGCATCCAGCCGGGTGTGAAGACCGTATCGCCATCCTTAATATAGAAGTACTGCCCGCCCGCATCGGTGGGCACGTTGTTGTAGCGGTAGCGGGTGATGCGCAGCATGCGCGCATCCTTGTAGAAGCTGTAGCCGCCGCTGGTGTTGGACATGAGGGTGAAGAACGCCTCGCTGCCCAGGTAATTGATCCACGGGGACGGCGTGTCCGGCCGGGTGATGACAAACTCCCGGGCTGCGTCGTCAAAGTAGCCGTATTTCATTTTTCTGCTGCCTCCCTATGCTTGGATTGCCTGAACGCCTTCCTTTTCGTATCGAAAACGTTTTAGTAAATTGGTACAGCCTTTTTCTATCTTGCCTATCAATATACCTGATTCTTTATGAAAAATCAAGGCTCTTTCTCATTTTTATTCTCGAAAGATCGATATTGTTTTCGTTTTGCGCGCAGACGACCGCCTTGTCACGATTCTGACGCCGCCTCCATCCATATCCACGTCTGCTTTAGAAATTCTATACAGAAATCTGAAGAAATTTCTTGCTTTTCCTTTCATTTTATCGTATAATGGACTATCGAAATCGATTTAGTATTGACGAAAGTGTGGTGCTTCCCGTGGCGGTCACAATCAAGGAATTGTCCGCAGCCTGCGGCCTTTCCATTTCCACGGTCAGCAAGGCGCTCAACGATTATCCCGACGTCAGTCAGGAGACCCGCGAGCTCGTCCGCGCCACCGCTGACCGGCTGGGCTACCGGCCCAGCGCCATCGCCCGCAGCCTCAAGCTCGGCCGCACGTTCAACCTCGGCGTGCTCTATGCTGACGAAAGCGGCAGCGGTCTGGCGCACAATTACTTTTCGCCGGTGCTGGAAGCCTTCAAGTCCGAGGCCGAGCGCCGCGGATACGACATCACCTTCATCACCCACCACATGGGCAGCAACCGGATGACCTATCTGGAGCACTGCCTGTACCGCAATGTCGACGGCGTGTGCATCGTCTGCTGTGATTTTCAGGATCCCGAGGTGCTCGAGCTGGTGTCCGGGCCGCTTCCGGTGGTGACCATCGACCACGTCTTCCACGATCACAGCTGCGTCGAATCCGACAACCGTGCCGGTATGGCGGAGCTCACGCAGTACATCCTCTCCAGGGGCCACCGGCGCATCGCCTGCATTGAAGGCAGCGACGCCTCGGTCACCTCCGTGCGTTTGACCAGCTTCCTGCGCACCATGCGCGAGGCCGGCATCGACGTGCCGGAGGAATACCTCGTGCAAAGCGTCTATCACAATCCCGCCGCTGCCCGTCAGGCCACCGAGCGCCTGCTGACGCTGCCCAATCGTCCGACCTGCATCATCATGCCCGATGACTATGCGGCGCTGGGCGGCATGGAATCCATCCGCGCCGCAGGCCTGCGCATCCCGGAGGATATCTCCGTGGCCGGCTACGACGGCGTGCCGCTGCTGCAGATGTGCCGTCCCCGCCTGACCACCGTGCGGCAGGACACGGTCGCCATCGGCACGGCGGCAGCCCGCAAGCTTGCGCACCTCATCGAGCAGCCGCGCATCACCTTCCAGGAGACGATCTCCATCCCCTGCCAGCTGATCCCGGGCGAGACCGTCGGTCCGCTGCCCGCGTAAGCGGCGCCCCACCATCAAAGATTCTCCCGCTGCCGAAAGCGAGGATATCCGTCAAAATCACCGGCTGAACCGGTGGTTCTTTGCGCTCAGGCAGACAATCGATTCCCAGAACAAGTACACCATGCCAATGCCGGTCTCCCTGCTCAAGAGCGACCGCTTCCGCACGGACTGCGGCACGGTGGATCTGACGCCGGAGCGGACGCGCTGCCGCTGTTCATCGTCTGCCTCGCGCTGAGCAAATATATCATCGCGGGTGTTGCTTTGGGCGGCGTCAAGGAGTACAATAGAAGTCAATCTGGAGAAGGGGCTGGTTTCCGGCTCCTTCTTTTCCCCTATGCCACAACACGACAGGAGGAACACCATGAGCTTCCGCAAGGATTTCATCTGGGGCGCGGCCACCGCGTCCTATCAGATCGAGGGCGCGGCCTATGAGGACGGCAAGGGCCTGTCCGTCTGGGACCGCTTCTCCCACGAGCCGGGCAAGGTGCTCGAGGGACACACCGGCGACGTCGCCTGCGACCACTATCATCGCTTCAGGGAAGATGTGCAGCTGATGAAGGCGATGGGCGTGAAGAACTACCGCTTCTCCATCTCCTGGCCGCGCCTGCTGCCCCAGGGCGTGGGCGAGGTGAACGAGCAGGGCGTGGCGTTCTACAATGCGCTGATTGACGAGCTGCTTGCCGCCGGCATCCGCCCGATCGTCACGCTCTTCCACTGGGACTACCCCTCCGCCCTGCAGGCCAGAGGCGGCTGGGAAAACCCGGAAAGCCCCGCCTGGTTCCTGAACTACGCGACGCTGTGCGCCAAGCGCTTCGGCGACCGCGTGAAGGACTTCATCACCTTCAACGAGCCGCAGTGCTTCATCGGCCTGGGCTACTGCACCGGCGCGCACGCGCCGGGCTATGTGCTCCCGCCGTCCGCCACGATCCCGATGAGCCATCACGTCCTGCTGGCGCACGGCCTGACGGTCAAAATGCTGCGCGAAACCGTCCCCGGCGTGCGCGTGGGCTATGCGCCCTGTGCCGACCCGCGCATCCCGGCCAGCGACCGCAGCGAGGACATCGAGGCCGCGCGCAGGGCGTACTTCTCCGTGCCCGGCGGTGCGAAGGATTGGGCGTTCTGCGTCACCTGGTGGAGCGATCCGGCAATCCTGGGCCGCTACCCGGAGGACGGTCTTGAGCTCTTTGGCCGGTACCTGCCTGCCGGCTGGGAAAAGGATCTTGAGACGATCTGCCAGCCGCTTGACTTCTACTGCCAGAACATCTACCACGGCCGCCTGGTCAAGGCCGCGGACAACGCGCAGGGCTGGGAGCAGCTTCTCCAGCCGGTCGGCCATCCGAAGACGGCCATCCAGTGGGACATCACGCCGGATGCGCTCTACTGGGGCCCGAAGTTCCTCTATGAGCGCTACAAGGTGCCGTTCCTGATCAGCGAAAACGGCATGTCCAGCCACGACGTCGTCTCTCTGGACGGCAAGGTGCACGACCCGCAGCGCCAGGACTACATGCACCGCTACCTGCGCGCCTACAAGCGCGCGGCGGAGGAAGGCGTGGACGCCATCGGCTACCTCGCCTGGTCGCTGATGGACAACTACGAGTGGGCCTACGGCTACACCGAGCGCTTCGGCCTGGTCTATGTCGACTACACCACGCAGGAGCGTATCGTCAAGGACAGCTTCCACTGGTACAAGACCGTCATGGAGAGCAACGGCGAGAACCTGTAACCCGCTTTCGTCTGAATCGCCTTAAGCCGCGCGAAGCGAAGAAGGGAGTCTGAGGGATGAAATCCCTCAGGCAGGTCTTAGGGCGGCAGCCCTAACGTATCCCCACAGGGCTGTATCTATTGGGGAACAGTATCATTTGGCGATAAGCCGGGCTTCCCGAACCATCGGGAAGCCCCATTTTATGCCTTTCGTTGGCTCATCGGTTCACCGGCGCCTCCTGCGTCAGCGTCTCCACGAGCGTGCCGCGCTCCATCATCAGGCCGTGCACCTGCCCGTCGTCCATGCCGATGTACGCGGTCATCCACAGGTCATCCGCCGCCTGTGCACAGACCACCCAGCAGCTGCCCCAGTTGGTGAAGCACTCCTCGTCGCGCAGGTGCCAGGTCAGGCCCGTCAGGCCCAGCGACTTCTCCGCCTCTGCAATCGCTGCGGCAATGGTCTCATGCGAGATTTGCAGCTTCGCCGCGTCCCAGTCCGTCTCCCCGTTCCTGCTGTGCATCGTGCTCGCGCTGACCAGCTCGCCGGTCTCCCGGTCAAACGTCGTGTCGGCGTACGCCTCGAGCCCCTCCGCCGTGCGGTAGGTAAAGAATGCGCCGTAGCTGCTGCGTCCTTCGCCGGCCCACGCCTGATTGCCGTTTGCGTCAAACTGCGCAGGCGTATAGCCGCCCTCGTAGAACATGTATTCCAGCGTCATGGACAGCGGGCAGCCCAGCCGTTCATGCAGAATGGTACGGGAGGTTCTTTCCAGATCGTCCGCGTCCACCTCGCCCGTCCTGTCGTGCACGCCGTTGGCCGCCAGCATCGCGCAGAGCTCCTCATCCGTGATCACGCGGTACGGGCGCAGCGTGAAGTCCTCCATGCCGCAGTAGTACCGCCTGTCGAGCTTTGGCTGCACCGCCTGTGCGCCGATGAATGCCTCCGCATCCAGCAGACCGCGTTCGATCAAATCCGCCAGCAGCGTATAGCGCTCACGCTCCTCGGCGGTCAGGAAGCGGCTGCATTCGATCCCGCCGCCGCGCGCACAGTTGCGATAGGACAGCGCGTCCGGATCAAACGTCATCCCCAGCCGGTCAAAGGCGTCGATGAGCGCAAGCAGCTGCTCGTCCGTCAGGCAGGGGCCCGGCAGCAGCACATATGCCCGCTCCCCGTCGTAGTCCTCGGGATCAAGCGCGTACACGCCGACAATCACGTCCTCCATTTTGTCAAGGATGCTCTCGCCCGCATAGGCGATTTCGCCCGCCTGCACCCGCGCAAGCAGCGCCTTGGCGCGCGCGGCCTCGCCCGCCGTCAGCCGCGGACGCTGCTCCACATCCTCAAAGCAGCCGTCCTCGTCCGCCTCGCTCCCGACCCATTCCGCCGCGTTTTCCCACGCAGCCTCCCAGCCGCCATAGCCCGCGTAGACCGTCGCATCCGGCAGATAGGATTCCTCCGCCTCCTGCACAAGGCGCATGCCGTCCACCGCCACCATCGGGGCGTCCTCCACCATGCCGTCGGTCACGCCGAGCGCGCAAGCTGGCAGCAGCAGGCACAGCGCCGCCAAGGTGATCCACAGATTTGCTTTTTTCATGTGGGTTTCTCTCCTTTCTGTGGATTCATTGTATCGCCTATCCCGTTTCAAAGTCTTCATGGAGTTGTATCAAATCTGTAACAAACGGTCGTGCCCCGTCCCGGCTCGGAATCGATCTTCAATGCTCCGCCGTGAAGCTCGGCGATCTTCCGGCACAGCGTCAGCCCCAAGCCCGCGCCGCCGGCCGCGCGCGTGCGCGACTTGTCCGCCTTGTAAAACGGCTCAAATGCGCGCGCAGCCTGCGCCTTCGTCATGCCGCAGCCGTGATCCGTCACGGAGAATCCATCCGCGCGCAGCGTCACCCGCACGGGAACGCCGCCGCCCGCGCGCTGCGCGTTGACCACCAGGTTGCGCAGCAGCTGGATGGTCAGCTCGCGCTCACCCCAAAACGCCGCGTCCTCGCCGACCAGCTCCACGCCCTCAAATGCGGAAAGCGCCTCGCGCGCCATCTCCATGGAGGAAAAGCGCGTAAACGACGGCGCATCGTGCTCCAGCTGCGTCAGCTGCAGCAGCCGCGTATCCATGTCGGAGAGCCGCTGCGCTTCACGCGCCATGGAGGAAAGGAGCGCGGCGCGCTTTTCCTGCGTCAGGCTGGCGCGCTCCAGCAGCCGCACGCCGCCCAGAATCGCCGTCAGCGGCGTGCGCATCTCGTGCGCCAGCGCGTCGATGAGCTCCTTCCGCTGCTGCGCTAGCAGCCGGTACGGCCGTGCCAGCCAGCCGGACACCGCCACCGACATCACGCCGCTTAAGAGCACGCCCGCCAGGCTGAGCATGCCCGCCCACACGGCCAGCTCCCGGCGCAGCGCATACACCTGCGAGACGTCCGAGCTCAGCAGCAGCGTCAGGTCGTCCGTGAGCCTATGGGCGATGTACAGCGTCTGCGCCTCGCCGCGCAGCAGCGTCGCGCGGCCTGCCGTCTGCAAAAGCCGCTCCAGCCCATCCGCCTGCGCAATCTGTGCGCCCGCCATGACAGCGCCGCGATAGACGAGCGCCACGCCGAGCGAATCCGATCCGTAGCGCCGCTGCGCCCCGGAGGCGACGGCATAGAGCGTCTCCAGATCGCCCGTCCCGATCTCCATCGCCACCGCGCGGGCAATGGCCGCCTCCTCGGAAAGCGCGCGCTCGCGCTCCCGCGCCATCGTCAGGTCAAAGCAGCGCGACACGATCATAAGCGCGCCCAGCGGAAACAGCAGCAGCGCCAGCGCGGTCATCGCTGCGGCGATCCTCGTCCTCATCCGTTTTCCCCCGCGCCGCCCCTGAAGCGGTAGCCGTATTTGTACACCGTCTCGATATACGCCGCGCCGATCTTGCTGCGCAGCCGCTGCACATGCACGTCCACCGTGCGCGTCTCGCCCGCGTAGTCATAGCCCCACACGCCGCACAGCAGCTCCTCGCGGCTCATGGCCACGTTGCGCCGCCTCGCCAGCATCGCCAGCAGATCGAATTCCAGCGCCGTCAGCGGCACGTCTTCCCCATGAAGACACACGCGCCGCGCGGAAAAGTCGATGCGCAGCGGCCCGCTCTCGAGCGTCTGCTCCTCGCGCCGGGTGCGCCGCAGGATGTTTTCCACGCGCGCCAGCAGCTCCGCCGGCTCAAACGGCTTGAGGATGTAGTCCTGCGCGCCCATCGTCAGGCCCCGCACGCGGTCCGGCACGGCGGTCTTCGCCGTTACAAACAGCACCGGCACGTCCATGTCAATCAGCATCTTGCCCAGCGAAAAGCCGTCCTCGCCCGGCAGCATCACGTCCAGCAGCGCGAGGTCCGGCGCTTTGCCGGCGATCATCGCGCGCGCTGCCGCAGCGTCCTCCGCCTCCCGCACAGCATGGCCCACCAGCGTCAGGTGCATGCCGAGGATCTGGCGGATCGCCGCCTCGTCCTCCACGATCAGGATATCGGCCAAACCTATCCCCTCCCATTCCCAATCAGTATACCATATCGCGCCCCTATCCCCTGTAACAAAGTTGTAAAAACGCGCCATTTATGCTATACTGTCGTCATTGCGAAATAAGGAGGTTTTCCCCATCATGAAGAAAATGCTGCTTTCCGTCATCGCGCTGATGACGATGCTCGCGCTGGTCTGCGGCGCTGCTGCGGACGAAAAAGTGAACGTATTCGCCCTCAAGGGCCCGACCGGCATCGGCATGGTCGGCGTGATGGAGGATCACGCCGATGCATACAGCTTCACCCTCGCCGGTGCGGCTGATGAAATCGTCGCCGCCATTGCCAGCGGCAGCGCGGACATCGCCGCCTGCCCGACCAACCTCGCCGCCGTCCTGAACAAGAAGACCAACGGCAATGTGCAGCTGCTGGCGCTCAACACGCTGGGCGTGCTGCACGTCGTCTCCAGCGACGAGACGATCACCTCCTTTGCCGACCTCGCGGGCCGCAAGGTGTACGCCACCGGCCAGGCGAGCGTGCCGGAGTACGTGATCAACTACATCCTCGAGGCCAACGGCCTGACGGACAAGGTGGAGATCGAGTATGTCGCCGAGCACAGCGAGCTGGCCACCCTGCTGGCCGCCGGCAAGGCCGAGATCGGCATCCTGCCCGAGCCGCACGTCACCTCCGCGCTGATGCAGAACGACAGCCTCAAGGCCGTCATCGACGTGACCGCCGCCTTTGAGGAGGCTGCCGCCAAGGCCGGCAATCCCGACATGGTGCTCTCCATGGGCTGCGTGATCGTCCGCCGCGACTTCGCGGAGGCCAACCCGGAGAAGGTCGCCGCGTTCCTTGACGCGTACAGCGCCTCCGTCGAGCTGGTGAACAGCGACGCGGAGACCGCCAGCCAGCTGGTCGAAAAGCACGGCGTGATGCCCAAGGCCGCTGTCGCCAAGCGCGCAATCCCGAACTGCCACATCGTGTTCGTCGAGGGCGAGGCCGTCCGCGCGCAGATTGAGCCGCTGTATCAGGTGCTCCTGGCCGCCAATCCCGCGTCCATCGGCGGCGCGCTGCCGGACGACGCCTTCTATTACGTCCGCTGATGAAACAGACGCCCTTCCGCCTGTCTCAGGCGGCGAACCATCACCCGCGCGCAAAAGTCCTGCTTTCGCGCGCGGGCGTTTTGCTCTTTTACCTCGTGCTCTGGGGCGTGCTCGCGCGCATCGTGCATCAGCCGCTGCTGCTGCCCGCGCCGGGTGAGGTGCTCGCCAAGCTCGTTTCCCTGCTCCCCACCGCAGCGTTTTATCAGTCGCTCGGCGCCACGCTCCTGCGCACGCTGCAGGCGTACGCGCTGGGCATCACGGCTGCCGTGCTGCTCTCTGCGCTGTGCGTGCGCTTTCGCGCCTGCGACGTGCTGCTCTCCCCGCTGCTCTCCGCCGTGCGCGCCACACCGGTCACATCGTTCATCGTGCTGGCGCTGGTGTGGCTCTCCAGCCCGCGCGTCCCGGTGCTCACCGGCTTCCTGATGACGCTGCCGGTCGTCTACTCCGCGCTCGTGCAGGCCATCCGGGCCATTGACCCCAAGCTGTTGGAGATGGCGCACATGTATCGCCTGGGCCGCCGCAGAACGCTTCAACATGTGATCGTCCCGTCGGTTCTCCCGGCGTTTGCGCAAAGCTGCCTGGCCGCCATCGGCCTGTGCTGGAAGGCCGTCGTCGCGGCGGAGGTCATCGGCGTGCCCAAGTGCGCCGTCGGCAGCCGGATCTACGAGGCCAAGATCTATCTGGAGACGGACAGCCTGCTCGCCTGGACGCTGACCATCATCGTGCTGAGCGTGCTGCTGGAAGCGCTGCTGCGCAGGCTCGCTGCCCGGGTCACGGAGGTGCGCCATGTATGAGATTCGCCTGAAGCACCTGAGCATGGCCTTCGGGGACAAGCCCATCTTTTCCGATCTGAGCCTGACCTTCACCTCGCCCGGTCAGTACGCGATTCTCGGCCCGTCCGGCCGGGGCAAGACGACGCTGCTGCGCCTGATCGCGGGTCTGGAGCAGCCGCTCAGCGGCGAAGTGCTCCTGCCCAGGGATGCGCGCATCGCCTTCTGCTTTCAGGAGGACCGGCTGCTGCCGTTCAGGACCGTCCGCGAAAACGTCTCGCTCGTCTGCGGCTCAGATCGGATTGCACAGGACTGGCTGGAGCGCGTCGGCCTGGGCGCAGAGGGCGGCAGCTATCCCGCGTCCCTCTCCGGCGGCATGCAGCGCCGCGCCGCGCTTGCCCGTGCCCTCGCCTTCGGCGGGGACATCCTGCTGATGGACGAGCCCTTTCGCGCGCTGGATGAGGTCACACACGCGCAGATGCATGCGCTCGTGTGCGAGGCCGCGAAGGACAAGCTGCTCATCCTGGTCACGCACGATGAAAACGACGCGCACGGCATGACCGCCGTGCGGATCTGACACATTCACAACGAGGTGATCCCATGCCCATCAAGATTCCCGAGTCCCTGCCCGCCCGCGCGACGCTGGAAAGCGAAAACATCTTCACCATCACCGAGCGCCGCGCCGTCACGCAGGACATCCGTCCGCTGCGCATTCTGCTGCTCAACCTCATGCCCACCAAGGTCGTCACCGAGACGCAGCTGGCGCGCCTGCTGGGCAATTCCCCGCTGCAGATCGAGCTGGAGCTCATCATGACCACCAGCCGCGAAAGCCGCAACACCTCCCGTGAGCACATGCTCGCCTTCTACAAGACGTTTGACGACGTGCGCAGCCAGCACTTCGACGGCATGATCATCACCGGCGCGCCGGTGGAGCAGATGGCGTTTGAGCAGGTGGATTACTGGGACGAGCTGTGCACCATCATGGAGTGGTCCAAGACCCACGTCACCAGCACGTTCCACATCTGCTGGGGCGCGCAGGCGGGGCTGTATTACCACTTCGGCATCAAGAAGGTTCCGCTTGAAAAGAAGCTCTTCGGCGTGTTCGAGCACACGGTGGAGCGCCGCAGCTCCATGCTGCTGCGCGGCTTTGACGACCGGTTCTTCGTCCCCCACTCCCGCCATACGACGATTGCGCGCGCCGACGTGGAGGCCGTGCCCCAGCTCAAGATCCTGGCCTCCTCGCCGGAGGCGGGCATCTACGCCATCGCCACGGACAAGGGACGCCAGATCTTCATCACCGGCCACAGCGAGTACGACGCGGAGACGCTGCGCCTGGAGTACGAGCGCGACAAGAAGGCGGGCCTGCCCATCGACGTGCCGAAAAACTATTTCCCGAACGACGACGACACCCAGCCGCCGCGCGTCACCTGGCGCAGCCACGCCAACCTCATCTACACCAACTGGCTCAACTACTACGTCTATCAGCGTACGCCGTATATCATCGACGATATCGCGCACGAGAAGTTCACGCTGGACTGAGTGAAGAAAAAGGAGCAATCCTTCGTCCGGCATATTCCACCGTTCCTGCTCCCGATCAGCATGTCAAACCAAAGCCCTTTGGTGCTCCTTGCACGTTCTTTGCACAATTCTTGTTGCTTAAAAGCCTCGAAACCCTTGCAGGTTTCGAGGCTTGATTGCTATTTGGCACGTCGTGATCGATTCGGTCCTGATTCAGCCGGCTTTAGCTCCGCTGCTTCCGAACGATCCTAAAACGCAGGAGCATCGCGCTCGAAATCAGAATCAGTGCAAGCCAGATCCTCATCTGACTGTGATCGCCAGTCTTGGGCAGATCCACAATCGGGTACTCCTCCCAAGTGATCTCAAACGGGCTGAAGGACGTCACCTCAATGCACATGCCCTGCTTCAGGAACTCAATCTCTCCGTTCTGCGAAAGATAGGTTTCAGTCCTCCCCTTTGCCAGCGTATGAATGATGGTGATCTGGTAATTGTCCGCACTGTCTTGATCCAGGCCGTCAGGATACGGGAAGCACAGCCTGCTGCCCGCCGGCAGCGGAATCTCGTTGCCCTCTTCATCCACCCAATGCACGTTGAAGATCATTGTATTGGCGGTGTCGGCAGGAACCTCTGTAAAGGTCAGCACGCCGGCAGCCATATCAGAGGCGTCCTCCGGCAGAATCAGCGTCGGCACCTGTACCGGTTTCTGCTGGCTGAGTTCAGCTTCTCCCAGAACCACATTGCCTTTCTCCTGCAGAAGCATCTGCGGCCCAACGAGAACACAACGGTAATCCGAAATCAGGCCGGTGATATCTGTTTTGCCGCTAAAAGGAGAGCTCTGCAGTTCAGCCGCATTGTCCTCATTGCTGCCGACAAGCACCGCGGTTCCCTTCCCATTTTCGGGGGCAACGAAAATGCCGCTCGGGGCCTTCACATATTCGGCGTGATGACCAAGATAGCCGCCGCGGCCAATTCCCTCTCCATCCGTACCGGGATCACCGCTGATGTCTTCCATGATGCCGCCAATGGCTGTCACCTGACCGCCGGAGATGACGATATTCTGTGCGGTGCCGTTATAGCCGCCGCCGATACCTGCGCCGGCATACGAGCTGACTGCCATCACCGTGCCGCCGGAAATCTGAATATCTTTGGCCGTGCCATCCTGAGCACCGCCGATGCCCGCAGCCTTCTCGCCGCCGATGGCCGTCACCGTGCCGCCATTGACCGCAATCCTGCTCGCAGGGCCGTGGAAGCCGCCGCCGCCGATGCCCGCTGCGAAGGCACCGCCGCGCGCCGTCACAACGCCGCCGTTGATGATGATATCCTCCGCCGCGCCAATGCGGTATTCCGAAAACTCTCCGGCTGCGCCGATGCCGGCGCCATCCATCTGCGCCTGCGCATCGACAATGCCGCCGTTGATGACGATGTTGTATGCCTGAGCGCCATATCCGCTGCCAATGCCGGCGCCGCTGAATTCAACAGAACCATACCGCTGCGGCGTCGCACAGCCCTTGGCCGTGATTCTGCCGCCATTGATGGTGATGTCGTGACCTGCCTGGCCGCTGCTGCCGCCAATGCCGGCCGCGCTGTAGCCGCCAACCGCAAGGAGTGCGCCGCAGGCCTCGGTGCACTGATGTCCCTTCCCAGAGGCCGACTCGCACTGAATGCTCAAGGCCTTGCCATCATTGGAAATGGCGGCGTAGCCGCTTCCCTGTTCCTGATACCAGTCCATGATTGGCCCGTTGCTTGCCTTGAGGGTGTTGCTGGAATGATCCGCGAGCACCAGCGTCAGCTCTGCATCCCAAAAAACTGTAATCGGGCTCTGCCACACATCAGAGGTCTTGGACAGATCAATTTTCACAGAATCCAGAATCAGTCTGACATTCGATTGTTCTCTGATCGCGATCTGGGCTGTATTCGATTCGCCCGAAACCGTATACTCGCCGCTGTCCAGCACATAGACCGTATCCCATTCCGGGGTCAGTTTCTGTCCGTTCGCATCTCTGATGCTGAACGATTCCGCAAGCGCCGCGTTGCCCAGCATCACGCACAGCAAACAGAGAATCATCCATACCCTCTTCATCTGCATGTTCATTCCCTTTCCGCCAATAGATTTTTCTTCCGTGTTTGCGCTCATTATAACACACGTCCCATGGTCAATCAACAAATGATGAACTTTTTGTAAAACTAATGTGCCATTTACATGGAGCAGTTATACTATATAATCCCTGATCATCTCTTCGATCTTCTCCAGGCTCATGTCCACGCTGATGGTCTCCGGCGAGGAAATGGCGATCATGCCCGCAGCCATTGCCGTGCAGACGATCTCGTCCGCCGTCATGCCCTGCCGGCTGCCCCAGACGATGCCCGCCATGGCCGCTTCACCCGCGCTGGTCACGTCCACCACGTCCGGATACGGGCGCGCGATGCGGTGCACGGTGCCCTCGCGGCCGCGGTAGAGCATGCCCTCCCGGCCCAGGGAGACGAACACGCGACGCACACCCTTGCGCAGCAGGATGTCGCACGCCTTCAGCATGCCGCTGAGCGTATCCGTCGGGCAGCCCGTCAGCGCTGCAAGCTCCATGCGGTTGGGCTTCACCGTGTCAAAATAGCCGATGAACGGCGCGGCCTCCTTCGCCCACGTCGTCGATACGGGATCCAGGTACAGCGGCGCCAGACAGACCTCCGTCAGACGGGCCATCGCGCTGCGCGAAAGGTTGCCGTCGCACACCACAATGTCGGCGTTGCTCAGCACCACGGAGGCCTGATCCACAAACGCCTCATCCAGCCTTTTGATGATGCGCACGTCGCTCATGGCCAGCACCTTGTCGCCCTTTTCATCCAGGATGGACATGTAGCTCGAGGAGCGTTCGCCCTCCAGCACGCTCGTATAGCGCATATCAATGCCCGCCGCCTCGCAGCCGCGCAGGATGCTTCGGCCGTTTTCATCATCGCCCACGACCGTCACCAGCTTCACCTCGCTGCCCAGCCGCGCCAGATTCTCGCAGATGTTGCGGCACACGCCGCCCAGCGTCGTATACAGCATGCCGGGATTGGAATCCCCCATGATCAGCCTGCCGTCGCTTCTGCCGCGGATGTCCACGTTCGCTGCACCAATGCCCGCTATGTAGCCCATGTCCTTTTCTCCTTTGCGCGTGATATGCCGTTGCTTTCTTTATATATTGTACCTTTTTTTCATCCAAATTACAAGGGACAGCCGCATTCGGCTCTTGCATTTTGCGTCCGTTTCCCGTATAATATCGAGCGACGCAGATGCAAGTTTGCTGTCCAAAAAATTCATACTAAAGGAGTCCTGATTATGGAGAATCAAGGTATCCGCGACGCGCGCCAGCTCGGCGTGCCGAAGATGCTCATTCTGGGCCTGCAGCATATGTTTGCCATGTTCGGCGCGACCGTGCTCGTTCCCGCGCTGACCGGCCTGAGCGTATCCGCAACCCTGCTGTTTGCGGGTCTGGGCACGCTGCTGTTCCACTTCCTGGTGAAGGGCAAGGTCCCGGCGTTCCTGGGCAGCTCGTTTGCATTCCTGGCGGGCTATGCCGCCATCGCGCCCAACGGTGAAGCCGCGCTGCTGCCGTACGCCTGCGTGGGCGTGGCCTGCTCCGCGCTGCTGTACCTGGTGCTGGCTGCTCTGGTCAAGAGCTTCGGCACCCAGAAGGTCATGAGCTTCTTCCCGCCGGTCGTCACCGGTCCGATCATCATCTGTATCGGCATGACGCTGGCCAACTCCGCCATCAACAACTGCACCGGCAACTGGGCGGTGGCGCTGCTGGCAATCGTGACTGTCGTCGTCTTCAACATCTGGGGCAAGGGCATGCTGAAGATCATCCCGATCCTGCTGGGCGTGCTCGTCTCCTATGTCTTCGCCGCGCTGCTGGGCCAGGTGGATTTCTCCGGCGTGGCCGAGGCGGCCTGGATCGGCCTGCCGGTCAAGTTTGAAAACACCGTCTTCTCGCTCATCGGCAGCTGCGACACCAATCTGCTCATCTCCGCGATCATCGCGATCATGCCGATCGCATTTGCGACCATGATCGAGCACATCGGCGACATCTGCGCCATCTCCTCCACCGTGGGCGAGAACTTCATCGAGGATCCGGGCCTGCACCGCACCCTGCTGGGCGACGGCCTGGCCACCATGCTGGCGTCCCTCTTCGGCGCCCCGGCGAACACCACCTACGGCGAGAACACCGGCGTGCTGGCACTGACCAAGGTGTATGATCCGCGCGTGGTCCGCATCGCGGCCATCTTCGCGATCATCGCTTCCTTCTGCCCGAAGTTCTCCGCGCTCGTCGCGGCGATGCCGGCAGGCACCATTGGCGGCGTCTCCCTGATCCTCTACGGCATGATCTCCGCGATCGGCGTGCGCAACCTGGTGGAGAACCACGTTGACCTCGCGCAGAGCCGCAACGTCATCGTCGTCTCCCTGATTCTCTCTCTGGCGCTGGGCATCACCTTCTCCTCCGCCGGCGCCATCACCTTCACCGTCGGCGCGATCACGCTGAAGTTCTCCGGCCTGGCCGTCGCGGCCATCACCGGCATCGTGGTCAACGCCATCCTCCCGGGCAAGGATTACACCTTCTCTTCTGACTACTCCAACGGCAAGAAGAGCAAGAAAGAAGCCTGATCCCTCGCGTATTTGCCATGAAAAGAGCTTCCGCCGCACACGCGTGCAGCGGAAGCTCTTTTATGTTTGATTACTGCGCGATGGCCGCAGCCGCGTTCTCGCCGGCGAGACGGCCGGAGGTCAGCGCGAAGCCCAGGCCGGTGCCCTCGATGTTGACGTACGCCGCCACGCTCATGCCGGAGACGTTGTTGCCGGTGGCATACAGGCCCGGAATCACGGTGTGCGCGTCGGTCAGAACCTCCAGCTTCTCGTTGGTGTTGACGCCGCCCAGCGCGCCGAGCACCGCGTTGTAGCCCTTGGTCACGTAGAACGGACCTTCCTCAACCGTCCAGAGCAGGCTCTCGGCGCTCTTGAAGAACTCCTCGTCCTTGCCCGCCTCGACATAGCCGTTGTAGTTGGCCACGGTGGTCTTCAGATCCTCCGGATCGCAGCCGATGAACGCCGCAACCTCGTCGAGCGTCGCCGCCACGATGCCGTCGCCGGTCTGCTCAAGCACCTCAAAGTCGGCCAGGAACTGCTCCTTGTCGATCGGCGCATGGTAGATCGTGTGCTCGCCTTCCTCGTCCAGCATGCCGTTCTGATCCCAGTAGTGGATCCAGGAGCCGGTGTTCTCGTAGGAGGCGTCCGCCCAGCGGTCGACGGTCTTCTCATCGACGATGGTGAAGGCATAGCCGCCCTGCGCCAGCACCGCGCTGGAGTACTCGACGGTATCCTTCAGCAGGTCCTCGTTCATGAAGCGCTTGCCCTGGTTGTTCACCCAGAGGCACGGGGTGTTCATGGTCAGATGGGTCGCCACCTTGATCGCGCCGCCATCCGGGCCGGAGGCCGCCTTCGGGCCGACGCCGTGGTTCATGGTCAGCAGCTCGCCCTTCGCCGCGCCGACCTCATACATCATCGTCAGGCCGGAGCCGTCGCAGCCGCCCATGACGGAGACGTTGTCGTACGCCGCGCCGAGCGCCTCGCGCATCATGGCCTCGTTGCCGGCAAAGCTGCCCGTGGCCACGATGACGGCCTTGGCGTTGATGGTGAGCTCGCCGCCGTCCGCCTTGGTGGCCACAGCGCCGACCACAGCGCCGGCCTCATCGGTCAGCAGGCGGGTCGCGGTGGTGTTCCAGCGGATATCGACGTTGTTCTTCTCCAGGTATTCCGCAATGTGAACGAACGGCTGCGCATTGTTCCAGCGATGATAGATGATGGTCTCATCGAAATGCGCCACCTGCTGCGCCGTCTTGGAGAGATAGAAGGCGACGTCATGGTCGAGCATGTACTCCACGGTGTTCTTCGCCTCGGAGACGAAGGTGCGGATCAGCTTCGCATTGCCGAGCATGTTGCTCTGCTCGATAAACTTGTTGTACCAGTATTCCTCGTCGGAGCCCAGGTCGTCGCCGTAGCGCTCCTGCTGCAGGCTGGTGCCGATGGCGAACATGCCCTGCGCCGCATTGCCCATGCCGCCGAGCATCGCGGAGGAATCGATGCCGATGACCTTCGCGCCGTTCTCAGCCGCAGAGAGGGCGGCCACGGAGCCGGAAGCGCCCATGCCGATGACGAGCACATCGCAGTCGGCCGTCTCATCCTCGCCCTTCACGGCCTCTTCCTTCTCAAAGGAAAGGCCAGCCTCGGCGCAGGCCGCAGCAGCCGCCTCGATCATCGCATTCGAGGTCAGGGTCGCGCCGGCAACGGCGTCCACGTACGGGGTCTGCGCATCCACCATGCCCTGCGCCAGCTCCGGCATGGCCGCGCCGCCGATGGACGGCGTCTCGCTGATGCCCTCAGCCGTCACGGCAGCAATCTTGCCGTCCTCGACAGTCACCGTGACGGTGACGTCGCCGCCAAAGCCCTTGGCCGCAGCCGAATAGCTGTCCGCGCTTGCAGCGAAGGGCAGCGCCAGCAGCATGCAGGCGCACAGAACCAGGCTGATGAAGTTCTTCATATGCTTCATTCTCCTTTTCTCTGGGCGGTTTTCCCGCCCGACTTGTGCGTATGTTATCACAATCACAAAGAAGAAAAAAGCCATTTTGCGCCGTTGGTCGTTTTCTGTGCGCGGTTGGCAGCCTCCATTCATCGAACCGGCAGGAGGATATTGACAATAAACAAACTATCCTGCACGCTGACCGTCATGTCCCCGCCCAGCCTCTGCGCCGTGTCCCTCACGCTGCGCAGACCGTAGCCGTGCCCGTCGGCGTCCGCTTTCGTCGTCAGGAAGCCGTCCTCCGCGCTGCGCTTTCGCTCGCCGGCGAACCGGTTCTCCGTGCGGATGAGCAGCAGATCGCCGCGGCAGCCCGTTCTCAGGATGATCTCCCGCGCCGCGCCGCTTTCAAGCGCGCTGACCGCCTCGATGGCGTTGTCCAGCAGGTTGCCGTAGAGGGTGCAGATGTCCGGCGTGCTGAGCTGCCGCAGCGCGTCCGCCGCCTCCTCCGCGATGCACGGAATGATTGAGGCGCCGATGCCTGCGCACTCGTCCATCTTCCGGGAGAGAAGGACGTCCAGCGCCTCACACCCCGTGATGCCGATCACCGCGATGGGCCTAAACGCCGGCTGCAGCCGGGCAACATAGTCCTGAATCTCCCGTTTGTCGCTCATGGCGGCGATGGTCGCCAGATGGTTGCGCATGTCGTGCGCCATCTTGTTCATCTCGTCGATCTTCTGCTTGTGCTCGTCCATCTGCATGCGCTGGACCTTCAGCGAAAGCCGCTCGTGCATCGCATCCTCGCGCGCCAGCGCCGCATCCAGCGTATTCTCGTTCAGCACGACCATCATCAGCGCCAGGATGCACATGACAAAGTTGAGCATGCCGCCGTCCTGGGTGATGTCAGTGTTGTCGATGGCAAAGGAGCGATACTGCGCAAACTTGACATAGATGTACGGCAGCGCAGGCAAAAAGACCGAAGCGGTCTGGCCCGGCGTCAGCTTGCGCAGGCGCACCCTGCCCACCACGGTGCGCAGCCCCAGCACAAGCAGGAGCGCAATCAGCCCCACCGTCAGGACCTGCATCACCTTGTCCGCAGGATTCAGGCTGTTTTTGATGGTGTGGAGGTGCGGCAGCACGTCCAGCACGGCCGTCTTGCCGATATCCATGCACAGGTGAAAGACCAGCGCCATATACAGGCTCTTCACCAGACGGACGCGCAGCAGGATGGACACCGCAGCGATCACGACAATCTGATGCAGCAGAACATTGCTGATCATGTTCATCTTCGCCTGGGCAGCGGAGCAGACGCCCAGCGCCAGCACGCACAGCAGGAACGCGCCCAGCTGCTGCATGCGCCGGTCCGCGAACCGGCTGCTCTCCGTCCGCAGAAGCGGATGCAGGAAGATGCAGAGCAGGGCGGTTTCCATCAGCCCATATCCCAATGAGAACAGCGCAACGAGCGCGCGGGATTCAAAAGCAAAGATCATAGCTGTTCCCCCAGATAATCGGTCAGCGCCTGAACAAATTCCTTCTTCTTGTGCCGGCTGATCGGGAGGGTATCCCCTGCGATTTCCAGCTCAAGGCCGTTGATCCGCCGGACATGGGCCAGGGCTACCAGAAAGGCGTTGTGCGTCCTGAAAAAGGCCCGCTCCGGCAGCAGCTTCTCCAGCGCGGCGATGGTCATGCGCAGATCCACGGTTTCCCTGACCGTATGCAGCCGCAGCTTTCGGCCGTAGGTCTCCGCGTACAGGATGTCGCCGACCGGCACGATCAGCACGTTGTCCTGCGCGCGCAGCGTCAGCGTCCTCTGCCGGCGCAGGCCTTTGAAGCGCTCAGCCTTCTCCAGCAGCTCGCCGATGCGCGCGCAGCTCACGGGCTTGACCAGGAAATCCAGCGCCTGCACGGCATATCCGTCCAGCGCCCGGGCCACCAGATTCGTGCAGAAGGCGATCAGCACGTCCTGATCCCTCTGCCGGATGACGCCGGCCGCCTCCATGCCGCTCATGCCCGGCATGTCGATGTCCATCACAATCAGGTCCAGCGCCGAGGTATCCGCCTTTACGATCTCCTCGCCGCAGGCATATTCCTCCAGCTCGACCGCTGTGCCCCGCTGCCGCGCCGCTTCCATGATATGAGACGCAAGCTGTCTGCGCTGCGGCGCTTCATCCTCAACAATCGCGATTCTCACAGCCGGCTCTCCTTTCTCCGCCTGTTTCCGGATATATCAAAAAGCTCCGATTTGGAATCCAAACCGGAGCTTCTTTGGCACCTCCAATGGGAATCGAACCCATGATTTTGCCTTGAGAGGGCAACGTCTTGACCGCTTGACCATGGAGGCGTATCGATCAGCCTTTCGGCTGATCTCCATTGGCTGGGGAACTAGGATTCGAACCTAGACAATACGAGTCAGAGTCGTAGGTGCTGCCGTTACACAATTCCCCAACGGATGAACTTGCGTCATCAACGAAGATTATTATAGCAAATCCCTACGCAAGTGTCAACCCTATTTTTCACTTTTTCTGCATTTTCTTTACAGAACCTTGCCTCCGTTTGCCAGCAGGGCAAACCGGCAGCCCAGCATCTCCGCCGCACGGCGGCACATCAGCATGCGCTCCAGAAAGATCTCAAAGTAATCCAGCACGCTGCAGATGGCGTCGTCCAGCGTAATGTCCAGCGTGATCGTCTTCTCCCCGCTGTCAACGCTCAGCGCGGAGTTCACCGCCGCGTAGTTGACCCGGTCGTGGATGTCAAACTCCGCCTGATTGCGCGCACGCACGCGGCTGCGGCGCACGTCGCACTTGTCCGCCAGGATCAGCGCGGCGCTCACCGCATCCACCGCCGTTCCGGTCTTCTCGTCGTGCTGGCCAATTGCCGCAATCACCACCGCCAGATCATGCGGATCCATGTCCATGCCGCGCAGAATGTTCATCGCCATGATCGCGCCGGTGTGCGCGTGGTCGGTGCGGTTGATGCAGTTGCCGATATCGTGCATGTAGCCCGCGATGCGCGCAAGCTCGATCTCCCGCTCGCTGTGGCCCAGCTTTGTCAGGATGTCCGCCGCCGTCTGCGAGGCGCGCATGGCATGCGCAAACGCGTGCTCGGTAAAGCCCAGCACGCCCAGGTTCTCATTGCCCTTGCGGATATAGGTGCGGATTTCCTCGTTGCTGCGAATGTCGTCAAATGTGATCATGCTGTCCTCCTGTTACCGTATGACACGCTCAAAGCTCACCGTGATGGTCGTGCCGCTGCCCAGCTCGCTCTCCATGGCGATAGCCGCATCGTGCTGCGCCGCGATGTGCTTGACGATCGCCAGGCCCAGGCCCGTGCCGCCCGTCGCCTTGGAGCGGCTCTTGTCCACGCGGTAGAACCGCTCAAACACGCGCTCCTGATGCTCCTGCCCGATGCCGATGCCCGTGTCCTGCACCACCAGCAGCATGCGGTCGCGCACCGGCCGCACCTGCACATGCACGCTGCCGCCGCGCACATTGTAGCGGATCGCGTTGTCGCACAGGTTGTAGATCAGCTCCTCCATCATGCCCTTGTCCGCGCTGATCAGCCCCGGCTTCACGTCCGTGATCAGCGTCACGTTCATCTTTTCCGCACTGTCGCGCAGCTGATTCACCGTCTCCTCGGCGATCTGCCCCAGCTCCACCACCTCGCGCTCGATCCTGTGCTCCGGCGAATCCAGCTGCGAGAGCTTGATGATGTCGTTGATCAGCGTGAGCAGACGGTTCGCGCTCTTGTGGATTTCGCCCGCAAACCGCTGTGCCTGTGCGCCCTGGGCCATGCCGCTTTCAATCAGCTCCGCGTAGCCGGAAATGCTGGTCAGCGGCGTCTTGAGCTCGTGGCTCACGTTGGCCGTGAATTCCACACGCATGTCCGCGCTCTTGAGGATTTCCTCGTGCTGGCTGCGGATCGTGCGCATGAACGGCTGCAGCTCCGGGTAGGAGGCCGCGCTGTGCTCGCCGTCCATGTCCGCCGTCAGCCGGCGGATCGGGTCCACCAGCCTGTCGGTCAGCAGGTGCGCCGCAAGGAAGCTCACCGCGATCATCAGCGCCATCACCAGCAGAATCAGCGGCAGCGCGTTGAGGTAAATGCTCCAGATGCTGGACGCTTCCTTGGCCACGCGCAGCACGCAGCCGTCTTCCAGGCGCACCGCATAGTAAAACGTGCTCGTCTCCATCGTCTGGCTGTCGCGCACGTCTCGCCCCTCGCCGCTTTGCAGGGCCTGTGCAACCTCCGGCCGGTTCAGATGATTGCCCATCTGCGCGGCGTCGCTGCGGTTGTCGTAGCGCACCACGCCGTCCTGACCGATGACCGTCACGCGCAGCGCGGCGCCCAGATCCTCCATGATGGGCCCGGCGTCGTCGCTCTCAAGCAGCGGGCGGATCACCTGGGCGTCGACGCTCAGATCCTCGATCATGCGCGCCTTGAACATGCCGTACGTCACCAGCGTCATCAGTACCGTTGTCAGCGCAACCGCAACGCTCAGCATGCGCATGAAGTACGCCAGAATTCGCCGTTTCATGAAGCTCTCCCTCCTGATCAAGCGGGCCGAGCCCGCTGCACGCCTCTGCGCGATTTCCTATCGCTAAAAAAGCCTTCCCCGGCAGGGAAGGCAGGGTTATTTGGCCGTCGAATCGAACATGTAGCCAACGTTGCGAATCGTCTTGATCAGCGCGCCGCTGCTTCCCAGCTTCTGGCGCAGCGTGCGCACATGCACGTCGATGGTGCGGCTCTCACCCTCGAAGCTCGAGTCCCAGACGCGCTCCATGATCACGTCGCGCGAGATCACAATGCCATGGTTTTTCATCAGCAGGCGCAGCAGCTCAAACTCCTTGTACGTCAGCTCCACCGGCTCGCCGTCCACTTACACCATCCGCTTTTCCTTGTCCAGCGTCACGCTGCCGCAGGTGAGCAGGCCGTCGCCCGAGCCGCCGGAGCGGCGCAGCAGCGCCTTCACGCGGGAGATCATCTCCATCACGCCGAACGGCTTGGTGATGTAGTCGTCCGCGCCGCCGTCCAGCCCCTTCACCTTGTCGATCTCCGCGCTCTTGGCCGTCACCAGGATCACGGGGATTTTCTGCGTGTCCGCGCGCGCGCGCAGCTTGCGCAGGATGGTCAGGCCGTCCTCGTCCGGCAGCATGATGTCCAGCAGAATCAGCTCGGGCAGCCTGGTTTCCATCGCCTTGTAGAATTCCTTTGCCGTCTCAAAGCCGGCGGCGGTATAGCCGCTGTTCTTGAGGGCAAAGAGCTCGATCTCCTGAATGTTGCGGTCGTCTTCGACAATGTAAATCATGGCGGACTCCCTCACGAATTCTCCGGCAGCGCGTAGAGCATCATGTAATCGCGGCGGGCGGCCTCAAAGCTCATGCTGCCCTTCTGGCGCAGGCTCTGCAGGTACTCATGCGTATCCAGCTCGTCCTGCGGCACCTCGATCTGATAGACCGCGATGTTGGAGCAGTGGTCGGACACGCGCTCCAGATCGGCGCAGATGTCCTGAAGGATGAAGCCCAGCTCGATGGTGCACACGCCATTCTGCAGGCGGCTGATATGGCGGTTCTTGATCTTGACGTTGATGGAGTCGATCGCGCTCTCCAGCGGCTCGACCGTTGCGGCGATCTCCAGGTCGCCCGTCTCAAAGCTGAGCACCGCGCGGCTCACGATGTCGCGGGTCGCGTTGGCGAACACATGCAGCTCCCTGCCGGCCATCTCAGAGAAGCTCAGCCCCTTCTCGTGCATCTCCCTGGCCGCGCGCATCAGGCTCACGGCGTGGTCGGAAATGCGCTCGAAGTCGCTGATGGAGTGCAGCAGCATGGAGACGGTGTGGCCGTCGTTCTTGGAAAGGTTCGCGTGGGACAGCTTCACCATGTAGGTGCCCAGATTGTCCTCATAGTGGTCGATCTTGGCCTCCAGCGCCGCGATGCGCTCGGCCTTCTCCTCGGTGTATCCCCCGCCGTCAATCAGGCTGCACGCCTCATCAATCGCTTCCTTCGTCAGAAGCGCCATGCGGCCCGTCACCACGCGGCACTGCTCCACGGCGAAGGCCGGCTGCGCCAGAAAGCGCTCATCCAGCAGCTGGAAGTCGTCGATCTTCTCCACCTGCTCGTCGTCGGGCACGGTGAGGCAGGCCAGCTTCTCCAGCGCACCGCTGAAGGGCAGCAGCACCAGCGTCGCCAGCAGGTTGAACGCCGTGTGAATGACGGCGATGCCCGCCGCATTGGCTGGCTCATTCAGGAACGCAAAGGGCACCACCGCGTTGATCGCATAGAACACGACCATGAACAGCACCGTGCCGATGACGTTGAAGTACAGGTGAATCAGGGAGGCGCGGCGGGCATTCTTGCTCGCGCCCACGGAGGAGAGCAGCGCCGTCACGCAGGTGCCGATATTCTGGCCCATGATGATCGGCAGCGCCGCGGAGTACTGCACCGCGCCCGTCACGCACAGCGCCTGCAGGATACCGACGGACGCAGACGAGGACTGGATGACCGCCGTGAGCGCCATGCCCGCGATCATGCCCAGCACCGGGTTGGTGAACATCAGCAGGATGTTGGTGAACTCCGGCACGTTCGCCAGCGGCTTCACCGCGTCGCTCATCATGTTCATGCCGTTCATCAGCACGGTGAAGCCGACCAGGATCTGGCCGATGTTGTGCTTCTTCTCGTTCTTGGTGAACATGATGAACGCCACGCCGCACAGCGCCATAATCGGCGTAAAGGAGCTGGGCTTGAGCAGCCGGAGAAAGAGATTGTCGCCCTCGATGCCCGTCAGCGACAGGATCCAGCTGGTGATCGTCGTGCCCACGTTGGCGCCCATGATCACGCCGGCCGCCTGGCTCAGCTTCATGATGCCGGAATTGACAAAACCGACGACCATGACCGTCGTCGCCGAGGACGACTGGATGACCGCCGTGACGGCCGCACCGAGCAGCACGGCCTTGAGGGTATTGTTGGTCAGCTTTTCAAGGATGGTCTCCAGCTTGCCGCCGGACATGCGCGTGAGGCCTTCGCCCATGATGTGCATGCCGTACAGAAACAGCGCCAGGCCGCAGACCATATTGAGTACGCCGAAAATATCCATGTGTTTCTCTTCCTTTGACTCAAGATTTTGTGGGTCTTTGGAAATGGAAAAGCGGAGAATCGAAACCTCCCACGATGTCTATATTATCAATGCTCTGTAAAGCCGTCAAGAAGAGAATGTAAAATCAAGGTTAAATATGGCCCTGGCCAATCGGCATCAGGCCTCGTGCTCGCCGCTGACCGCATAGATCGCCCACTCGGCGATGTTCGTCGCATGATCGCCGATGCGCTCAAAATACTTGGCCGCCATCAGCAGATCAATCGCCTCCTCACCGCCCCCGGGCTCGCCGCGCAGCGCGTCGATGATGTCGTCCTTCACCCGCAGGAACAGCTCGTCCACCTCGTCGTCCTTCGCGATGACCGCGCGAGCCTGCTCCGTGTCCTGGTTGACAAACGCCTCCAGGCTGCCCAGCAGCATCTCGCAGGTCTTCGCCGCCATCTCCCGAAGATCGAGCGCGCCCATGCCCGGCACGCCGCCGAGCATCAGCGTCAGCTCGCTGATGTCCGTCGCATGGTCGCCGATGCGCTCCATGTCGGTGATCACCTTCAGCGCGGAGGACACGCGGCGCAGGTCGCCGGCCACCGGCTGCTGGGAAAGCAGCAGCTTCATGCACAGCCCCTCCACCAGCTTCTCCTGATGGTCGATCTCCTCATCGGCGGCGATGATGGCCTTTGCCCGGTCCACGTCGTGCGTCTCCAGCGCGCTCACCGCGCCGAGAATCGCCCGCTCGATCATCTCGCCCATGCGGATGATCTCCCCATGCAGCATATCCAGCTGCTCGTCATACCGCTTTCTCATGGTTTCCTCCTTCGGGACAGCCCATTCGCCTCATCCGAATCGTCCCGTGATGTAATCCTCCGTCCGCTTGTCCTGCGGACGGGCAAAGATCTGCTCGGTTTCGCCGCCCTCGATGATCTCGCCCAGCAGGAAGAACACCGTCTTGTCCGATACGCGCGCAGCCTGCTGCATGTTGTGCGTGACCATGACGATCGTGTAGTCCCTCTTGAGCTCGATCGCCAGATCCTCGATGCGGGAGGTGGAGATCGGATCCAGCGCGCTCGTCGGCTCGTCCATGAGGATGACCTCAGGCTGCGCCGCCAGCGCACGCGCGATGCACAGGCGCTGCTGCTGGCCGCCGGAGAGGCCCAGCGCGCTTCTGTTCAGCCGGTCCTTGACCTCGTCCCAGATTGCCGCGTCCCGCAGGCTCTTTTCGACGATGGCGTCCAGCTCTGCGCGGCGCCTGACGCCGTGCGTCCTCGGGCCGTAGGCGATGTTGTCATACACCGTCATCGGGAACGGATTCGGCTTCTGGAACACCATGCCCACACGCTTGCGCAGGAGGTTGACGTCCGTGCCCGGCGCGTAGATGTCCTCGCCGTCCAGCCGGATCTCACCGGTGATGCGGCAGCCCTCCACCAGATCGTTCATTCGGTTCAGGCTGCGCAGAAAGGTCGATTTGCCGCAGCCGCTCGGGCCGATGAGCGCGGTGATTTCGCGCGCACCGATGTCGAGGTTCACGCCCTTGAGCGCATGAAAGCTGCCGTAGTGCAGGTTCATGTCCCGCACGCTGAATTTGTTTTCCATCATTTTACCCCTGCTTTTTGCCAATCTTCCCGGCGGCTCTGCCCGATGCAAAGTTGATCACGAGCACCAGGAGCAGCAGCACCACGCTCGTCGCATAGGCCTCCTCGGTATACAGGCCCTCGCTCGCCTGCTTGTACATGTGCAGCGCCAGCGTGACGCCCGAGTCATGCAGGCCCGCGATCTTCGCCACCGTGCCGCTGGTGTACATCAGCGCCGCCGTCTCGCCGACGATGCGCCCGATGGCCAGAATCACGCCCGAGAGGATACCCGGCGCCGCCGCAGGCAGCACGATGGACATCACCGTGCGCAGCTTGCCCGCGCCCAGGCCGAAGCTGCCCTCGCGGTATGTGTCCGGCACGGACAGGAGCGCCTCCTCCGTCGTGCGCAGAATCAGCGGCAGGATCATGATCGCCAGCGTCAGGCTGCCGGAAATCAGGCTGTAGCCCAGGTGCAGCCGGTTGTTAAAGAGCAGCATGCCGAACAGGCCGTAGACGATCGACGGGATGCCCGAGAGCGTCTCCGTCGCCACGCGCACCAGCTTCACCAGCCGGCTGCCCTTCTTCGCGTATTCCACCAGGTACACCGCCGCGCCCACGCCCTCGGGCACGGCAAGCAGCAGCGCCAGCGCCGTCATCGTGCAGGTATTCACGATGGCCGGCAGCATGGACTGGTTTTCGCTCGTGTAGCGCAGCGCGAACAGCTCCGGCTTCAGGTTCGGCACGCCGCGAATCAGGATGTAGCCGATCAGAAAGCCGAGCACCAGCACCGTTGCCGCCGCGGACGCATGCACCGCCAGACGCAGCAGCCTGCTGCCCAGGTACGGCAAGCGCCTTTTTCTCCCTGCGTGCATCACTTCGCATCCCCCTTCTTCAGCGCGGAGAACGCCAGGTTGATGATCAGGATGAACACGAACAGCACCACGCCCGTGGCGATGAGCGCCTGACGGTGCAGGCCCTCCGCGTAGCCCATCTCCAGCACGATATTGCCCGTCAGCGTTCGGATGCCCTGCAGAATACCCTTGGGCATGCGCGCCTGGTTGCCGGCGACCATGATGACCGCCATCGTCTCGCCCATGGCGCGCCCAAGGCCCAGCACAATGCCCGCCAGCACGCCGGATTTCGCCGCCGGCAGCACCGCCGCAAACACGCTGCGCTCGTGCGTCGCGCCCAGCGCCAGCGAGCCCTCATAGTAGCTGCGCGGCACCGCGCGGATCGCCGGCTCCACCACGCCGATGATCGTCGGCAGGATCATGATCGCCAGCAGGAGCGATGCGGTCAGGATGGAATTGCCCTTCCCCTGAAACGGCTCGCCCAGCGCGCGCACCGCCGGCACCAGCACCACGATGCCGAAGAAGCCGTATACCACCGACGGGATGCCCGCCAGCAGCTCAATCGCCGGCTTCATGAAGCGGTACGCCCGTTTGGGACAGAAGTACGCCAGATACACCGCCGTCAGCAGCGCCACCGGCACGCCAATGAGCAGGGCCAGCCCGGTCACGTACACGCTGCCGACGATCATCGGGAAGATGCCGTAGATCTCCGCGCCCGGCTTCCACGTCCTGCCCAACAGGAACTTTCCAAAGCCGATCTCCTTCATGGCGGGCACGCCGCTTGAGAACAGGAACACGCAGATCAGCGCCACGCAGGCCACGGAGACCAGCGCCATCAACAGGAAGGCGACCTTCATCGCCTTCTCTTTGAATTCTTTCATATCTGTTTGGAGCTTACAGCTCGTTCCAGGCCGTCGTTTCGCCCGTGTAAACCGCAGCAATCTGCTCGAGGCTCAGATCATCCACCGGGTTCTCGTTGTTCACGATCACGGCGATGCCGTCCATCGCGATCGCGCAGCTGGCCAGCGCCGCAGCCTCCGCTTCCTTCAGCTCACGGCTCGCCATGCCGATCTCGCAGCTGCCTTCCATGGCGCTGGTCATGCCGGTGGTGGAGTCGCTCGTCTGGATCTCGATCTCAACGCCGGCGTTCACGGCCATGTACGCCTCGGCCAGCTTTTCCATCACCGGAGAGACGGAGGAGGAGCCCGCCACGACCACCTTGCCGGAGACCGCCGCCGCCTCATAGGCCGCCGCGTCGCTGCTGCCGACATAGCCGTTGGCATTCACGATCGCCTGTCCCTCGCTGCTGAGGATATAGGCGATGAAGTCCCTGCCGGCGTCGCTCAGCGCGTCTTCCTTCCAGGCAATGTTGAACGGGCGCGCAACCTTGTACGTACCGTTCTTCACGTTCTCGGCGGTCGCGTTAACGCCCGCAACCTTCACGGCCTTCACGCTGTCGTTCAGGGAGCCCAGGGAGATGTAGCCGATCGCGTACGGATCGCCGGCGACGGTGGTCATCATGACCGCCGTGTTGTTGGTGATCTGCGCATCCTCGGTGGTCATGTCCACCTTCTTGCCGTCGATCTTCTGCTCCACGCCGGTCAGCTCGACAAACGCACCGCGCGTGCCGCTGCCGTCCTCGCGGGAGATCACGTCGATCAGCTTGCCCGCATCAAATTCAGCCATGGCCGCGCTCGCCATCAAACACAGGGCCGCCGCACCGCAGAGCATCTTCTTCATCATGTTTTTCATAGGACACACTCCTTGCTCTTTTCTCTTCATGGATCTGTTTCTGTCCTCTCACAAGGACGCCGTCATTGTATCGCGGGCCTGTTAAGCGCAAAAGCGCGGTTGTGTAAAAAGCAGGAAAAGAGTATCTGAAGTGAGTCTGCTGAAAAATCGTTGATTGAGCAGCGCCGCCATGCTATACTCAAGTCAATCATCACAGATTTGGGAGGGATTGGGGATGACCAACATTGCTGTCCTCGGCGCGGGCAAAATCGCGCTGGCCATGGCCAAAACGCTGCGGGGCATGAAGGCGCAGGGAGAAGATGTCTGCCTGTACGCCGTAGCCGCCCGCGACCTTGAACGCGCGCAGGCGTTCTGCGAAAGGGAAGGTTTCCAGGTCGCTTACGGTTCCTACGAGGCCATGCTCGCCGACCCGAAGGTGGATCTGGTCTATGTCGCCACGCCGCATTCCCATCATGCCGAGCACATGAAGCTGTGCATCCAGGCCGGCAAGGCGGTGCTGTGCGAAAAGAGCTTCACCGCCAATGCCGCGCAGGCACGCGAGGTCCTCGCGCTTGCCAGGGAAAGGCACGTGCTGGTGGCCGAAGCCATCTGGACGCGCTACATGCCTTCGCTTCAAATCCTCAAGGAGATCATGGCTTCCGGCGTGCTGGGCGACATAAAAATGCTGTCTGCCAGCCTGTTTTATCCCATCGACACCGTGCCCCGGCTGATTCAGCCCGAGCTGGCCGGCGGCGCGCTGCTGGATGTGGGCGTCTATCCGCTCAACTTCGCCTGCATGATCTTCGGCAGCGATCCTGTCCGCATCGATAGCAGCGTGCAGCTCACAGAATCGGGCGTGGACTATCAGGAGAGCTTCACCCTGCACTACGCAGACGGACGAATGGCCGTCCTCTCTGCAGGCATGGGCACCCGCTGCGACCGCCGCTGCCTGATCAGCGGCAGCAAGGGCTACATCGTCGCCGACAACGTGAACAATATCCATCAAATCGAGCTGTTCACCGAGGAAGACGGCTTCACCGTACCCAAGGCCTTCCCGGTGCCCGAGCAGATCACCGGCTACGAGTACGAGGTGCGCGCCTGTCTGCGCGCGCTGAAAGAAGGCGCCGTCGAATGCCCGGAAATGCCGCATGCGGAAACCATCCGCGTGATGGAGATCATGGACGCGCTGCGCGCGCAGTGGGGCGTCAGGTACCCGTTTGAGGCATAAGCCCTGCTCCCACCTTCGAGCTTTACACAATGAAGCTGTTCGGGGCTTGCTGCGCGGGAATTGCGCGAGTTCCTGCTGAGCAAGAGAGGCCAAAAAACTGCCCTTCACCGGAAAAGGCGAGCAAAATAAAACGGCTGTCGGAGATCAATCCGGCAGCCGCTTGCTTTGGTGTACCCGGCAGGATTCGAACCTGTGGCCTTCAGAGTCGGAGTCTGACGCTCTATCCAACTGAGCTACGGGTACATACAGGTGTATTATACTATGCGGAACAGTCATTGTCAACCACAGGAAACCGGCGGAGACCGGAAGAAAAATTCCGCATCACGGTCTGTGGGGGCTTGATTTGCAGGAAATTCACGGTATAATAAAATCTGGTCAATAATGATTCGGCGGGACTTTGCCCGCTTGATTATGGAGGGAATACCTATGGAAAGAACGTATGCGGCCAATGTGCGCGGCGCCGAGGAGATCAAGGTCTGCGGCTTTGTGGACACCATCCGCAATAAGAGCAAGATGGCCTTCATCGTGCTCAAGGATATTACCGGCAAGGTGCAGGTGACCGTCGAGAAGAACGAGGATCCGGAGCTTGACGCTGCGGTCAACGCCCTGACCCCCGACTCCGTCATCACCGTCATCGGCAAGGCTGTGGAGAGCGAGTATGTGAAGCTCGGCGGCGTGGAGATCTATCCCAAGCAGATCATCGTCGAGAGCATCGCCGCGCCGCTGCCGATCGACCGCGAGGCGCGCAAGGGCCATGAGCGCTCTTCCATCGACCAGCGCATCGATTACCGCTGGGTGGATCTGCGTACCGAGAAGAACCAGCTGCTCTTCAAGATTCAGACCGTGCTCGTGGGCGCGATGCGCGAGTATCTGCTCCAGAAGAACTTCATGGAGATCCACACCCCGAAGCTGATCGGCGCGGCTTCCGAGTCCGGCGCAGACGTGTTTGAGGTCAAATACTTCGACCGCAACGCCTACCTCGCGCAGAGCCCGCAGTTCTACAAGCAGATGGCCATGGCCGCCGGCTTTGAGCGCATCTTCGAGGTCGGCCCGGTCTTCCGCGCGGAGAAGAGCTTCACCAGCAAGCACACCACCGAGTTCTCCGGCTTCGATCTGGAGTTCAGCTTCATCGAGAGCTATCAGGACGTGATGGCGCTGGAGGCCGAGCTGCTGACCTACGCGCTGGGCAAGGTGAAGGAAGCCTACGGCAAGGAGCTGGAGGAGGTCTTCGGCATGCCGCTGGAGGTTCCGACGCTTCCGTTCCCGCAGATCAAACTGGCTGACCTGTACGCGGAGCTCGAGAAGGAGTTTGGCTACAAGGTGCCCGAGGAGGAGAAGGGCGATCTGACCACTGAGGCCGAGCACCTGTCCTATGATTGGGTGAAGAAGAAGTACGGCCACGAGTTCCTGCTGGTGACCGATTTCAGCGCGGAGAAGCGCGCGTTCTACCACATGCGCGACGAGAACGGCGTGCCGCAGGGCTACGACCTGATCTGGCGCGGCGTGGAGATCACCACCGGCGCCCAGCGCGAGCACCGCTATGAGCAGCTCTGCGCGCAGGCGAAGGAGAAGGGCCTGGATGAGGACGTGAAGTTCTACACCGAGTTCTTCAAGTACGGCTGCCCGCCGCACGGCGGCTTCGGCCTGGGCATCGACCGCCTGACCATGCTGCTGCTGGGCATGACGATCAAGGAAGCGATGTTCATCTTCCGCGGCCCGACCCGTCTGAACCCGTGATATACAGGGCCTCCTGCCTGGCAGAAGGCCCGTTTTCTTTGCCCGTTGATGGCATATTCTGGAGGACAGATGCGATACAGACACATCATTTTTGATATCGACGGCACGCTGACGGACACGGACTACGCAGTGCTTTCATCTCTGCAGGATGTCATCCGCGCGCGCCTTCACAAGGCGTACACCTTTGAGGAACTGACCTTCGTCAAGGGCATTCCGGGCTGGGTGGCGTTTGAGCAGCTGGGCTTTCCCAAGGAGGTCCACACCCAGGTGATGCGAGAATGGGAAAACGGCATGCGCGCGCGAAATGACACAATCAGCGTATACGAGGGCGCGGAAGAACTGCTCGCGCAGCTAAAGGAAGCGGGCATCGGGCTGGGCATCGCCACGAGCAAGACACGCAGCCAGTATGAAAAGGACTTCTGCAGGTTTGACATCGCGCGCTTCTTTGACGTGTCCAGCACCTGCGACGAAACCGATGATCCCAAGCCAGGCGCTGGGCCGCTCAGAGCATATATGCACGCGACCGGTGCGAAGCCGGAAGAGATGCTCTACATCGGAGACAGTGTTTATGACTCCATGACCGCCCAGGCGGCGGGTGTGGATTTTGCACTGGCCATGTGGGGCACCAGCGATCCGACGATCCCGGCAAAGTACCGCCCAGAAAAGCTGCTGGATCTGCTGGCGTGCATCGCGTAAACATATATTCAATAGACCGAAAGGCCGACGTGCAATGTTGTACGGTCATTGAGTTGAACGGTTAATATAAGCTGTTCGATGGGATATGAAAAAGCCCCAGCAAATGCTGAGGCTTTTTCATATGGAATCCGGCAACGTCCTACTCTCCCGGGCCGCTCCGCCGGGCTGCA
>JBJEUI010000148.1:0-2084 GCA_051883755.1 Candidatus Ventricola sp.
AATCCCTAACTCTCCGCCAATCCGGTTTCTTAGCAATAGCTGAGAAACCGGATTTTTTCTTTGTAATAGCTGGAAAAAGTGAGGAAAGATACTTCCGTTTTCGTAAACAGATTACTGCTCGTCAGAAGCATTTTTCCGATTTATATCACACGAAAATATCACACGAAAACCACATGTGACGGTTGCCGACCAGATTCGCAGTAGGCTTGTGCGCGGACTGGCACGAGGATGATCCAGGCATCCTGCAGAAGTGCACCGCGTCCTATTTCGATGGCACGGGTATCTGCCCGGAGGCGTGCATCGGGTGGGGGCCTCAGGCTGTACAGCTTTGTCAAATGCGGCAAGCTTCCGGCGTATCCGGAGCTTCGGCAGATCGAGGTGTATGTCCGCGGCTGCGATGCGAAAAATGAATAAGGATTCCCGGACAGTACCGGCATGCTTGACAGAATAAGAGAATTCTGTTAAGATATGCAGGACAAATGCGATGGAGCTGCGGATTTGCCGTTCCATCGCATTTTGCATGTCTGCGTATCCCAAAGGAGCGCGGCGCATATACTTTGCAGGGACTTAGGCAGATTGTGTCGGAACGGAGGATGCGTTTTGTGTGGAATTGTCGGGTATGTCGGCTGCTGTCAGGCCGCGCCCATTTTGCTTGAGGGACTCACTCGTCTGGAATATCGCGGCTATGACAGCGCGGGCATTGCGGTGCGCGATGAAAACGCGCCGCGCATCGAGGTGGTCAAGGCCAAGGGAAGACTGAAAAACCTGATGGAGATGACGGATTCCGGCCGTGCAGTGCGGGGCTGCTGCGGCGTAGGCCATACGCGCTGGGCAACGCACGGCGAACCGAGCACGGCCAATGCGCATCCGCATACCTCACAGGACAAGCGCGTCGTGCTGGTGCACAACGGCATCATCGAAAACCATCAGGAGATTCGCGAGGCGCTGCAGCGCAAGGGCTATGTTTTTCGGTCGCAGACCGACACGGAGGCTGCTTGCCTGCTGCTGGACAGCTATTACGCGGAGAGCATGGGCAGCGGGCTGTCGCCGCGCGAGCGTGCGCTGAATGCGATTCATCACCTGATGATCCGCGTGCGCGGCAGCTATGCGCTGGGCATTCTCTTCGGTGATCAGCCGGGCGTGCTGTATGCCGCCCGTAAGGACAGCCCGCTGATCGTGGGCTGCTGCATGGACGAGATGCACGGCCATATGATCGCCTCCGACGTGCCCGCGGTGCTCAGCCTCACGCGCAATGTGGTGTACATCGGCAACGATGAGATCGCTTGCCTGACCAGGGACGAGCGCCACATCTACAACATCGACTGTGAGGAGATTGAAAAGCCGGTTACGGAGATCAAGTGGGACGCCGCTGCCGCCGAAAAGGACGGCTATGAGCACTTCATGATGAAGGAGATCCACGAGCAGCCGCGCGCTGTCCGTGATACGCTGTCCCCGCGCATCAAGGAAGAGGAGGACAAGCGCTTTATCGATCTGAGCGAAACCGGCCTGACCGACGAGGACCTTGCCGGGATTTCCCGCATCTATATGGTTGGCTGCGGTTCGGCGTATCATGCGGCCTGCGTGGGCCGGGTCGTCATGGAGCAGCTGGCGCACATTCCCTGCGAGGTCGATTTGGCGAGTGAATTCCGCTACCGCAATCCGATTCTGGAGGAAAACGGCCTGGTGATCTTCATCAGCCAGAGTGGTGAGACGGCGGACACCCTGGCGGCGCTGCGCCTGTGCAAGGCGCGCGGCGTGCGCACGTTGGCGGTGGTGAATGTCGTAGGTTCGTCGATTGCGCGCGAGGCGGATGCGGTCATGTACACCTGGGCGGGCCCGGAGATTTCCGTGGCGACGACGAAGGCCTACTCGACGCAGCTGTGCGCGCTGTATCTCATCGCAGTCAAGCTGGCGGCCGTGCGCGGCCAGATCGACGAGGCGCGGCAGACGCAGCTGGTGGACGACATGCAGGCCCTGCCGGACAAGATTGAGCGCGTTCTCTCCGATAAGGAGCGCGTGCAGTGGTTTGCCAACAAGATGGCGGCCTGCAAGGACGTGTTCTTCATCGGCAGAGGGCTGGACTA
>JBJEUI010000149.1:0-10682 GCA_051883755.1 Candidatus Ventricola sp.
CGCCCGGGAACTGGTAGGAGCTCAGCAGCTCGCGGATCTCCATCTCAACCAGCTCGAGCAGCTCCTCGTCGTCCATCATATCGGTCTTGTTCATGAAGACAACGATGTAGTGAACGCCGACCTGACGGGCCAGCAGGATGTGCTCACGGGTCTGCGGCATCGGGCCGTCCGGAGAAGAAACCACCAGGATCGCGCCGTCCATCTGCGCGGCGCCGGTGATCATGTTCTTGACATAGTCGGCGTGGCCGGGGCAGTCAACGTGCGCGTAGTGACGCTTCGCGGTCTCGTACTCAACGTGCGCGGTGTTGATCGTGATGCCGCGGGCCTTCTCTTCCGGCGCCTTGTCGATGTCGTCATAGCGCATCGCCTGCGCCTCGCCGAAGGTGGACAGGACCATGGTGATGGCCGCGGTCAGGGTCGTCTTGCCGTGGTCAACGTGGCCGATGGTGCCGATGTTAACGTGCGGCTTCGTGCGCTCAAACTTTTGCTTCGCCATTTTAGCTTTCCTCCATGTGCCGGGGTTGCCGGCATATTGATCATAGGCTGCCCGCACTCATGCGCGGGCAAGCCCTTTGGATACGGGAATTACTTCGCAGCCTTGCCGCCGCAGACCTTCTCCTGGATGGAGCGCGGGACCGGCTCGTAGTGAGCGGGCTGCATGCTGTACACACCACGGCCCTGCGTACGGGAACGCAGAGAGGTGGAGTAGCCGAACATCTCGGCCAGCGGAACCATCGCGTGAATCATCGCGGTGCCGCCCGGGATGTTCTCCATGCCTTCGACGCGGCCGCGGCGAGCGTTCAGGTCGCCGATGACGTCGCCCATGTGATCCTCCGGCACGGTCACGTCCACCTTCATGATCGGCTCAAGCAGCACAGGATCGGCCTTGGCGATAGCCGCCTTGAAGGCCATGGAACCGGCAATCTTGAACGCGACCTCGGAGGAGTCGACGTCGTGGTAGGAACCGTCGTAGCAGGAGACGTGGAAGTCCACGACCTCGTAGCCGCCCAGCGGGCCGCTCTTGGCAGCCTCCTGGATACCGGCGTCGATCGGGGCGATGAACTCCTTCGGGATGGAGCCGCCGACGGTGTCGTTGGCGAAGGAGTAGCCCTCGCCCGGCTCGACCGGAGAGATCTCGATCCAGCAGTGACCGTACTGGCCGTTGCCGCCGGTCTGACGGACATAGCGGCCCTCGGCCTTGGCGCTCTTGCGGATGGTCTCGCGATAGGAGACCTGCGGCGCGCCGACGGTCGCCTCGACCTTGAACTCGCGCAGCAGACGGTCGACGATGATCTCCAGATGGAGCTCGCCCATGCCGGCGATGATGGTCTGACCGGTCTCCTGGTTGGTGAAGGTCTTGAAGGTCGGATCCTCCTCGGCCAGACGCAGCAGCGCCAGAATCATCTTCTCCTGGCCGGCCTTGGTCTTCGGCTCGATAGCGACCTGGATAACCGGCTCCGGGAACTCCATCTTCTCCAGGATGATGGGGTTCTTGTCGTCGCACAGGGAGTCACCGGTGGTGGTGTCCTTGAAGCCGACAACGCCGCAGATGTCGCCCGTGCGGATCTCCTCGATCTCCTCGCGGTTGTTCGCGTGCATCTGGAGCAGACGGCCCAGGCGCTCGCGCTTGCCCTTGGTGGAGTTGAGCACGTAGGAGCCGGAGGTGATCTGACCGGAGTACACGCGCACGAAGGACAGCTTGCCCACGAACGGGTCGGTCATGATCTTGAACGCCAGCGCGGAGAACGGCGCGTTGTCGTCGGCCTCGCGGGTGATCTCCTCATCGGTCTTCGGGTCAAAGCCCTTGACCGGCGGGATGTCCACCGGGGACGGCATGTAGGCAACGACGTTGTCCAGCATCGGCTGAACACCCTTGTTGCGGTAAGAGGTGCCGCAGGTCACGGCGAAGAACTTGCAGTCGATAGTGCCCTTGCGGATGGCGGCCTTCATCTCGTCGATGGTCGGCTCCTCGCCCTCCATGTACTTCTCCATGATCACGTCATCGATGTCCGCCAGGGCCTCGATGAGCTGCTCACGATAGAGCTGGGCGTCCTCCATCATCTCGGCGGGGATGTCCTCGTCGCGATAGTCCTTGCCCAGATCGTCGTAGTACACCTCGGCGCGCATGGTCAGCAGGTCGACGATGCCGCGGAAGGTGCTCTCAGAGCCGATCGGCAGCTGGATCGGATGTGCGTTCGCGTGCAGACGCTCGTGCAGCATGTCCACCACGCGGTAGAAGTTCGCGCCCATGATGTCCATCTTGTTGACGTACACCATGCGCGGAACATGATAGTGCTCAGCCTGGCGCCAGACAGTCTCAGACTGCGGCTCGACGCCGCCCTTGGCACAGAAGACAGCGACAGCGCCGTCCAGGACGCGCAGAGAGCGCTCAACCTCGACGGTGAAGTCGACGTGGCCGGGGGTGTCGATGATGTTCAGGCGATGGCCCTTCCAGTAGCAGGTGGTGGCGGCGGAGGTGATGGTGATGCCGCGCTCCTGCTCCTGAGCCATCCAGTCCATGGTCGCCGAGCCTTCATGGGTCTCGCCGATCTTACGATTCTTACCGGTGTAGAACAGAATACGCTCGGTGGTGGTCGTCTTGCCGGCGTCGATGTGAGCCATGATGCCGATGTTGCGAACCATGTTCAGTTCATGGGTTCTGGCCATGTTCAATCTCCTTTTTACTGAAGCCGCGGCAGCCTATGCCGCCGCAGCCATACACAAGAAATTACCAGCGATAGTGGGCGAAAGCCTTGTTGGCCTCGGCCATGCGGTGCATTTCTTCCTTACGCTTGACAGCGGCGCCGGTGTTGTTGCTGGCGTCGATGATCTCCGCGCACAGGCGCTCGGCCATGGTCTTCTCGCCGCGCTTGCGGGAGAAGTCAACCAGCCAGCGCAGCGCCAGGGTCTGACGGCGCTCCGGGCGGATCTCGATCGGGACCTGATAGGTCGCGCCGCCAACGCGGCGGGCCTTGACCTCCAGGCTCGGCAGAATGTTCTGCAGGCCCGCGTTGAACACTTCCATCGCGTCCTTGCCGGTCTTCTCGGCCAGCATGGTGAACGCGTCATAGCAGACGGACTGCGCGATGCCGCGCTTGCCGTCGAGCATGATCTGATTGATCAGCTTGGTAACGATCGTGGTGCCATAAACCGGATCCGGCAGCACTTCACGCTTCGGTACAAATCCACGTCTCGGCATGGGATAACCCTCCTGGTCATTGTCCGGAGCGGCGCGTTTGCGCTTCGCTCCTGTTTTCTTGCAGCATGGCCCGTTCGGCCGCATCGCCGCCGCCTCAGCAAAAGCGGCAGGTTTTCTGCGGATCTAGCACACGGCCCTGCCCGCAGAGGCGTTTCAGGCGCTGTTCCAACACGTCTGATTGTCCTCTGCTTCGCGGCCGGCCACCCTCGCGGGCCGACGACACCTCCGATACTGGGAGGGCGCCACCAGTATGTCCCTTGAAGAAATCCTTGGGGGAATTACTTCTTCGGGCGCTTCGCGCCGTACTTGGAGCGGGCCTGCATGCGCTTGGCCACGCCGGCAGCATCCAGCGCGCCGCGGATGATGTGGTAACGAACGCCAGGCAGGTCACGAACACGGCCGCCGCGGATGAGCACAACGGAGTGCTCCTGCAGGTTGTGGCCGATGCCCGGGATGTAGCAGGTACCTTCGACGCCGTTGGTCAGGCGAACACGGGCGATCTTACGGAGCGCGGAGTTCGGCTTCTTCGGGGTCGTGGTCTTGACAGAGAGGCAGACGCCGCGCTTCTGCGGGCACTTCTGCAGGATAGGGGCGGTCGGCTTTGCAGCGATCGCTTTTCTTCCGTTGCGGATCAACTGGTTGATCGTAGGCATGGAAGCACCTCCTATGTTTCTTTCAAAATCTTGGAACACTTCTTGCTGATATATCTATATGAACCCGCGTGTGCGGAGTCATATCGGTGCGCTTTCGCGCCAAAAGAGCCGGCCAGCCGGTGGCTGCCGGTTCACGTGCACCGCCCGCCGCTTACCTGAGCAGGCCGGCAGCTGCTGCCTTCACGTCGATGCCGCAGGCGCGCCCGAGCTTTTCCATGGATTCCACCTGCGTGCAGGGGATGTTCATGTCGTAGCAGCGGTCCGCCACGCGTTTGGTCAGAAGCAGGTCCGCATCGCTTGCGACATAGGCGTGGGCAATCCTTCCCTCGTCCAGCGCGCGCAGCAGCTGCTTGGTTCCAACTACTCGTCGATCAGCGTCGGCAAGAGCTTCATGCATAAGTCCATTCTTCCTTTCACTGTGTCCAGTGCGCAGAACTCCCCTATGGAGGCTGCACAGCAAACATAGTCATCATACCACTTAAAAAACCATCTGTCAACTGAAAAAACGCCGATTGTTGCGTAAATGTTAAATTTTGTCGTGCGGCGTTTGATGCTGCGCACGCGGCAAAAACGGCGCCGTCCGCTCATTCGCCAACCGCCGGGATGTCCTTTGTGTCGCCGCGGGATGCCTCAAGGAGAGCCAGCGGCTCATCCGTGCCGGCAATCATCTCGGTGAATTCATCCATGAACGCAAAGCGCGTCGCCGCAAAATCCACGATGTTCTGTCCGTCCGGATAAGACATGCCCACATTCCACCTGGCTTCGTTGCGCATCATGGCGCCGGATTCCGACAGCTCATTGGTATACTGCTCCAGAAGGCCCGCCACATTCTCCTGCGTAAAGATTTCCTCCCGCATCTCCCGCCAGATCTGTGCAAGCCGGCCTCTCGCTCCACCGGCATTCAGATTGATAATTCTGTCAAAAAACGGGAAATACAGCCAGCAGTCGAAGCCTTCACCGATTTTCTTCGGATACAGCCCCCAGCTCTGGTCAAGATCCCACGGCCAAAACGTGTACCAGATCCCTGCGTCCGTCTTTTCCGCCCAGATGTACATGTTGTTGCGGAAATTGTCCGTCAGGCCGCAGGCCTGTACGAACAGGTCGTAGCGCAGCATCTGATCCAGATCAATCACCTCAAGCACGCGTCGCTCAAACAGCGCATCGTCCTGTTCTGTGCACAGCGCCAGATACGGCTGCAGCGCGTCAAACTCGTGGCCGGGGCTGGTGCTTCTGTGCAGCTCATAGCCCATCTCGCTCCCCGGCTCCAAGGGGTCGGGCACCACCATGCGTTCCTTTTCCAGGGGCATATAGGTCGTGCGGTAGAGGCTGTCATTGCGCACATGGCTTTCGCCTGCCAGTCTCATTTCCTTCTGGATGTCCGGCAGATTGATCATCAGGTAAACGCCGGCATATTCGTCATTGACGAACAGCTCGATATACTGCGTCTTTCTCGGGCTGAAGAGCGTGTCCTTCCCGGCAACGGCTGCGTACAGATCCCAGCTAAGCTTTTCGCGCATCATGATGGCATCCAGCGTCATCGGCAGGAGCGCAAGCTTGCTCTCCATGCCGATTCCCGGCACGTCATACTCGAGCCTGCCTCCGCGGCTGTTGCCCGCGAATTCGATCCTGTATCCCTTTTTGTCATAGACGTATGTGCCGGCTCCGCGATAGCTGATCCGCGCATCCGCTTGAATCGGCTCGGCGCCGTCTGCGCTGATCGCCGCAAACCCCAGCTGCTCTTCCCGGCTGATCTCTGCGTCCGTCTCCAGGCAGATGACAGGCAGGCCCGTAAAGACCACCTGGGTATACCAGAATTGTTCCGCCGTATAGGCCAGAATCTGGTAGGCATATCCCTCCCGCACAGCCTCGTCGCACCAATCGTAGCCGTAGTCATCGACAAAGCACAGCTGCACGCCCTTCGCATTCGGCGCGGTCAGGTGCAGCTGCGGCCAGGCGTCTGCGTTCCCAAGGCCGATCGGGCAGTAGAACGTGTTTTCCTGCGCGTCGTAGCCCAGGCGCATGCCGTTGTTCTCCAGACAGGTCACCAGCGGCATATCGCTCTCCTCGCGCGCATCCTCGATCGCCCAGATCTCCTCGATCTCCGTCACCGGCCCAACCGCCGGCGCATACGGCGAAAGAAATACCACCGTGCACGCCAGCAGCGCCGCCATCGCCAGCATGCCCAGCATCAGCTTGATCTTCATTCTTCATGCTCTCCCTGTGCAGGAAAGAGATCTCCTGCCTTTCCCTCGTATTGGGTCTGCGAAAGGAAGTCGACCGGTCCGTCCGTCGTCACCAGCAGCTCCATGGCCTTGTCAATCAGCGGCCAGCGCATGGCCGCAAAGGTGATGAATTCGTAGGTATCCGGAAAGGCGGTGTTTTCCGCCCAACGCTTCAGGTCTCGCACCAGCGCGCCGCTTCCCTCCAGCAGCGCCGAATATTCCTCCAGCCTCGCCTCCAGCGCCTCCATGCTGAAGATGCCGGCACGCATCTCCTGCCACATGTCGTACGCCTTTTGACGGATACCGCCCACGTCGAGGTTCAGCATTCTGTCCGCCACGGGGAAGAAGAGCCAGCGCTGATACTCCTCGCCGATCTCGTCCCGCTCAAGGCCCCAGGACATATCCAGATCCCACAGCGAAAACCGGTAGGTCACGCCGCCGTCCGGCGCCTGCTGCGCCCAGATGTACATGTTGTTGAAGAAGTTGTCGCAGATCGCCGCGCCCTGCATCAGCAGCACATAGCGCAGCATGTTGTCCATGTCGATGATTTCCAGCGCACGCGCTGCAAATTCCTCGTCATCTTCGATTTTCGTCAGCTCGATATACGCGTTAAGGCCCGCAAACCTCTCCTCAAAGCTCTGCGCATCGGGCGGAGCGTAGTACAGCTCGTACCCCGCATTGGCGCGGTGCGGATGAGCGTAGGATTCACGGTCGCGGGACAGGCTCAGCGTCGCCGTGCGGTACACGCTGTCCGTCTCCAGATGCCCGCTGCCCGCCTTCGCCAGCTCCGCCTCCACATCCACCGGCTCGATCATCAGGTACAGCCCGACGTACGCATTGTCGACAAACACCTCGGCATACGCCGTCCTGCGCGCGCCAAAGGACTCGCCCTCCACCGCAAGCTCGTTCCAAAGATCCCAGCTGAGCCTGTCGCGCATCTTCGTCTCGTCGTTCCAGCAGGGCAGCAGCACCAGATCGTTGGCCACGCCAAAGCCAGGCACGAAGACTCCTGTTTTTGTGCTTTCGCCGTTCCTCTCGCGCGTAAACTCAACCCGATAGTTCTTCTTGTCAAACAGCAGCGTGGAGGCACCGCGCAGGTGCGTGCGCGCCGTGGTGTCAAGCGCCGCCTCGCCGCCGTCTGCCACCGTCACGCGGACGTTCGTATCCTCCGTCGTGATCTCCTGTCCGTCCGTGTAGATGCACAGCTGCGGCAGCCCGGTGAAGACGATGCTGAAGTACGAATACGCCTCCTCCGTGTACGCGATCACTTCGTACGCATAGCCGTCCCGGATCGCGTCGCTGCACCAGTCGTAGGTGTAGTCGTCCACAAACACCAGCTGCACGTCCTCCGCGTCCGGCGCAGTCAGGCTGATCTGCGGCCATGCTTCCCCATTGTCCATGCCCAGCGTGCAGTAGAACGTGCTGCTCTCCGCGTCATAGGCCAGCGGCGCGCCGTTCATCTCCAGCGCCGTCACCAGCGGCGCATCGCTCGCCTCGCGTGTGTCTTCAATCTCCCAGATTTCCTCAAGATCCTCCGGCGCAGGCGCCGCTGCCGGCGCATACGGCGAAGCAACCGCCACCACGCCGGCCACAACCAGCGCAAGCGCCGCAATCGCCAATAGCATCCGAAATCTCATCGAGCATTCAGCCTTTCCAAATGATTCTGTCATTCGCCCGCCAGGTTCATCCCGGCGATTCTCTCGCTTCCATGCGCAAAAGCGCCGTCATGCCCGGCAGAAGGCGCAGCCTTACAAACCGCTTCATTCCGGCACAGCTTCTCCTTTCGTATCCATACGCAATCAGGCAGCGCCTGCGCAGCAGCCCACTGTCTTATTTATCCTGCGTTTCCTCCCCATCAATCGGCCATAGGTACCCGATCCCCCGGTCGATCGTGTGCAGATGCTCCACCGCAAAGGCCTGAATCTCCGCGATGTTCAGCTCCCGCGCACCGCCGTACCACTTTTCCGATTCGCGCAGGTACGCGCCGGACGCATTGATCATCTCCTCAAACGCGTCAAAGCGCTGATACATCGCGTCGTCCGTCAGGATCGTCGCCCGTTTTTCATTCCAGACATCGCGGATCATCTGCCGCGCGCCGCCGATGTCCAGATCCATCATGCGTGTGATCTGAAACAGATACAGGTTCAGCGTATCGTCCTCGGAGCCCAGCATCTTGATAAACGCCATGTCCATGTCCCAGGGCGAGAAATGGTACACATAGTGGTCTCCCTGCCTGAGCGCCCACATGTAGACGTTGTTGAATACATTGTCGTGGCCAAGGCCCGCCGCCTGCGTAAACAGGAAGAAGTCGATCATTTCACGCACGTCAAGGCACTGTTCAGCCATTTCCACAAATGCTTCGTCGTCAATCCACAATTCGTGCTGCTTCGCACGCGTCGTCATCTGCCAGAGCGGCTTAAACTGAGCAAAGGCGTTTTGGGCCGATACGTGCCGGGGCGCATAGCGCAGCTCCAACCAGTAATCGAGGCTGTCCATCAGGTTAATCACCGGGCGCTTCTCGATGTTGGCATCCTTGATCACGCGAACACAGTAGTCCGTGTCCAGATTGCCGCCCATGCGGACGATCTCCTCCCGCACGTTGATGCGCTGCATGAGCTGGTAGAGGCCGACGTACTCATCATCGACAAACACCTCGACCATTCGCGTCTGCTGGATCATGAAGCCCTGTCCGTCTTCGTTCCAGTCACGCCAGATGCTCCACGCCAGCTCATTGCGCGAGCAGGTGCTGTCCGCCGCATTGGAGATGAGAATCCAGTCCGAATCGGCAGGCATGCCCAGCACGCTCACGCTGCTCTTTTCATCGCCGTGGGTCGAAAGCGTGTGCAGCTCCACCCGGTAGGAATACTTGGGGTATTCCTTCACAAATCCGCCGCCGCGCAGATGCACCATCGCGCCGGAGGTCACGCCCTCATAGCCCGCTCCGGAGACCGCGAAGCTCGCCGCTGTGTATTCCTCGCCCAGCGCCTCGGCGCCGCCGTCCACGTGCAGCATCACAATCGGCAAGCCCGTAAACACCACGCCGAAGTACGCAAATTCCGTATCCGTATACGCCAGCAGCTCATACCGCCAGCCCTCGCGCACGGCATCGCTGGCGTAGTCGTAGCCGTAATCGTCCACCCAGACGATGTGCAGGTTCTGGGCATCGTCAGCGCCCTGGGCAAAGAGCGCCAGCTCCGGCCAGGTTTCGCCTGTTTCCATGCCGATGGTGCAGTAGAACGTATCGCTCGCAGCGTCGTAACCCATCTCCTGATCGCCGTTGCGCATGCCCTTGACCAGCGGCGCTTCGCTCTCCTCACGCACATCCTCGATGGCCCAGATATCCTCCATCTCCAGCATCGGCTCCACCGCAATGTCCGCGCGGTATTTCTGGCTCTGCGCCAGGAGATTCAGCATCGCTTCCACGCTGTCAGGCGCCTGTTCCTGCGCCGCATCCTGTCCTTTGGAAAGCAGATGCGTCAGCGGCACCAGCACAAGGACCAGAATCGCCACCAGCACACCCGCCGTCAGTATCCGTTTTCTGCCGTTCATCTGCGCCCGTCCTTTTCACTCATATCACTTGATTTCCTGCTCCAGCCTGTCGAAATCCTCCGTCGAGAAGAACTCTCCCAGCGTCATGTCCAGCCCGTCGCACAGCTTCTTGATGGTCGTGATCGAAAGCTCTCTTCTGCGCGCGTCCATCATGCTGTACACCGTCGAGGGCGTCACGCCGGAGCGCGTAGCCAGCTCGTTCATGCTGATTTCCCGGCTGCGGCAGATCTGCGCAAATCGCTGCGCCACCGCGTCTTTGACTGTCATATCATCACCTGACGATTATGATAGGGGATTCTCCGCAAATGCGTTTACGCATCTGCGTATTTCAGGGTGTTTTCGGCATGTTCTACGTGACTGCAGGCACTGAAAAGCAGGCCGTGCCCGCTGCAGGATTCTTACCGCAATTTGCTGTCCGCTAAAAAACGCATGGAAATCTGCTGCAAGCAGGCTTCCATGCGCTTCATTCATTCTGCCGGTTCTCTTCTCAACTGAGCCTGTTCAGGCTGCGTTTGCAGAGTTGCCCGGGTCGCCGTCGGCCCCTCCGCGTTCCATGCCTCCGGCGCTTCGCGCGCACAGAGAATCACAGCTCGCGCAGCGCGTCCACCAGCGCGGTCTTGCTGTTGGTCTTCTCGTCCTTCATCTTGATGACGCGCGCCGGAACGCCCGCAACCACCGCGTTCTCCGGCACGTCCTGCGTCACCACCGCGCCCGCCGCGACCACGGCGTTGTTGCCCACGCTCACACCCTCGATGATGACGGCGTTCGCGCCGATGAGCACGTTGTCGCCGACGGTCACCGGCTTGGCGCTCGGCGGCTCGACCACGCCCGCGAGGACTGCGCCCGCGCCGACATGGCTGTTCTTGCCCACGATCGCGCGGCCGCCCAGCACGGCGCCCATGTCGATCATGGTGCCCGCGCCGATCACCGCGCCGATGTTGATGATCGCGCCCATCATGATGACCGCGCCGTCGCCGATCTCCACGCGGTCGCGGATGATCGCACCCGGCTCGATGCGCGCGCCGATGTGCTTCATGTCCAGCAGCGGCAGCGCGCTGT
>JBJEUI010000150.1:0-10641 GCA_051883755.1 Candidatus Ventricola sp.
TGACGCTGGCCATCTACACCAACGTGGTGCAGGGCAACGACGGCGTCGCCTCCGCGATTTCCACCATCCTGCTGGCGGTCACCACCGCGTCGCTGCTGCTGTTCATGAAGTTCTCCAAGACCAAGGAAATTTCGTTCTGAAGCAAAGGAAGCGCACAACTATGGATAAAATCAAAGCCTTTCTCGCCCGCAAGGGCATCGTCTGCTCCTTCAAGCAGTACGGCGTAGACGCGCTCGGCGCCATGGCCCAGGGCCTGTTCTGCACGTTGCTGGTGGGCACCATCCTCAACACCCTCGGCCAGCAGCTGCACATCGGCTTTCTGACCGCGCCCATCGTCTCCGTCGGCACGGTCTCCTACACCGTCGGCGGCCTCGCCTCCGCGATGGTCGGCCCGGGCATCGCCGTGGCCATCGGCAGCGCGCTGCGCTGCCCGCCGCTGGTGCTCTACTCGCTGATCCCCGTGGGCTTTGCGGCCAACGCCATGGGCGGCGCGGGCGGCCCGCTGGCGGTCTACGCCGTCACCATCATCGCCGCCGAGCTGGGCAAGCTCGTCTCCAAGGAGACCCGCATCGACATCCTCGTCACGCCCTGCGTCACCGTCATTGCGGGCATCGCCGTCGCGCAGCTGATCGCCGCGCCCATCGGCAGCGCCGCGCGCGCCGTCGGCCTGGCCATCATGTGGGCCACGGAGCTGCAGCCCTTCTTCATGGGCATGCTCGTCTCCGCGCTCATCGGCATCGCGCTCACCCTGCCCATCTCTTCCGCCGCGATCTGCGCGGCCTTCGGCCTCACCGGCCTGGCCGGCGGCGCCGCGGTGGCGGGCTGCTGCGCGCAGATGGTCGGCTTTGCCGTGATGAGCTTTCGGGAAAACCGCTGGGGCGGCCTCGTGGCGCAGGGCGTGGGCACCAGCATGCTGCAGATGCCCAACATCCTCAAAAATCCCCGCATCTGGATCCCGCCGACGCTGGCCTCGATGATCACCGGCCCGCTGGCCACCTGCGTCTTCAAGCTCCAGATGAACGGCTCGCCCGTCTCCTCCGGCATGGGCACCTGCGGCTTTGTCGGCCAGATCGGCGTGTACACCGGCTGGGTGAGCGACATTGCCGCCGGCACGAAGGCCGCCATCACGCCGATGGACTGGATCGGCCTGCTGCTGATCTGCTTCATCCTGCCCGCCGTGCTCAGCACGCTCCTGTGCCGCGTGCTTGAAAAGCGCGGCTGGATCCGCGAGGGCGACATGAAGCTTGATCTGTGATTCCCCCTGACAGCGCGCGGATGACCTCCGCGCGTTTTTTTGCGCAGGAAAAGGCGCTGCCTCAGCATGGCTGAAACAGGCCATGAGAGGCAGCGCCTTTGATTCAACTATGCATCGCCGCAGCTTCACGCCCCGACCTCGATCTCCAGCCCCAGCTCCCTGGGCAGGAAGCGCGGGCAGACGTTCTCACTGGAGGTAATGACCGACGCGGCCAGCTGCGCGCCGATGTCAATCGCGTCCGGCAGGCTCTTGCCGTAGGTGAGGCCGATGGACACGCCCGCGCAAAATGCGTCGCCTGCGCCGGTGGTGTCCTTGACCTGCACATCGATGGCAGGGCAGCAGCCCTTTGTGCCCTGCATGTCCGCGTAGACCGCGCCCTCGCCGCCGAGGGTGATCACCATCGCCGGGATCTGCGCCTGCACGACCTTCTCGGCCAGGATGTCGCGCATCTCCTCACGGCTCCTGTCGCTGTAATCGTCGAAGAAGAACATGCCCGCCTCCTGTTTGTTGCAGATGAAGCAGTCAAACTGCTTGAGGAAGTCGCGGCGCTCCGCCGCCAGGCTCATGTTGGAGACCAGCGCAAAGAGCTTTTTGCCGTGCTTCTTGGCCAGCTCCAGCACCTTCTTGACCAGCGCCTTGTCCAGATCGACCTCCAGCACCACCGAGTCGGCGCCCGCAAAGATCTCGTCGCCCTTCTCCTCCAGCAGATCGACCAGCGGCAGCATGTTCGGGCGCTTGGAGATGGAGCCCGCCACATCGCCGTTGTTGTCAAACACGGCCAGCCACGTGCCCATGCCGTCCGGGAGCGTCATCACATAGTCGCAGTTGACCTTGTGATTTCTGAGCTTCTGCACCACAGCCGCCCCCATCGGCGTGTCGTCCACGATGCCCAGGTACGTCGGCCTGAGCTCCACGTTGGCGATATCCTCCACCACGTTGCGCGCCACGCCGCCGTGGATGTACTCCACCCGGCCCACATTGCGCCCGTCGGGAATGTAATTGTCCTGGGGAAAGCCCTTGATATCCACAAATGCCGCGCCGATCACCACGATGCCCATAGGGTCATGCTCCTTTGTGATGTGTTTATTCTGCACCGATATGCTGTGTCCATCATACCACACTTTACGCCGATTTCAAATGTCTCTTACGCAAATCGCATCCATCACTTCCGCGATGTCGCCGCGCAGCACCAGATCGGCCCGGCTGTCCGCCTGCGTGCTGTCCCGGTTGATGACGGCCATCTTCCGGCTGCCGCCGCGGAAATAGGCGATCATCGAGGCCGCAGGCTCCACCGTCAGGCTCGTGCCCGCGACGATCAGCAGGTCGCAGCGCGCAATTTCCCGGCAGGCGCCGGTGCTCACGTAGTGATCCAGCGCCTCGCCGTAGAGCACGACGGACGGCTTCACCACGCCGCCGCAGTCCCTGCATTTGGGCACGCCCTGGGTCTTCAGGATGTAGTCAAGGCCATAGAGCCGCCCGCACTCGATGCAGCGGTTTTCGTGGACGCTGCCGTGCAGCTCGTAGACATAGCGGTTGCCCGCCTGCCGGTGCAGGCCGTCGATGTTCTGCGTGATCAGCCCGGCGAGCTTCCCCGCGCGCTCGAGCGCATAGAGCTTGCGGTGCGCGGCGTTGGGCTGCGCCTGCGGATGGAGCATGTGCTCGCGGTAAAACGCGTAGAACCGATCGGGATGCAGATAGAAAAACGACTGGCTAAGCATCATCTCCGGCGTGAGATCGCCGTACTTCTGCCGGTACAGTCCATTATCCCCGGTGAAATCCGGGATCCCCGACGCCGTGCTCACGCCTGCGCCGCCGAAGAACACGATGCGCCTTGCCCGGTCGATCATCGCCTGAAGCTCCATAACGCCGTCCAATGCCGTTTCCCCCTTTCCTGAGGACATTATCCCACGCCTGACCGCTTTTTTCAACCGCTGACCCGATCTTTCCGCATCTTGACAAGGCGGTTTGTCCACGCTATGATCGTATATCATGCTTTTTGAAAGAAGGCTCACCATGCAGAAGAATGACAATGCGTTTCTCGGAACGGAGCCGGTCGGCCGGCTGCTGCTCCGCCTTTCCCTGCCCACGGTCGCCGCGCAGCTGATCAACATGCTCTACAACATCGTGGACCGCATCTACATCGGCCACATGCCGGGCTCCGGCAATCTGGCGCTGACCGGCGTGGGTGTGTGCATGCCCATCATCCTGTTCGTCTCCGCGTTTGCCGCGCTGATCGGCGCAGGCGGCGCGCCGCGCGCGTCCATCTTCATGGGACAGGGCGACCCGGACAGCGCGGAAAAGACGCTCGGCGGCTGTTTTTCCCTGCAGGTCATCGTCTCGCTGATCACGACCGTGGTGCTGCTGCTCTTCGCCAGGCCGATGCTCCTGGCCTTCGGCGCGAGCGAAAACACCATTTCCTATGCCGCGGATTACATGAGCGTCTACGCGCTGGGCACGCTCTTCGTGCAGCTGACGCTGTCGATGAACATGTACATCACCGCGCAGGGCTTTGCCAGAACCGGCATGCTCACCGTGCTCATCGGCGCGGTGCTCAACATTGTGCTCGATCCGCTGTTCATCTTCGTGCTGAACCTGGGCGTGCGCGGCGCGGCGCTGGCGACGATCCTCTCCCAGGGCGTGAGCTGCCTCTGGGTCGTGTCGTTCCTGTGCTCAAGGAAGTCCGCCATCCGCATCCGGCGCGAAAACCTGCGCATCAGGAAGAAAATCGTTCTGCCCTGCATCGCGCTGGGCGCAGCCCCGTTCATCATGCAGTCCAGCGAGAGCATCATCTCCGTGTGCTTCAATTCCTCGCTGCTGCGCTACGGCGGCGACGTGGCCGTCGGCGCGATGACGATCCTGACCAGTGTGATGCAGCTCGCCATGCTGCCGCTGCAGGGTCTGGCGCAGGGCGCGCAGCCGATCACCAGCTTCAACTTCGGCGCGCGCAACGTCAGCCGCGTGAAGCAGACCTTCCGCCTGCTGCTGACCGTCAGCCTGATCTACTCCGTCTCCCTCTGGGCGCTGATTCAGCTGTTCCCGCAGGCGTTCGCGGGCCTGTTCACCGCCGATGCTCAGCTGCTCGCCTTCTCCGTCCGTGCCCTGCGCGTCTACTGCGGCGCGCTGTTCATCTTCGGCATCCAGCTGGCCTGCCAGATGACCTTCGTCGCCATCGGCTATGCGAAGTCCTCGATCATCGTCGCCGTCATGCGCAAGTTCGTGCTGCTCCTGCCGCTGATCTACCTCGTGCCGCAGCTGGTTGCTGACAAGACCATGGGCGTCTACCTCGCCGAGCCTGTCGCGGATCTCCTCGCGGTCACCTTCACCGCCTTCCTGTTTGGCAGCCAGTTCAAAAAAGCCATCGCGAGCATCGAGTGAGGAACGTTGGGCTGCCGCCCTGGTGTTCTTCCCGATTGCCCTGCAAGGGGTTTCGTGCTATACTGAAGCCCTAGCTTACACCCTTTTGCAGGAGGATTTCATATCATGAAGATTTCCAAGAAGGACGCGCTGCTGTGGTTCGAGTTTTTCGCTTCTCTGCCTGAGGACGAGGAGCTGCTTCCCCGCCAGCAGGAGATTGCCCTGGCGACATTCGCCCAGATCGAGGCCGCGGTGGACGCGCGCAACGAGCAGCTGATGCGCGGGATTCCGGGCCTGAAGACGCTCGGCGGGCGCACGTACTATGTCGGCGATGACAGCAAATTTTCGAAGGGCTGCCGATCCTGTCTGACCGGCACGGGCCTGTCCGCCATCCGCAAGACGAACAAGTGCAACATCCAGTGCAAGTTCTGCTACAACTACGGCGAGCTCGACCGCATCCCGCCCATCGGCGAGGGCATGTGGCAGATCGGCGGCACCAAGTTCTACGAGAAGGACCTCGACCTGCTCCTGTCCATCCAGGACAAGCCCACCGGCGTCTCCTATGTGTACCTCGAGCCGTTCATGGAGATCGAGAAATACTACGGCGTCATCGCCAAGTTCCACGCAGCGGGCGTTCACCAGCACATGTACACCAACGGCCTGCTGTGCACGGAGGAGAACCTCCGGGCGCTGGGCGAAGCGGGGCTTGACGAGCTGCGCTTCAACCTCGGCGCGAGCGGCTGCCACGACAAGGTGATCGAGAACATCCGCATCGCGAAGAAGTACATTCCCTACGTCGGCGTCGAGACGCCGATGACCCCGGAATTCTACGAGGCGTTCATGAAGAAGAAGGAGCAGGTGCTCGCCACCGGTCTGGACTTCATGAACTGTGCGGAGCTGCACCTGAACCCCAACAACATCGGCAACTACGACGGCGAGAACCTGTACATCGCGCGTCTGGGCTACATCTCCCCGATCTGGAGCCGCGAGATCACCTTCAAAATCATGAAGATGGCAGACGCGGAGAAGTGGCCCATCGTCGTGCACGACTGTTCCAATCACACCAAGTTCGCCCGCGGCCTGAACCTGCGCGGCAAGGAGGGCGGCTGCTTCGGCGCAAGCGACTACGTCTGCGAGTTCCCGACGATGCCCTACGCGGCGTTCCTGCCGGTGCTGTGCGACGATTCCTTCCCGTTCCTTGCCGAAGAACCGCTGCCCTACGGCTATAACCCGGGGGATATCGTGCTGTAAAGCGTGCTGCCTGACAACTCCAAAAAGCAGGGAAAGCACCAAGGCGTCATGCCTGGTGCTTCTCTCTTTATGCCTTGTTCCGATCTCAGCTGCAGCCAGCGTCCTGTCCTTATTTTTTGAGAACGATCGACTGATCGGTTGTCCGTTCAACCTGATAATCAAACATCTCCGAAAACTGCAGCGCAATGCCCATGTCCGCCAGCTTGGCATAGACGGCATCCGGCATTTTCTCTTCATGAAGCTGATAATATGCCTGCAATCGCTGAAGCGTCGTCTCATTGACGCCGGACAGCCATGCAGAGTAACTGCAAATCTCAAAATCTCCCATCAGGTAGTCCCAGGTGTCCGTCGAAAGAAACAGCATGCGGTTGAAGCCTTCCTCCCTCAGCTGCCCGATCTCCTCCAAACTCGCTTCATATGTCTCTGCCTTTTGCCCGGCAACAAGCAGCCCCGCTTCAGGCCCTTCCTCCAGCAGAACCGTTTGATCGGCCATGCCGCTTTCCCAGAACACGCTTGTCAGCCGCAGCTGCGCCTGAGTGATCAACTGAATACCCAACACGACAACCAGCATTCCCCATGCGAGGACGCGCTGTTTTTCGGAGCGCTGTTCCCGTGCAAGCTCCTGCAGAAAGATTGCGCACATCACCATGCTGCCCAGGCAGGCGACTGACGAGGCCGAGGCAATGGCGTAGAACCGCTGGTTGGAAGACATGTTGATGCAGAAGGCATACAGCATGCCCGGAACCCACAGATAGGCAAACAGCTGCCGAATGCTCCGTTTCTCGGACAGCAGCGCCGCCATCAGGCCCAATACGTTGATGGACCACATCAGCATATTCAGATAGCGCAGTTGTAAGGCATGGCTGACCATCAGCACAACCGTGCAGCCCCAGGCAATGCCAAAGTAAAGCGCCTTGCGGGAGACCCTTTTCTTATCCAGACAGCAGATCAGCATGAGAATCGCCGTCAGGGTATAAATCCAGGCCGAAGTCTGCGTCGCCGTCAGGAATGCCCGAAAAAAACCTGCAATGCGTGATGTCATCGATACCGGCTGATGCTCCGGATCCTCCAGGATGTGCGGTAGCGCCTGCAGAACATCCATAAGCGATGCGCGGGAAAATACAAACGCCGCAAACAGAACGGCCGCAGCAGCGATCCCTGCCGTAAACCAGCCAAGCCGGGCAACTGCCGAATCGCCCCTCCCGCGGCACCGAATCCCTTGGACGTAAAGCGCGCTGAGCAAAACTGCCGCAAGATACAGCACATAGACAGCTGCTAAATATGGACAGCACAAGCAGGCTGCAGCATAGCTGAAGCCTGCCAGGACAAGCGAATGCCTGTGTCCTGCATCTCCGAGCATCGCTGTGCCCGAAAACACCATCAGCATGATGCCCATGGAATTATACGAAAGCGCCGTAATGCCGTAAGGGATATACAGGGCCAGGCTGATCGCTCCGCAGGCCGCGCCAATACGGCTGTATCGCTTCAGCCGATGATAAACATAGAGCGACAGCGCACAGAGCAGCGCCACCGTGGCATAGCGCATCGCCAAAATGATGCCGTCGGTTCCTCCGCACAGCATACGCAAGACCCAGACCACCGGAAGAGACAAGACGCCTGCCATCTGCGAAGGATGCCACTCATGAACAAGGAGCGCGTCGCCCTGAAGCAGCCGCAGCGGAACAGTGAGGTAAAAGGCTTCGTCCATATTGCCGAACCCATACCGGCATTTCCACAGGAGAAACAATGCCGTCAGCAAAAGCGCCGTATAGAAGACCGCATCCTGACATTTTCCCTTTTCAAGAAGATCCTTCCATCTTCTGCTCAGTTCCTTCCCGGTTTTCATCTGTACCCCCGTGCAGCCTGGATACCAGCCATGTTGCGGCTTTCTGTTTCCTTGTCCATCGCATGTGCATCCGTTTCAGCAGGCCTGAACACAGCAGCGGCTTTGCGCTGTCCGGCCTATCCTCGTTTTTGCTTCCCGTATCTGACTTAGTGGCAATGGCAGTCATGATCCTCGCCGCAGCCATGCTCGCCGCACGCGTGATCCGCGCCGTGGTGCGCATCGTGATGGCTGCAGTTGGGCGCGTCGCTCGCCTCGAGCGTGCCCGCCAGCAGCGCCTCAACCGCCGCATCGGCATCGCCCTGCACGCCGCCGTGGATCCTGATGCCGAAGCTCCTGAGCGCCGTCTGTGCGCCGCCGCCGATGCCGCCGCAGATCAGCTCGTCCACGCCGTTCATCATCAGGAAGCCCGCCAGCAGGCTGTGGCCGCTGCCCGTCGCGTCGATCACCTTGTCGGAGACAACCTTGCCGTCCTCCACCTCATAGAGCTTGAACACGGCGCAATGGCCGAAGTGCTGGTAAATCTGTCCGTTGTCGTAGGTCACTGCAATCTTCATCGAAAAAACCTCCTGTATTTGCCATTTCAACTCTATTCGTTTCGCCATCAAGCCGCAAATTCCTCCGCACGCGTTGCAAAAATCCGGCAATTCCTTTATAATAGAAGTGTTTTGGATGCTTTTCCCATGAATTCCCGCAAAGCAGGTGAATGTATTTGAAGAAACTCTTTGTGTATTTCAAGGGCTACGGCCGCGAATGCGTGCTCGGCCCGCTGTTTAAGCTGCTGGAAGCGTCGTTTGAGCTCGTCATCCCGCTGATCGTGGCGAGCATCATCGACCGCGGCATCGCCGCTGGCGACCGTGCGCATGTCGTCAGGATGGTCGCGTGCATGGCGGCGCTGGGCCTTGTGGGCCTGCTGGCCGCGGTGACGGCGCAGTATTTCGCCGCCAAGGCCGCCATCGGCTTTTCCACCCGGCTGCGCCACGCGCTGATGGCCCACATCCAGACGCTCTCCCACACGGAGCTGGACACGCTGGGCACCTCCACGCTCATCACCCGCATGACCAGCGACGTCAATCAGGTGCAGTCCGGCGTGAACATGTGTCTGCGCCTGCTGCTGCGCTCGCCGTTCGTGGTCTTCGGCGCCATGGTGATGGCGTTTACGATCGACGTACGCTGCGCGCTGATCTTCGCCGCCGTCATCGCCGTGCTCTGTGTGATCGTCTTCTCGATCATGCTGATCACCATCCCCCGGTACCGCGCCGTGCAGGGCCAGCTGGACAGCGTCACCGCCGCCACGCGCGAAAACCTGAACGGCGTGCGCGTGCTGCGCGCCTTCTGCAAGGAGGACGCGGAGACCGAGAAGTTTGAGCGCCGCAACCAGCTGCTCACCCGCCTGCAGCTGGCCGTGGGCCGCATCTCCGCCAGCATGAACCCGCTAACCTACGTGGTCATCAACGCAGCGGTCATCGCGCTCATCTACAGCGGCGCGGTGCGCGTGAACATGGGCACGCTTTCGCAGGGCGAGGTCATCGCGCTGTACAACTACATGAGCCAGATCCTCGTGGAGCTGGTGAAGATGGCCAACCTCATCATCCTGCTCACCAAGGCCTGGGCCTGCGGCGACCGCATCAGCGCGGTGCTTGACGTGCAGTCCTCCCAGCAGGACGGCAGCAAGGCGTTTGTCAGCAGCGCGCGCGGCAGCGTCGCATTTGAGGACGTGTCCCTGCACTACAAGGGCGCCGGCGCGGACGCGCTGGAGCATATTTCCTTCAGCGCCCGGCCCGGCGAGACCATCGGCGTCATCGGCGGCACGGGCAGCGGCAAGAGCTCGCTCATCAGCCTCATCCCGCGCTTCTACGACGCCACGAGCGGCTGCGTGCGCGTGGGCGGCGTCGACGTGCGCGAGCTGAAAAAGGAAACGCTGCGCGACGCCGTCGCTATCGTGCCGCAGAAGGCCGTGCTCTTCAAGGGCACCATCCGCTCCAACCTGCTCTGGGGCAACGAGAACGCCACCGAGCAGGAGCTGCTCAGCGCGCTTTCCACCGCGCAGGCGCTGGATGTGGTTTCCGCCAAGCCCGGCAGGCTCGACGAGCCGGTGGAGCAGGGCGGGCGCAACTTCTCCGGCGGCCAGCGCCAGCGCCTGACGATTGCGCGCGCGCTGGTCAAGAAGCCGGACATCCTGATCCTCGATGACAGCGCCTCCGCGCTCGACTACGCGACCGACGCCAGCCTGCGCCGCGCTATCCGCCAGATGGACAACCGGCCGACGACGTTCATCGTCTCCCAGCGCGCGTCCTCCGTGCGCTTCGCGGACCAGATCATCGTGCTGGACGACGGCTGCGTGGCCGGCATCGGCACGCACGAGGCGCTGCTGGCGTCCTGCCCGGTCTATCAGGAAATTTACGCATCCCAGTACGGCAAAGAGGAGGCGGTGCAGCATGGCTAAGAACAAGATCGACAAATCTGAGCAGCGCGCCGTGCTCTCGCGCGTGATGCGCTACATCCGTCCGCATCTGCCCAAGCTGCTCTTCTCTCTGGTCCTCGCGCTCATCGTCGTGGCGCTCACGCTGTACGTGCCCATCCTCGTCGGCCGTGCGATTGACTGCATCATTGGCGCAGGCCAGGTGGACTTTGCCGCGCTCACGCGGGTGCTGGCCGCCATCGCCTTGTGCATCGCGCTGACGGCCGCCGCCCAATGGCTGCAGAGCGACCTCAACAACCGCGTGACCTACGCCACCGTGCGCGACATCCGCCGCGACGCGTTTGCGCGCATCCAGCAGCTGCCGCTGTCCTACCTGGACAGCCATCCCACCGGCGACGTGGTCAGCCGCATGATCGCGGACGTGGACACATTTGCCGACGGCCTGCTGATGGGCTTTACGCAGCTGTTCACCGGCGTGATGACGATCGCGGGCACGCTGATCTTCATGCTCACGCT
>JBJEUI010000151.1:0-10575 GCA_051883755.1 Candidatus Ventricola sp.
GCGATGGTCGATTATCTCATTCCCCTGTATCAGCGCGAGGGCAAGCGCCGCCTGATGATCGCCATCGGCTGCACCGGCGGCGCGCATCGCTCTGTCGCCATCAGCGAGGCGCTCTGTGCGCATCTGCGTGCGCTGGGCGAAATGGTCAACGTCACCCACCGCGACATCGCCCTTGAGGAGGCCGCCTGGCCCTTCCGGCGCGACCGCACACAGGAGGCCTGACGGCAGAACCGCATAAATCACGCGATAAACGCGCATGCTGATTCCATCTTCTTGGAAAGGATGGGATCACATGCGCGTTTCTTTGATGCCTCCGGGCGCCGCCTCTGTGCAGCGCTTCGCTCCAACGACGGCAGACCACTCTGCGCCGGAGCCTCGTTCGCCCGCAGCCCTGTCCTTCGCGCCGTTCAGCGCCGACGCGTTTGCGCAGGCTCGAAGCCGGCATGTTCCCGTCTTTCTGATCATCGCCGACACGTTCGATCTTCCGGACGACCCCTCGCTCCTCCTCCAGCTGAGCGAGCGCACCGTCCCGGTCTTCCTGCGCGCCGGCGAGCGGCCCGATGTGGAGCTGCTGTGTCAGCGTGCGGGTGCGCTCTTCTCCGGCGAAGGCGCGCTGCCCTTGTGTGCGCTGTTGCTGGACGACGCACGGCCTTTTCTCGCCGCGCCGCTGCCGCCCGCCGGATTTCCGCTGGATCCCTCCCGTCTGTACGTCTGGCTCGCTCAGGCGGACAGGCGCTTTGCGCAGAACCTCCCTGCCCTGACCGGGCAGGCCGCACAGGTTCTGCGTTCCTTCCGCGCTGATCCTCTGCGCCGGCCCTATGCCCCGGCAGACGCCGCGCACGATCTTGCCCGCGCGCTCGCTGCCATCGAGGACAGGCAAAACGGCGGCTTCGGCGATCTCAAAGCCCCGCTCGTCTGCATCCTTCGCTTCCTGCAGCATGCGGCGCAGCGCGGCGAGAAGCAGGCGCATGCCGCGCTCTCCCGCGCGCTCGACGCCATGCTGGCCTCTGCCCTCTACGATCCGGTGGACGGCGGCTTCTTCCGCGCCGCGCTGACGGACGACTGGCGCGTCTTCGTCCCGGAAAAGCCCCTTGGCACAAACGCCATGCTTGCGCTGATCCTGCTCTCCGGCGGGCGGCGCAGCGAGGCCGTGCGTCTGCTCGACCTCATCACCGAAGCGTTTCCCCTGCAGGGCGGCGGCCTCTCACCCGCGCTGATTGCGCCGCGCGAAACCTACGCCTTTACGCCCGAGCAGGTCTGTGCGGCGCTCGGCAATGAAAACGGGCTGCGCGCCTGCCGTCTGCTCGGCCTGCTGCATCAGCACGCCAAGGCCGATCCTGCCGTCACGCCCAGCCGCTTTTCTCCCGTCGCCGCAGATGCCCCGCGCGGCCTCGACGCTGATCTCCCGCCGCTCTGCCCGCGCCTGTCTGCCGCGCTCACCCCGGAGGATTCGGCGTTTCTTCGCCGCGTGCTACCGTCGCTGCTGCGCGCCCGTGCCGCCAGAACCCCACAGCAGCCGCTGAACTTCGTCATCACGGAGCACTGCGCGCTGGCCGCTGCCGTGCTGGCCCTCTGCGGCCAGCGTCTGGGCGAGCCGCGCTACACGCAGGCTGCGCAGCGCGCCGTCACCTTTCTCATCAGCCAGCCGCCCGCCGGCGGTCCTCTCCCCCTCCCCGCGTCCGTTTCGCCCGTCAGTCCGCTCATCGCGCAGGCTTCCTGCGGCGCATCCGCAGCGCTCGCGCTGGCGCAGCTCACCCTCGGCAGCCAGAGCGGCATGGAGGACTATGCGCAAAGCGGTCTTCGTCTGCTGGGCGCCGCCCTGCACGCCTTCGTGCGCCCGGACGGTCTGGTCATGCATACGCCCCGGGATCCGGCCGCTTTCTTCCCGCGCGTGCCCGCCGTCTGTGACGGCGAGCTCCCCTCTCCCGCCGCTCTTCTCGTCCATGCGCTGCGCATCGCGGACGGCATGCGTCCCGAGGCCCACTACGCGGACGCCATCCAGGCCATCTGGGACGCCGCTGCACCCACCGCCAAAGCGCAGCCAATCGCCTGCGCGTCCCTGATCGACGCCGTGACGCAAAAATAAGCGGAGCACGCTCCGCCTATCTTCTATCCGCTTATCCCCCGAGCACCTCGCGCAGCAGGTCCGCGTCCACGGTAAAGAGGTTTTCCTCGCCCAGCAGCACGCCGTCGCCGAGCGCCTTCTTCTGCTCCTGAATCTTGAGGATGTGCTCCTCCACCGTGTCCGACGCGATCAGCCGGATCACCTGCACGCCCTTCGTCTGGCCGATTCGGTAGGCGCGGTCGGTCGCCTGATTCTGGGCCGACACGTTCCACCACGGATCGTAATGGATCACCACGTCTGCGCCGGTCAGGTTGAGGCCTGTGCCGCCGGCCTTGAGCGAGATGAGGAACACGTCCGCGCCGCCCGCATTGAATTTCTGCACCAGCTCCATGCGGGTCTCCTTGTCCGTTTCGCCCGTCAGCGTGTAGCAGGCGATCCCTTCGCCGGCAAGCGCCTCGCCGATCAGTGCAAGCATCGATGTGAACTGCGAGAACAGCAGAATGCGGTGCCCGCCGGAAAGCGCATCCTGCACCACCTCCAGCAGCTGCATGAGCTTGCCGCTGCCGCCCCTGTAGTTTTCCAGGCACAGCCTCGGATCGCAGCACAGCTGCCGCAGCCGCGTGAGCCCGGCAAGCAGCTTCATCTTGTCCTGCCCGCTGAGCAGACCGCCCTCGCTGTCCTTTTTCAGCTTGGAGGCGTATGCAGTGTAGAGCTTGCGCTGCTCCGCCGTCAGCTCGCTGCTCATCACCGTCTCCACCTTTTCCGGCAGGTCGGTGAGCACGTCCTTCTTCATGCGCCGCAGGATGAACGGCGCGACCAGCAGGTGCAGGTTCTCCCGCGCCTGCTCGTCCGCCTCCCGCACGACCGGCGCCTCAAAGCGCTCCTTGAACTTCTTGTACGTCCCCAGATATCCCGGCATCAGGAAGTCGAAGATCGACCACAGCTCGGACAGCCGGTTCTCAATCGGCGTACCGGTCATCGCAAAGCGGTGCTGCGATTTCAGCGTCTTGACCGCCCTGGCCGCCTGCGAGGCAGCGTTCTTGATGTTCTGCGCCTCGTCAAGCAGCACATGCGTGAATTCGATGTGCTCGTACGTCTGCACATCCCGCCGCAGCTGATCGTAGGAGGTGATCAGGAGATTCACCTCTCCGCCGATCAGCTCCGCGCGCTCCTTCGCCGAGCCCATCAGGCTCCTGGCCGTCAGGCTCGGCGCAAAGCGCTGCGCCTCCGCCAGCCAGTTGAGCTGAAGCGACGCCGGGCACACCACCAGCGCGCGCACAGGACGGCCCAGCTCCTGCTCGCGCAGCAGCATCGCCAGCGCCTGAATCGTCTTGCCCAGGCCCATGTCGTCCGCCAGAATCCCGGAAAAGCCCGCGTCGCTGAGCGCGCACAGCCAGGAGAGCCCTTCCAGCTGATAGCCGCGCAGCTGGGCGTTCAGCGAGGCTGGCTGCTCCACGCGCGTCTTCTGTGCCGCCTCAAGCTTTTCGGTCCACGCCTGTATCTCCCTGGGCGCGCGCAGCGAGATGTTCTCCCGCTTTTTGAGCGCTGCGTCCAGGTACATCGCCCGGCTCATCGGCACCTCCACGCCCTGCTGAGCTTCCTCCGCGCTCACGTCGAGGCCTTCCAGCACCTGCGCCGCATCCGCCGCCTGCTCCAGCGCCTCCCCGGACAGGAACGTGCCGTCCGTCAGGCGCACATACGCGCGCTTTTCCCGGTAAGCCGCCAGCGCCTGATCGAGCTCCTCCTGGGTGTATCCGCCCAGATCCGCCAGCAGCACCAGCTTATCGTTTTGGCAGCTCAGGCCGAAGGTCATCGAGCGCGCGCGCTTGACGTTGGTCTGCGTGAGCTGCCGGCTCACATGCACCTCGCCCACGCGCTCGAGCTCCGGCAGCTGCTCGCTCAGCAGCGCAAAGCGCGCATCGTCATCTCCCTCAAAGGCGTAGACGTCCTCGCCCTCCTTTTCCGGGAACAGCTGCTGCGCCGCCGCGCGCACGTCATCCTCCAGCGCCGTGTCGCGCCGGATGTGCGGGTGCTCCTCTCCGCCGGAGATCTCTGTGCCCAGGTAGTCAAAGACCACCCGGCACGTCAGCCGGCTGTCCTCCGCCAGATCCACATAGAGCCGGGGCACGACCGGCGTAGGCGTGTGCTCGGCGAGCACCGCCTGGCCCTTGCGCATCAGCGCGCATTCCCCGGCCGGCAGAATCAGCCGCGCACAAACCTCGTCCAGCTGCGCTTCATCAAAGCGCACGCCCTGCGGGTATGCGTCCGCCACCTCCAGCAGGCCTGCGATGCGCGCAAACGCCTCACCGTATGCGCAGGCGATCGTCTCGCTGTCAAAACGGTACGCGCCCGCCTGCCCCAGCACCACGCTGCCGGCCTCCACCAGCAGCGACGCGCCGCCGGGCTCCTGCGTCAGCTCCAGCGGCAGCGCAACGTCCTCGCGCGTTACCCTTGCCCGCGTCAGCGCGCCGTTTTCCCCGCGAACGTCCACCTCACGGCCCGCAAGCAGGCGCATCGTCTGATCCAGTGCCGCGCCTGAGAGCATCAATTCGCCGCCGTCCGCGACCGCCTCATCCCCCGCAAGCATCACGATCTGCCCGTACAGCTGCGCATCCTGCGCATCGAGCTCTTCCTCCCGGTGGCCAAACGTCAGCTCCCGGCCGTAGACCGCCATCTCCCGTTTGGCCGTGCGCGCAGCCAGCTCCGCCATGCTGCGCACGACATACGGGCGTGTCCGGCCGAGCTTCAGCCCAAGTGCAATCGCCCTGCCCGAAACGCGCCGCAGCACGGGATACAGATGTACAGGCTCCCCGGCAGCGCGCCTCCTTGCCGGGTTCATCCGGCTTTTATTGATCAGCGCGCCGATCATCTCCCGGCCGTCGCGCGCGCCGACCGTCCGGGCCGCGCCGCCGCATGCCGCGATCATCAGCGCCGCCACATGCCGGCATCCCTGCGCTGTGCGGCCAGGCTCCCCGCAGGTGCAGGCCAAGGCGTCAAATGCGTCCAGCCCCTCGTCATACCGGAAGCTTGCCCGGTATTCCCCCTCCGATCCGCGCACCGCGCCCTGATACACCAGCTGTCCGTCTTCCTCCCGAACCGTCACACCGCTCACGCGTCCCTCCTGCACATCGGCGCCGCCGCGCGCGAAATACGCGGGATTGCCGATCGCGCTGCGCGCGCCGGATAATGTGAACATCCGTCTCGCCCCCATCCTTCTCATCCTGTTTTCTTCTGATTATAGCATACTTGCCGCCTCCTGCCAAACGTGTTACAATGCGCCGTGAAAGGAGAAATGACATGCGCCTGTTTTTCGGTCTGTCCCTGCCGGATGATGTCCGTGCCGTCACGCGCGCGTGCGCCGAGGCCGCCGCACAGAGCGTGCCTGGAAGGTACGCCCTCCCGGAGAACCACCACATCACGCTGGCGTTTTTGGGCGACGTGCCGCCCGGGCGCCTATGCGCCGCGCGGGATGTGCTCGCGCGCTGCGCCGCCACGTTTCCCGCGCCGTCGCTTCAGCTGAACGGCTATGACTGCTTCGGCCGCCGCACGAACGGCATCCTCATCCTGCGCGTCAGGAGCTGTCCGCCGCTTTCCCCGCTGCATGAGCAGCTTGCGGACGCGCTCTCCGGCGCAGGCCTTCCCGTCGACCCCGGGCCGTTCTCGCCGCACATCACGCTCGCCCGCCACGCGGTCATGACGGACGTGATGCCCGCCTGTCCGTCCGTTTCCTTCTCCTGCCGGCATGCGCATGTGTTCTTAAGCGCGCGTGACGAGGCCGGCGTGCTGCGCTATACGCCGCTTGAAACCGTCCGTTTTGGCGAAGCCGCAGACGGGAACTGACAGATTCCCCCAGAATCCGATCCATTTGTTTCGCCTATTCTTGAAGATTTTTAAATCCATCTTGACAAATGTTACAAGTCGTAATAAACTAATGACGTAGTTGAGATGAAAGGAGACGCATGCCCTCATGAAGATTGCGTCAGGAAAGAAATGGATCACGGTCATTGCGGCTGTGCTCATGGTGTGTGTATGCGCCCTCGCTTCGGCGCAAAGCTATAGCCTCGGCGACGAGGCCGATGAAATTGCGACCATTCAGGCCGCCCTCAAGCAGCTCAAGCTGTACACGGGCAGCATCACCGGTCACTACGGCGCCAAGACCGAATCCGCGGTCAAGGCATTCCAGAAGCGATACAAGCTCGAAGAAGACGGCATCGCCGGCGAAGGCACGATCCAGGCGCTTTACGAGGCGACCGGCCTGTCCTATTCCGGCAGCAGCAGTTCCTCCTCTTCCGCCTCGGCGGACAGCAGCAGCGTGCTGCGCCAGGGCAGCCGCAGCGACGCCGTGCGCGAGCTGCAGGAAGACCTCAAGGCGCTGGGCTACTACAACGGCACCGTCAGCGGCCACTACGGCTCTCAGACCGAGGCGGCGGTCATGAAGTTCCAGCGTGACAACGGCCTGTCCGCCGACGGCGTTGCCGGCGCGAAGACGCTGGCCAAGATTGCCTCCGCGATGGCAGGCAGCTCCTCCGGCTCGTCCTCCTCTTCCGGCAGCTCCTCTTCCTCCTCCAGCAGCACGCTCCGCTACGGCGTCAAGTCCGACGCGGTGCGCAGCCTGCAGCAGGACCTCAAGTCCCTGGGCTATTACACCGGCTCCGTCACCGGCAACTTCGGCAACCTGACCAAGGAAGCCGTGTACAACTTCCAGAAGGCGAATAACCTGTCTGCCGACGGCGTCGCCGGCACGAAGACATTGGCCAAGATTGCCTCCGCGATGGCGGGCAGCTCCTCCGGCTCGTCCTCCTCTTCTTCCTCTTCCAGCTCTTCCGGCTCGTCCTCCTCTTCTTCTTCCACGCTGAACCTGAACACGTCCGTCACGCTGATGAACGGCAGCAAAAGCGACGAGGTGCTCAAGCTGCAGAAGATGCTCGCCTCTCTGGGCTACTACAGCGGCAACCAGACCGGCAAATTCGGCGACAAGACCGAGGAGGCTGTCGTCGCCTTCCAGAAGTCGATGGGCCTGACCGCCGACGGCATCGCCGGCAAGAAGACGCTCGCCGCGATCAACGCCAAGTACAACGGCACCAGCTCGGGCAGCTCCTCCTCTTCCTCCGGTTCCGGCTCCGGCTCCTCCAGCGTGTCTGCCAGCGATGTTCGCTATGAGAACTTCTACAACTGGCGCACCAAGTATGCCAACGGCGAGTACTGCACGGTATATGATCCGGCGACCGGCTACTCCTGGACGCTGCGCATCATGACCAAGGACGCGCACATGGACGCCGAGCCGCTGACCGCAGAGGATACCGCGATCATGAACAAGGCGTTCGGCGGCGTGACCACCTGGACCCCGAAGGCCGTCTATGTCACCTTCTCCGACGGCAAGACCTATCTGGGTTCCACCCACAACGTGGCGCATACCCCGTATCACCTCTCGAACAACAACTTCGACGGCCACCTGTGCGTGCACTTCCCCATCTCCATGGAGAAGGCGCAGGAGATCGGTCCGTACGCCACCAGCCATCAGGAGACCATCAACGAGGCCTGGGAGAAGATCCTGGCCAAGTACCGCTGATTTCAGGAAGGACGAGTCCATGGCGGGCTCGTCCTTTTCGTTGCCCTTCAGGGAGGCAGCCAGCCGGTTTGTTCTGTCCGTCCGGCTGTTTACATCCCTGCGCGCGCATGCTATAATTGAATTGATCAGCACAGCCATCTGCGCAGACAAAGGAGGGATGTCCATGGCGACCATGAAGGATATCGCCAGGGCCGTCGGCGTCAGCCTCACCACCGTATCCAATGTCATCCACGGCAATTACAGCCGCGTCTCTCCGCAGACCGTTGCACGCATTCAGGAAGCGATTGAGCAGATGGGCTATGTGCCCAACATGTCCGCCCGCGCGCTCGTCAGCCATACCTCGCGCATCATCGCCTATGTCGACTCGCACAGCCCGCAGGAGACGTACGCGGGCAACGGCTTTGCCGGCGTGCTGCTGTGCGGCATTGAAAACGTCGTCACCGAGCACGGCTATTTTCTGATGATGCGCCGCGGCACGGATGAGGATGTGCTTCGCCTGATGCTCAACACCTGGAACCCGGACGGCGTGATCTTCAAGGACTGCGTGCCGGAGAGCCTGATCGCCTTTGTGCGCGGTCTGGGCAAGCCCTGCGTGACGATCAACACCTATCTCGATGACCCGACGCTCATCCAGGTGCGCGCTGCGGATTACGAGGGCGGCCGTCTGGCCACAGAGCACCTTCTGTCCCTGGGCCACCGGGATTTCCTGTTCATCGGCGCGGTCAATCGCGGCTTCCAGAACAATGACCAGCGCTATCTGGGCCATTGCGACGCGCTGCGTGCCGCAGGCATCACGCCCGATCCCGCCAACCTCATCAACACGCTGCATCCCTTCAGCGCGGACAGCGCCATTGCCATGGGCCGCCAGCTGGCCCGGCGCGGCGGCTTCACCGCCATCTGCGTCAGCGGCGACCAGTACGCCGCCGCCGTGATGGCCGGCCTGCGCGAGGGCGGCGTCCGCATCCCAGAAGACGTCTCCGTCGTCGGTTTTGACGACACGGATATCGCACGCATGTGCACGCCTCCGCTGACGACCATCCATCAGGACGGCATCGGCAAGGGCGAGCGCGCCGCGCAGGCGCTCTTTGCGCTCATCGCCGGCGATTCCCCGGACCCGAAGGACTTCACGCTGCCGGTCGAGCTCGTCGTGCGCGGCACGACGGCTGAAGCCATACGATGAATATAAAAGGACGGTTTTCGCCGTCCTTTCGTTAATTATGTTGATTTCATTCTAAACTCATACGTTGTAAATCAGCCCCGTCTCAATCGTAGGCCGCTTAGCGGCCTGCTCTGAGACTACGTTCCTTAACGGGAGATCGGGCTGCCGTCCAAACCTGCTTGGGGCGCTGCCCCAAACCCCGCAAGGGATTTCATCCCTTGACCCTTCTTCGCTTCGCGCATATCATCCCATCTTTTTCACCAAGAACTTACAGGTTATTGAGCGCCGCGCGGATCTCCTCCGCCGTGCCGCCCGCGAGCACGCCCTGCGTCATGTCCTTCGGGCCGCCGCCCTTGCCGCCGAAGGCCTCGCACAGCGCGCGGGTCACGGGCCGCACATCCTCCGTCTCGGAGGACAGCGCAAAGCTGTAGCCTGCCTCGCGCGGCACGAGCACCAGGCCGAGCCTCGCGCCATGGCACAGCCTGCCCGCCGCCCTGCACACCGCGCCCGCAGGAAGCGCGTCGCACACGACCATGCGCACCGCGCCCGTCTCCTGCGCCGCCATCATGTCAAAAATCTGCAGGCCCAGCTGCTCAGCCTTGAAGCGAAGCTGGTCGCGCTCGGCCATCAGGTGCTGCACGGCCTGCGCCACCTCATGCTGCTTGCAAGAGAGCGCGGAGCTAGCGCCCTTCACCTGCTCCAGCCATGCGTTTTCCTCCGCCAGCGCGCGCCGGCCGCACAGGATGGATACGCGCACGCCGCTCTTGTACTTCTGCCAGCCCAGCACCTTGATCTGGCCGATGGAGCCGGTTTGCTTCACGTGCGTCCCGCAGCAGGCGCAGATGTCCGCGCCCGGGATGTTCACGATGCGCACCTCGCCCTCCAGCGCCTTCTTGCTGCGGTAGTGCATGGCTTCCAGCTCTTCCCTGGTGGGCAGCAGCGTCTCAACCGGCACGTTCTGCCAGACGATTTCGTTGGCCATCGCCTCCACACGGTCGATATCCGCCTGGGTCAGGGGGCCGCTAAAGTCCATCGTCACGGCCTCCGAGCCAATGTGGAAGCCCACGTTGTCATAGCCGAACAGCCTGCACACGATGCCGGAAAAGATGTGCTCGCCGCTGTGCTGCTGCATCATGTCCAGCCTGCGCCCCTTGTCCACGTGGCCCTCAACCGCAGCGCCGACGGCAAGCGGCCTGTCCACGGTGTGCTCCACCTCGCCGCCCGCCTCGTGGCAGTCGATCACCTGCGCCCCGCCGAGCGTGCCATGGTCTGCCCCCTGGCCGCCGCCCTCCGGGAAAAACGCCGTGCGGTCGAGCGTCACGACGTACTGATCCTTCTTCTGCGCGCAGCCCGTCACGGTCGCCGTAAAGTCAAGCAGCGCGGAGTCCTGATTGTATAAACGGATGGTCATATCGTCCATTCCCTTCGGAAAGAATTTCTTTGCTCATTGTAGCACAGCCGAAGGGAAAAGACAAACCCTCTCTCAGCGGTCACAGGACGGATACGCGCCCGGCATATGCGCCGGCAGCGGCGTCAGCAGTCTCCTTTCCCCTCCGTTTCTGCGCATATGACGTTTGGCTGTTTCCTTCTCCCTGGTTCAAAAAAACAATTTCTCCAGCGGCGCGCAAATGTGCTATAATAGAATCAGCAGAAGGGCTTTGACCCCCAGCTTTCATCAGAAGGAGGGCGATCCCATGAAAAACCCGCTCATTATCACCATTGGCCGAGAGTACGGCAGCGGCGGCCGCCAGATTGGACAGGCGCTGGCCAAGCGTCTGGGCA
>JBJEUI010000152.1:0-2061 GCA_051883755.1 Candidatus Ventricola sp.
CTGTGGCCGCCGCCGCCGAGCGTGCCGTCCACATACACGCCGCCCTCGCGGACGCCCAGCATGTCGACGGTCTCTTCAAGCATCACGCTCAGGTGCCGGAAGGCCTCGCCCTCCTGGGCGCGCATCTGGCTGCCGATCTGTTCGGCCTTTGAATCAAATGACATGAGAAAACTCCTTTTCCTGCCGCAGCAGCGTGCGGATCTCGCCGATCAGGTACAGCGACCCGGCGACCAGCACCGTGCCCTCCGGCCCGGCGATGGCCCGCGCCTGCGCCAGTGCCTCCTTCGGTTCGGGCACAGCATACGTTCTGAGTCCATGTGCGGCAAACGCCTGCGCCAGCTCGCCCGCTTCCATCGCGCGCGGCACGTTCGGCCGGGCCGCCACCACGCAGTGCACGCGCGTGCTCAGCCGCTTCGTCATCTGCGCCACGTCCTTGTCGGCCATCATGCCGCTCACCAGCACGGTCTTTTCTCTGGGCAGCCACGCGTCGCAGTAGGCGCACAGCGCGCGCACGCCGGGATCGTTGTGCGCGCCGTCCAGGAGGATGTGCCCGAAGTACTCCAGCCGGCCCGGCCAGCGCACGTCCGCCATGCCCCGCCGGACAGCCTCCATCGGGATCGCAAAGCCGCGCTGCCTGAGCGCATGCAGCGCGCCCAGCGCGGCGCAGGCGTTCTCCGCCTGATGCCTGCCGCGCAGGGACACCGTGAGGCTTTTGATCGTCTCATCCGGCATGCGCACGTCAAACGTCACATCCCGGCTGGTCTCGCGCACATTCTCCGCGTCCGGATCGATCACCGGAATGCCCAGCCCCTTCGCCGCCGCCAGCAGCACCTTGTGCGCCGCCTTCTCCTGCGCCCCCAGCACCACGGGCACGCCGCGCTTCATGATGCCGGCCTTCTCCAGCGCGATCTCCTCGATGGTCTCGCCCAGAAAGTGCATGTGGTCCATGCCCACCTCGGTGATCACGCTCACCAGCGGGTGAATGATGTTCGTGGGATCGAGCCGTCCGCCGAGGCCGACCTCGATCACCGCAATGTCAACCTTTTCCCGGGCAAAGGCAAGGAACGCGAGCGCCGTGCCCAGCTCAAACTCGGTGATCTGGATCCCGTTTGCCCGGCAGTCCTCGACCGCCGGCCACACGCGCTCCACCAGCGCCGCCAGCCTGTCCCCCGCGATCGGCACGCCGTCGATGCGGATGCGCTCGTTGTAGCGCTCGATATACGGCGAGGTGTACAGGCCCGTCCTGTAACCGGCCTCGCGCAGCACGCGCTCGATCATCGCGCAGCACGAGCCCTTGCCGTTCGTGCCGGCGACGTGCACCATCGGCAACGCCGCCTGCACGTTGCCCAGGCGCGACATGATTTCGCGCATATTGGTCAGGCCTTCCTTCTTCCCGGAAGGATAGACGCTGTGAATCTTCGCAATGGCCTCCGCTTCGGTCATGTGTACACCCCTTTTTGGGCTGCCGCCCAAACCCCGCAAGGGACATTGTCCCTTGACCCTTCTTTGCTTCGCGCACTTGAAAGAGTCTCTGACGCAAACAATATAAGATACTTGGATGCTTTTGAAAAAGCGGACGGAAGCATCCGTCCGCTCTATTTTATCACATGTTCTTCAGATCATCAATGCGGGCGTTGAGCTTGGCGAGCTTGTCGCGGCTGACCTCCAGCTTCGCCTTCTCCTGCTCCACCAGCTGGGCCGGCGCCTTCGCCAGGAAGCCCTGGTTGTTCAGCTTGCCCTCGGCGCGCTCGATGTCGCGGGCCACACTGTCGCGCTCCTTGGTCAGGCGCGCGACCTCCTTGTCGATATCGACCAGGTCGCCCAGCGGGATGAACAGCTCGGCCGCCTCGGAGACCGCAGAGACCGTCTTGCCCTCGGCCGCCTCGCCGGCGGAAAGCAGCTTCATCTCGCTCACCCACGCCATGCGCTTCAGGTACTCCTCCGCGCCGGCCATGGCGTGCGCCCAGCCTTCCTTCGGGCGCACCATCAGATGCGCGCGCTTGCCCACGGCCACGTTCATCTCCGCGCGCAGGTTGCGCACCGCGCGGATGACGTCCATGA
>JBJEUI010000153.1:0-2046 GCA_051883755.1 Candidatus Ventricola sp.
AGCAGCGCTGGGCGCACATGATCGCCAGCTGTCTGGTGTCCATGGTGCCGCCGTTCCTGCTGTATCTGTGCGCGCAGAAGTACTTCCTGCAGGGCATCTCTGTTCAGGCAGGCGTCAAGGGCTAAGCAGGCAGGGCCTGCGGCTGATGCGCTTCGCCTTGCTTCCAAGGGCATCATTCGGGCGGAAGGCCCTCTGATGCCTGGCTTGGCGGTGCGAGCGGCGGATGCTTCCTAAAGCTTTTCGCACGGAAACGCTCGAATACGGCTTTGCAAAACCAAATGAAACCGCATGCAGGTGAGCGACTTCTGCATGCGGTTTTTGGACTGGGAGAGAACTGCGCGCAGCCTGCAGCATTTTTGCGTCAGTTCGGAGGGAAGAACGCGCACGGCGCGTTTGAGGAGATGAGAATCATGCGAGACAGAACAATCGATGTGAGCAGAGGCTTGCTGGTGATCATGATGGTGTACGGCCATGTGCTGCAGTTCTTTGGCGATGGGCAGCTCTTTCCGCTGGTGAACGACCTGATCAACGTCATCAACCTGACCGTTTTCGGTACGTTTGTGTTCTGCTTCGGTGCAACGGCTGGCCTGGCGTATCTGAACAAGCCATACCGCAGGGCGCTGCCGGGCATGGTGAAGACGGCCCTGCGCGCGTATGTGGCGTTTTGTCTGTCGGGCATCGGCTACCGCGTACTGCGGGAGAACAAGCCGTTCGCCGTGGGCGCGGTGCGGCGCGTGCTGACGCTGGCAGACATTCCGGGCTGGTCGGAATTCCTGATCGCCTTCGCGCTGTACAGTCTGCTGCTGATTGTGGGCTTTTCGGCGCTGCGCTGGCTTTCACGCAGGCCGCTGGCTTCGCTCGCCGTGGGCGCAGCGTGCGTGGCCTGCTGCCTGGTGGTGCCGTACAGTGCGATTCCGCATCCGCTCGGGCTGCTGATCGGCGGCACGGATTTTGCGTATTTCCCGGTGGTGCAGTACATGCCGTATTTCCTGGCCGGATTGCTCTATGCGCAGGGGGAACGATGGCGGCTGCTCGCCGCTGCGGTGCTCTGCACGGCGACGGGCGCTGTGGATTTCGTCCTTCATGGTCTGCCGGGACGATTCCCTCCGGATTGGGGCTGGATTTTGCTGCCTGCGCTTTTCGTGGCGGCGGTGGTCGTGCTCAGCCGTGCGCTGTGTGCCCTGCCGGGCGGAGGCGTGCGACGAATTGCGGATGGGCTTTGCGGCCTGCTGGGCAGCCTGGGCAGCGCTTCGCTGTATTACCTGCTGACCAGCAATCTCGTGCTCTTCACGCTGGCAGGCAAGAAGATCGCGCCGGCGCTGTCGGCCAGAAGCGTGCTGCCGTGGTCGCAGCCGATTCAGGCGCCGCTTGGCGCGGCCTGCTGGACGGCGGTGCTGCTGGGCGCACTGTGGTTTGTTTCCCTGCTTGCCGGCAGGGGGAAGGGGCATAAAACCGCTTGACATCCTGCTGTTCCGGCGTAGAATAGTAGATAACGGAAATATGCATCGACTTGCAGATAAAGGAGTGTTTTACGATGATTACGACCAAACCTTTCGGTCAGATGCCTGACGGTCAGACCGTGACGCAGTATACCATGACCAACAAGAGCGGCGCATCCGTGAGCCTGATCGACTACGGCGGCATCGTTACCAACATCATCGTCCCGGACAAGGATGGCAACCTCGGCGACGTGGCACTGGGCTTTGACAACCTCGACGGCTATCTGGCCAGCCACGGCTGCATGGGCGACACCATCGGCCGCTATGGCAACCGAATCGGCGCAGGCCGCTTCACGCTCGAGGGCGTGGAATACCAGCTGGCGCTGAACAACGGCAAGAACCATCTGCACGGAGGCAATGTCGGCTTCAACAAGAAGCTGTGGGCGGTCACGCCGGTCGAGGGCGAGCATGCCGACTGCCTCAAGCTGCACTATGTCAGCCCGGACGGCGAGGAGAATTATCCGGGCACGCTCGACGTGACCGTGACCTACAGCTGGAGCGAGGACAACCACCTCGGCATCCGCTATGAGGCGACCACGGACAAGAC
>JBJEUI010000154.1:0-10443 GCA_051883755.1 Candidatus Ventricola sp.
CATTCGCCCAGAAGAATACACAGTAGCGGTCAATCCTCAAGACCAGAGGCACCGCAGAAGCCTCCTTTTTGCGAAAACTCCAGAATCAGCGGGGTCATCTTCAGAATGACCCTTTTGATGTGCTCAAGCTCGTCTGCTGTAAATCCGGCGGCCTCGCGCCATTCCTGCGCAGGGAGGGCATAAACGGCCCAGCAGAGTACGTCTCTACGAATAGATACCAGCACGCTGCGGTCTGCAAGCATTTCGGAGTGGGAAATCTGCGTTCCATCGTCAAGCGTGATAAAGGGATACTCCATGACCATTCCTCCTGTTGGGGTGGAGGAATCTGTCAAAAACCGCCGGGAAGAAAAAGAAGCGGGATCGTCGTGACTGACAACCCCGCTTGAGCTGGTGGAGCATACCGGATTCGAACCGGTGACCTCTACAATGCGAATGTAGCGCGCTACCAACTGTGCTAATGCCCCATGAGAGATATTCGTTTCAGAACGTTATTCAGTATAGCACGTCACAATGGAAATTGCAAGCCCTTTTTTTCAAAAAAAGCATGTGACAATTTCCGGCGCGCGGTTGACATCGGCGCGTGCAGCCTGTATACTTGAAATAAGATTGAGACTTATTCTTAAAAGGAGGCCGCATGACCAGACAAAGGCAGCAGATCTATGAGACGATCATGGAAAGCCCGCGGCATATGACGGCGGAGGAGGTCTATGATGCGGTGCGCGTGCGCATGCCGGGCATCGCGCGGGCGACGGTGTATCGCAATCTCGGCCTCATGGAGCGGGACGGCGAGGTGCGCCGCGTGCACATGGCCGACGCGCCGGACCGCTATGACCGTATGCTTGTCCCGCACGAGCATATCCTCTGCCCGCGCTGCGGCGCGCTCGAGGATTTCACGCTCCCGGGATTGGCGGAGCAGATCGCAGAGCGCATCGGCCGGCCGGTGCAGGCGCTGAACGTGTGCGTACAGGCGCTGTGCAGCACATGCGCGCATCAGGAAGAGATAAGCTGAGAAAGGGGATACTTTGATGAATATCTGGACGTTTGTGGGCATTGTGCTGCCCCTGCTGGGCACGTCGCTGGGCGCTGCCTGCGTGTTTGTGCTCAAGGGCAGCCTGAGTGAGCGCGTCAACAAGGCGCTGCTGGGCTTTGCCTCCGGCGTGATGGTGGCGGCTTCCGTATGGTCGCTGCTGATTCCATCGATGGAGCACAGCGCGCAGCTGGGCAGGCTGGCGTTTGCGCCGGCGGCGGGCGGCTTCCTGCTGGGCATGGCGTTCCTGCTGGCGCTCGATCGGTTCGTGCCGCACCTGCACATGGACTGCGACGAGCCGGAGGGCCCGAGCTGCCATCTGGGCAAGTCGGCGATGATGATGCTCGCCGTGACGCTGCACAACATCCCCGAGGGCATGGCCGTGGGCGTGATGCTGGCGGGCCTGGGGACGGGCAGCGGCATCACCACGCTGGCCGGCGCGCTGACGCTGTCGCTGGGCATTGCGATTCAGAATTTTCCGGAGGGCGCGATCATCTCGCTGCCGCTGCGCAGCCAGGGCATGGGCAGAACGCGGGCGTTTGCCATGGGTGCGCTCTCAGGCGCGGTGGAGCCGGCCGCAGCAATTGTGACCATGCTGCTGGCCAGATGGCTCGCGCCGGTGCTGCCGGTGACGCTGGCGTTTGCGGCGGGCGCGATGTTCTACGTCGTCGTCGAGGAGCTGATTCCCGAATCCGCCGCGGGACACCATTCCAACATCGGCACCATCGGCTTTGCACTGGGCTTTGTGCTGATGATGGCGCTGGACGTGGCGCTGGCCTGAGCCGGCGCAGAGGGAGGATATCGCTTGAACATCACCGGACTGGAAGCCCTGACGACGTTTGCCGAGGGCTTGATCACCTTCATTTCCCCGTGCGTGCTGCCGATGCTCCCGGTGTACGTGCTCTATTTTACCGGCGCTGCCGAGGGCAGGCAGACGAAGCGGACGCTTGCGCGCGCGCTGTGCTTTGTGCTCGGCTTTACCGCGCTGTTTGTGCTGCTGGGCGTGTTCGCCGGCACGCTGGGAGCGCTGCTGGTCAAGCATCAGCGGGCAGTCCAGCTCGTCTGCGGCCTGACGATGGTCGTGTTTGGCCTGTATTATGCGGGCGTGCTGCGCATCGGCCTGCTTGATCGGACGGTCAAGCCGGACGTGCGGGTGCAGCCCAGGGGCTATGCCTCCTGCGTGCTGCTGGGCGCGGTGTTCGCCGTCGGCTGGACGCCGTGCACGGGCCCGCTGCTGGGCAGCGCGATGATGCTGGCGGCGAGCCGGGGCTCCGTGCCGGCGGGCGCGGTGCTGCTGGCATGCTATTCGCTGGGCCTGGGCGTGCCGTTCGTGCTCTGCGCGCTGCTGATTGACCGGGTCAAGGGCGCGTTTGCCGCCATCAAGCGGCACTACAAGGCGGTCAACCGCGTGTGCGGCGTATTCCTGATTGCCGTCGGCCTGGCGATGATGACGGGCCTGTACAGCCGCTTCGCCCTGATGATGCAGACTGCCGGGCAGACAGCCGCGCCGGACGCGCAGCAGGAGGCTGAAACGACGGCGGAACCGGCTGCTCAGCCGACGGCGGAACCGACGATTCAGCCGTCGGCCGCTGCCGAAAAGCAGGCCGAGGTCATGGGTCCGGTGAGGCGCAGCATGGCCACGGATTTCACCTGCTATGACGATGCGGGCAATGCGGTTTCGCTCAGCGGCATGCGCGGCAAGCCGGTTGTGGTCAACTTTTTTGCCAGCTGGTGCGGCCCGTGCAAGATGGAGATGCCGTACTTTGACGAATGCTATGCCAAGTACGGTGATCAGGTCACGTTCATGATGGTCAACCTGTGCGCGTTCGGCAACGACACCAAGGAAAACGGCAAGCAGATGGTGGAAAGCGGCGGCTGGACGTTCCCGGTGTACTTTGACTCGGACGGCGACGCGGCAATGCGCTACGCCATCCGCGCTATGCCCACGACGATCTTCGTCTCGGCAGAAGGCGAGCTCAAGGGACGCCACACCGGCATGATGGACAAGGAGACGCTGGAGAAGACCATTCAGGCGATGATTCAGGCCAACTGATCCCGGTGACTGCGCGCCGGAGGCGATGACCTCCGGCGCTTTCTCTATATGCAGCGAGACGGCAGAAGATCTGCTGCGGCGCAGGTCAACGGGTTTCAGGCGTTTCAGAAATCGGGGCGCACAGCGCGCTTTGTTGTGTTATAATCAATGGGGAAAGGCACGGTGAAATCCAATGAAAAAGAGCGAGATGAAGAAACCAAGGACGGCAATGACGGAAAAGGTTCCCTACTACACCAACCATGCGACGCTGATGGTCTATCTGGTGCTGCGCGCGCTGGTGATCGTGGTGCTCGTGCGCTCGGCGCTCAAGGGGTATTATGAGAGCGTGTTCCTGTGCGGGCTGACGCTGATTCTGCTGATTATGCCCAGCGTCATTTCGCGGCGGCTGAAGATTGAGCTGCCCGGCACGCTGGAAATCATCATCCTGCTGTTCATCTTCGCTGCGGAAATCCTCGGCGAGATCAACAGCTTCTACATCCGCGTGCCCAACTGGGATACGATGCTCCATACGCTCAACGGCTTTTTGTGCGCGGCGATCGGCTTTGCCCTGGTGGATATGCTCAACCGGAATGACCGGTTCTCCTTCAAGCTCTCGCCGGTCTATCTGGCGCTCGTTGCGTTCTGCTTCTCGATGACCGTGGGCGTGCTGTGGGAGTTCTTTGAATATGCCGGCGATCAGTTCATCGGCTTTGACATGCAGAAGGACACGATCGTGCACACCATCCGCACGGTCGAGCTGGATCCCACGCGCAGCAACAAGGTCGTCGCGATCAAGGACATCAGCGACGTGATCCTCGTGCACAGCGACGGCACGCAGACCGCGCTGGGTCTGGGCGGCTATCTCGACGTGGGCCTGCACGACACGATGAAGGACCTGATGGTCAACTTCGTCGGCGCGGTTGTGTTTTCCATCATTGGCTTCTTCTATGTGAAGCAGGAGGGCAAGGGCAGATTTGCCGCGCGCTTTATCCCGCGCGTGCACAGAAATCACGAGCAGAAGGAAGAATAAGCATGGCCCAGATCACGACGAATGCCATTGTGGTGCGCCGCGCGGACTACCGCGAGAACGATCGGATGATCACGCTCTTTTCGCCCACGCTGGGGCGCATCGATGCGCTGTGCCGGGGCTGCCGCAGGCAGAAGAGCCCGCTGATGGCGGCGGGCGAGCTGTTCTGCGCGGGCGAGTACGTGCTCTATCAGACGAGCGAGCGCGCGACGGTGGTCTCCTGCCAGGTGTCGGATACCTATTATGCGCTCCGCAGCGACTATGAAAAGCTCTCCCACGGCATGTACATGCTTGAGCTTTGCAGCGCCGCGATCCAGCCCGCGCAGGAAAACGAGCGGCTGTTCATGCTGCTGCTGCGCTCGCTGGCGCACCTGTGCTACGGCGAGGCCGCGCCGCGCAGGATCACGGCGGTCTTCCTGATGGGCATGACCTCGCTGCTGGGCTTTCGGCCGCAGGTGGGCCGGTGCGCGCGCTGCGGCACGCCGGTCTTGCAGAACCGCACAAACGACGACACGCTGATCGCGTCCTTCAGCCCGGAGCACGGCGGCGTGCTCTGCCCCGGATGCAGCGCGGGAGAGCAATGCCGCCTGCGGGAAAGGGACGTGGTGTATCTGCAGGATATCATGAAGCGGGGGCTTCATTCGCTGGATGCACAGGCGGAGTGCCCGGACGCGCTGTTCAGTGCGCTGCGGGCGCTGGCGGAGGGGCGGCTGGATACGCCGATCCGCTCGGGAAAGATGCTGGTTTGAGGAGGGAAAAGGATGGATGAACAGAAGCTGAATCAGCTCAAAGCGTGGGTCGGCGAAGCCAGGCGCATCGTCTTTTTCGGCGGCGCGGGCGTGAGCACGGAATCGGGCATCCCGGATTTTCGCGGCGTGGACGGATTGTACCATCAGAAGTTCCGCGAGCCGCCGGAGACGATCATCTCCCACAGCTATTACGTCAAGCATCCCGACGTGTTCTTTGAGTTCTACCGCACGCGCATGCTCTATCCGGATGCCAAGCCCAACCTCGCGCACGAAAAGCTGGCCCAGTGGGAGCGCGAGGGCAGGCTGCTCGCCGTCGTCACGCAGAACATCGACGGCCTGCACCAGATGGCCGGCAGCAAAAACGTGTATGAGCTGCACGGCAGCGTGCACCGCAACATCTGCCAGCGCTGCGGGAAGGTGGTTGATCTGGCGGCGTTTATGCAGCTGGCGCACATCCCCGTCTGCCCGGCCTGCGGCGGCAGGGTGAAGCCGGACGTGGTGCTCTACGAGGAGGCGCTGGATGGCCGCACGATCACCGGCGCGCTGGACGCGATCCGCCGCGCGGATCTGCTGATCGTCGCCGGGACCTCGCTGACGGTGTATCCCGCAGCGGCGTTCCTGGATGAGTATCCGGGCAACCGGCTCGTGCTCATCAACAAGACGGAGACCAAGCGCGACGATATCGCCAACCTCGTGCTGCATGAGAAGCTGGGGGATGTGTTCGCACGGCTGTAACGCCGACGGATTGGCGGCATAAAGCGTACTGAAGCAACGGGGAGGGAAGCGCCCATGGCGGAGAAACGCAGATTTCTGCTGTCGCTGACGGGTCTTGCGCTGCCGATCATCATCCAGAACCTGCTGTCCCAGGCTATCGGCATGGCGGATACGTTCATGCTCAGCGCCGTGGGGCAGACGGAGCTGGCGGCGGTCTCGCTGGCCAATCAGCTGCTGTTCGTGCTCAATCTGTTCTTTGCCGGGCTGACCGGCAGCTCGGCGACGATGCTCTCGCAGTACCTGGGCAAGCGGGACGAGACGCGCGTGCGGCGGATCTTCACGATGGCCTGCGCGGTATCCGAGAGCGTGTGCGCGCTGTTCGCCCTGGCGGCCATGTTTGCGTCGCGGGGCGTCATGCGCCTGCTGACCGACGATCCGGTGCTGATGGAGGCGGGCGGCGAATACCTGCGCATCGTGGGCGTGTCCTATCTGTTCATGGGCATCTCGCAGATCGACTTGGTGCTGCTCAAGGCCCGCAAGGAATCGCACAGGAGCATGGCCATCAGCGTGATGACGCTGGCGCTCAACCTGGCGCTCAACGCGGTGTTCATCTTCGGCCTGCTGGGTATGCCGAGGATGGGCATCCGGGGCGTGGCGCTGGCGACCTGCATCGCGCGCGCGGTCGAGCTGCTGGTCTGCCTGACGGATGCGGCGCGGCGCAGGATCATCATGCCGGCGAGGCGGTTTGAGCGGGTGCTGCTTCATGACTTTGTGCGCATCTGCGCGCCGCTGACGGCGCAGGGCTTCGTCTGGGGCGGCGCGATGGCGATGATCTCCGCGATCATGGGCCGTCTGGGCGAGGATATGGTGGCGGCACACGCTGTGGCGGCGTCGATTCAGAGCATCGCTACGGCGGCGAGCTTCGGCCTGGCGGAGGCGGGCTCCATCCTGCTGAGCCGGTCGCTGGGCGCAGGGGACTTTGCGCGCGCCAAACGGGACGCAGATTTGCTGGCTGGGAGCGCCGCGGCGCTGGGCGTGCTCGGCTGCGCGGTCATGCTGGCCGCCGAGGGCGCCGTTACGCCGCTGTTTCACCTGACGGGCGACGCGCCGGGGTATCTGCGCGCGGCATACAGGATTCTCTCGGTGAACACGATCTTCGCGTCGATCACCTATACGATGCTCTGCGGCGTGTTCCCGGCCGGCGGCGACACGCGCTATGGGCTGGTGCTCGACGGCGCGGTCATGTGGTCGCTGGTGGCGCTGGGCGCGGTGGCGGCGTTCGTGCTGGGGCTGCACCCGCTGATCGTGTTCGTGGTGCTCAATGTGGATGAGCTGACCAAGACCCCGCTTGTGCTGCTGCGCTACAGAAAGGGGACATGGCTTCGCAATATCACCAGAAACCAGGAGGAATCGGCATGACCGAAATGGAGAAGGGAGTCTCGAAACCCTTGAGACTCCCTTCTTCATTTCCCTGTGCGCGCTTGAAAGCGCCTTTTGTTGAGCGCGACGTACCCCGCAAGCACAGCCGCCGCCAGCACGCTCATCGCGATGCCGGGGACCAGCATCCGCGTGCGGTAGGTGAATGTGATCTCGTGCTCGCCCGGCTCGACCCACACGGCCATGAACGACACGTCGCAGGGGATGATCTCGGCACGCTGCCCGTCCACCTCGGCGGAGAAGCCCTTGTCGTGCGGAATGGTGAAGACGACGAGGCCGGCTTCCTTCGCGTCGATGTGCGCAGTAAAGCCGTCGGCACGCGTCTCAAAGCGGTCGCAGGCGTTGGCCTGCAGGCGCGCGGCGCTCTCCTGCCAGTCGGGAATATGATGCACGTCGAGCGTCTGCAGCCTGTCTTCAAAGCGCGCCAGATACGCGTCATCAAGCGCCGCGGCGGCAAGCAGCACCGTGCCGACCGTCTCGCTGTCCATGCGCTGATGATGCGTGCCGGTGACCGTCGTCTGCAGAAAGCCCATCGGGACGGCGTTGGGGTTGGTGTACACGGCAAAGCCGTTCTCCTCGCGGTCGTAGACAAAGCCCTCGGGCACCTCGTCCTCCTCGTTTACGCGGTGGTACTCCGTCACGGAGAGCAGCGCGCGCAGGGCGCCCTGGCTGTCCGGCGGGGAGACGGTGGTCGATTCGCCGTAGCCGAAGCCCGCCATCTCCACGAATTTGCCCACGGTCGACGTGCGCAGCGAGGAGAAGCAGGTCAGCGAGGAATGGCCGCGGATGAGGCCGTAATTGCGCAGCATGTTCCCGTAGTCGATGCGCTTGTATTCATCTTCTTCCTCGAGCTCGAGCGCGGAGAGCGTCGGCACGGCAATGTCGGAAAGCGTGTACACGCCGCTGCCGGGCGTTTCGCCGCCGGAGAGGATGGTCCGGTCGCCCACGGCGATATAGAGCGCGTACTGCACGCAGGCGATTGCGCCGACGAGAGCGAGCGCCGGCGCGAAGCGCGGCCTTTTAAGGAGGAGCAGCAGCATGCCCGCGCCGCCCAGCAGCGTCAGGCTGATGGACAGTGTGCGCAGCGCGCCGCCGGCGTACGCGCCGGTGCGCCGGTTGCGGATGACCTGCGCGATGCGCTCCGGCAGGCGGGCAAGCACGCCGTCCGGCAGGAGGAAGGGCACGGTGAGCAGCAGCACGAGCGCGCTGCACGCGGCAAAGGCGATCCCCCATGCGCGGCGGCTGCGCACATCGCGCAGCGCGAGGAGCGTGGAAAGCGTGAGCAGCAGCGCAAGGCCGTACCACCAGCGGGTGTAGGCGGTATTGGTGAACAGCGCGAACGCGCCGCACAGCACCGGAACCGCGGAGGCGAACAGCAGCGCGGCGAGCAGCGCCTTCAGCCAGCGCTGCCGTTTCTGCGCAAAGAGGAAGACCACGGCCCCCGTCAGGCCGAAGACGGGCAGCGCGCACGCCGTGGAGCTCCAGCTCGGCGCGTCGCCGTAATAGGCGTGCATCACATTGCTCTCGATGGGCATGAGCAGCGTGCGCAGGCGCTCCAGCAGCACGGCCGGGGCATACGTCTGGGCGAGCAGCGGGGTGTCGCCCGCGCCCGTGCGCGTGATGGTGAGCATGTGCATCAGCGAGGGCAGCAGCAGAATGCCCGCAAGCGCGCAGCCTATGCCGCACTCAAACACGACGGTGATCACGCGGCGCATGCTCCGGAAGGGTTTCCAGTCCTCGGAGAAGAAGCGGAAGCCGAAGTACAGCGCCGCAAGCAGCGCGCTGCCCAGCATGAAGTAGTAGTTGACCAGCGCGTTGAGACCGCAGAACAGCGCCAGAAGCCCGGGGCGCGGCGCATCGCTCATGGCGATTTCCAGCCCCAGCAGGATCAGCGGGAAGAAGGCGATCACTTCCGTGAAGTGATAAAACTGCGTGTTGACGATGGTGAACGAGGAGAACGTGTACAGCACGCTGCCGGTGAGCGCCAGGCGCTCATCGTGCACCACCCTGCGGAAGAACAGGAACGACGACAGGGCGACGGCGGCGTGCTTGAGCACGGCCATCACGCTGATGCCGAAGGGGATGAACTGCTGGGGCAGCAGCGCCAGCGGCCAGACGAACGGGCTACCCAGCGTGTAGAAGCTGTAGCTGCCCACGGCGGGCGCGCCGAGGAACGTATTGAACGAGAACGAATTCAGCCCGCCGCGCAGGATGCGCCGGCTTTCCAGAATGAAGGGAAGCTGCTGCTCGATGTAGTCGCCGCGGGTCACATAGCGGCCGCCGTAGGGGAGAATCGCCGGGCCGAGGGCGAGGAGCGCGAGCAGCGCGCCCAAACAAAAGGCGTGCGCGCAGGTGATGCGCGGACGCGCAGAGGATTTCGGATTCATAAATCACCCTGATGCCATAAAAGTGTGCAATGATATAATGACATTGTACGTTCTCGCCCGAGGCGTGTCAAGAAAAAACGGACGGCAGCGTCAAAGCAAAAGCAGGCAGGAGAACCCGTCTCTCCTGCCTGCTGGGGAAAGCAAAATCACTGCATGCCGATGCCGTGCTTGACGCGGTCGCGCTCCTCGGCGCGCTTGGCGTTGTTGAAGCGATCCAGCGTGCCCACCAGATAGCCGGTGATGCGGCGGATGCGGTGGAAGGGCTGCTGCTGATAATGATAGGCCAATTCCACATACTCGCCGTCCACGCGGACATCGATGACGTCGGGCTCGCGGCCGTAAAGCTCAGCGCCGCGGGCGATGTAGGCATTGATCTCCTCCTGCGGCAGCACGCCGCCGGTGACGTTGATTGTGCACATGGTGAATTCCTCCATATCTTGTGTCTGTGTACCTATTATAGCACAGAATGTTGCGATGTAAAGCGGAATCTGCGCGCATACAGAAAATCCCGCGCAGGGCAAATCCGCTGCGCGGGACGGCGATTATTTGGCGGTGTAGCCGATCTTCTTCATGAACTTCTGGAGCGTGCGCTCGGCGATGCAGCCGGCGCGCTGCGCACCGTCGCGGTAGACCTCTTCCATGTACTTTTTATCCTTCATCACGCGCGCAAACTCCTCCTGGATGGGCGCCAGGGTTTCGATGGTCACGTCGGTGACAGCGGCCTTGAGCTCGCCGTAGCCCTTGCCCTCGAAGGAGGCGACGAGCTTCTCCATGTCCTCGCCCGTGAGTGCGCAGATGATGGAGAGCAGGTTGGAGACGCCCGGCTGGTTCTCCGGGTCAAAGCGGATGCTGGCCAGCGAGTCGGTCACGGCGCGGCGGTACTTGCGGCGGATGACGTCCGGCGTGTCGAGCACGGAGATGAAGCTGTCCTCCGCATCAGACTTGCTCATCTTGCGGCTGGGATCCTGCAGGCTCTGCACGCGTCCGCCGACCTTGGAGTAGTAGCCCTCCGGGATGGTGAAGACATTGCCGTACAGGCCGTTGACGCGCTGGGCGATGTCGCGGCAGAT
>JBJEUI010000155.1:0-2036 GCA_051883755.1 Candidatus Ventricola sp.
CGAAATTGGCGGAGATGGCCTGCGTGATCAGGCCCAGATAGCATGCGGTCAGGGTCTTTTGATAGGGGTTTTTCATATGTGCGTTCCTTTCCAGTCAGTCATTTCGTAATGGGATCATTATAAAGCAGGATGAGCCGCAGATCAATGGATTCCGCCTTCCGGGCTACACCGAAATTTGACCGTGGTGAGCCTCGGCGAGATTTGCCGCCGGTTCATCTCGACGCGCGCCCCCTCTTGTGGTATAATTTCTGTATTCTACCATCAGGAGGGGGCGTTTTCATGGGCACGCAGGCCGGAATTCCGCTTTGCCTGGGCCTTGTGGCCCATGTGGACGCGGGCAAGACGACGCTGAGCGAGCAGCTGCTCGTGCATAGCGGCGTGCTGCGCAGGGGCGGCCGCGTGGATCACGGCGACGCGTTCATGGACGGGCATGCGCTTGAGCGCGCGCGCGGCATCACGATTTTCTGCGAGCAGGCGTCCTTTGATCTGCCGAGGGAGGACGGGCAGACCGTGCGCGTCACGCTGATGGACACGCCCGGCCACGTCGATTTCTCCGGCGAGATGGAGCGCGCGCTGTCCGTGCTGGACATGGCGGTGCTGGTCGTCTCCTGCGCGGAGGGCGTGCAGAGCCACACGGTGACGCTGATGCGCCTGCTGAGGGAAAAAAGGATTCCGACGATCATCTTCCTGAACAAGACCGACCGCGAGGGCGCGGACGTCCCGCGCGTCATGGCGCAGATGCGGCGCCTGCTCTCGGAGGACTGCGTGCTCATGACGCAGGACAAAGCGCTGCTGCGGGAGGAGCTGGCCGCGCGCGACGAAGCGCTCATGGAGCAGCATCTGGAGGAGAATGCGCAGCGCGGGGACTATCTCGCGGGTGCGCGCCGGGCGATGCAGGCGGGCATGCTCTATCCCGTGCTCAGCGGCAGCGCGCTGATGGATGCGGGCGTGGACGCGCTCATGCAGGCCATCGCGGCGCTGGCCCGGGAGCCGGATGCGGCGCGGCTGGATGCGCCGTTTGCGGCGAAGGTCTACCGCGTGGCGCACCGCGACGGCATGCGCTATTGCTATGTGAAGGCGCTGGCAGGACGGCTGCATGCGCGCGAGACGGTGGAGTCACTTGCGGGCGAGGAGAAGGTCAACGCGATTTTCCATCCGCAGGGCTCGAAGCTGACGGTGATCCCGGAGCTTTGCGCCGGGGAGACGGCAGCCCTGACGGGCCTGTCCTGCAGGCCGGGCGAGCACATCGGCGCGGACGTGGGATGCGAGACGCAGGCGCTTGTGCCGCTGATGAGCGTGGACGTGCAGCCCGGGCCGGGACTCGAGCACACGAAGCTCCTTGCGCACCTGCGCGAGCTGGAGGAGGAGGACCCGCTGCTGAGCGTGCGCGCGGAGCAGGGACGTGTGTCTGTGGGCATCATGGGCGCGGTGCAGATCGAGGTGCTCGGGAGCGTGCTGGAAAGCCGCTTCGGCGACCGGGTGTCCTTCCTGCCGCCGAGGGTGATGTACAGGGAGACGATTGCGGCCCCGGCGGTCGGCATCGGCCACTACGAGCCGCTGCGCCACTATGCCGAGGTCTGGCTGCGGCTCGTGCCGGGTGAGCCGGGCAGCGGCGTGACGTTTGCGGACAGGACGCCGCCCAACCTGCTGGAGCTGAACTGGCGCAGGCTGATTGCCCAGCATGTCGGCGAACGGGCGCATCCGGGCGTGCTCACGGGCAGCCCGCTGACGGACGTGCGCGTGGAGCTGATGGCGGGCCGCGCGCACCTCAAGCACACCGAGGGCGGCGATTTCCGCGAGGCGACGTACCGCGCGATCCGCAACGCGCTGATGCAGGCTGAAAACGTGCTGCTGGAGCCGGTCGTGCGCTTTGAGCTGGCGTTTGCGCCCGACGCGCTCAGCCGCGTGACGGGCGAGCTGATCCGTCTGGGTGCGGAGCTGGATGCGCCGGACTGCGGCGAGGACGAGGTGCGCCTTTCCGGCAGCTGCACGGCGGCGCTGTTTTGGGATTATCCGCAGCAGTTTGCCGCGACGAC
>JBJEUI010000156.1:0-10322 GCA_051883755.1 Candidatus Ventricola sp.
CCACCGTCGTGCAGATCGGCATCGGCGGCAGCGACCTCGGCCCCCGCGCCATGTATCTGGCGCTGGAGAACTGGGCCAAGGTCAACGGCACCCTCAAGATGAAGGCTGAGTTCATCAGCAACGTCGATCCCGACGACGCCGCAGGCGTGCTCAGCAAGATCGACGTGGCGCACGCCCTGTTCGTGCTCGTCTCCAAGTCCGGCACCACGCTGGAGACGCTGACCAACGAGTCCTTCGTCAAGGACGCGCTGGCCAAGGCCGGTCTGGACGCTTCCAGGCACATGATCGCCGTCACCAGCGAGACCTCCCCGCTGGCGAAGAGCTCCGATTATCTGGCGGCCTTCTTCATGGACGATTACATCGGCGGCCGCTACTCCTCCACCTCCGCCGTCGGCGGCGCGGTGCTGTCCCTGGCGTTCGGTCCGGAGGTCTTCGCCCGCTTCCTGAACGGCGCGGCCGAGGCCGACGCGCTGGCCAAGAACGAGGATCTGCTGAAGAATCCGGCCATGCTCGACGCCCTCATCGGCGTGTACGAGCGCAACGTGCTCGGCTACCCGAACACCGCCGTGCTGCCGTATTCCCAGGCGCTCAGCCGCTTCCCGGCGCACCTGCAGCAGCTGGACATGGAGTCCAACGGCAAGTCCGTCAACCGCTTCGGCGAGCCGGTTGACTATGTGACCGGCCCGGTCATCTTCGGCGAGCCCGGCACCAACGGCCAGCACTCCTTCTATCAGCTGCTGCACCAGGGCACGGACATCGTGCCGCTGCAGTTCGTCGGCTTCAGGAACAGCCAGATGGATACCGACGTCGTCATCCAGGGCAGCACCAGCCAGCAGAAGCTGTGCGCGAACGTCGCCGCGCAGATCGTCGCCTTCGCCTGCGGCAAGGAAGACGACAACCGCAACAAGTACTTCGCCGGCGGCCGTCCCTCCAGCATCATCATCGGCGACAAGCTGACCCCGGAGGCCCTCGGCGCGCTGCTGGCGCACTTTGAGAACAAGGTCATGTTCCAGGGCTTCGCGTGGAACCTGAACAGCTTCGATCAGGAGGGCGTGCAGCTGGGCAAGGTGCTGGCCAAGCGCGTGCTGGCGCACGACACCGACGGCGCGCTCAAGGTGTACAGCGAGCTGCTGAACATCTGATCCATCCATAAAAGAGGGAGGCCGCATGTCCAGACTCAGGCTCCTCGCGCGTGCCCTTTCCGTCTATGTCTTCACCGCGCTTTTGCTGAGCGTGCTGCTCTTTCTGCCCGCAGGCACGGTGCGCTTCCCCGGCGCGCTGCGGCTGATGGCGCTGCTGCTCATCCCCATGCTGCTGTTGGGCACAGTGCTCTTTGTCCGCTCGCCCGCGCTGCTTGAAAAGCGGCTGCACAGCAAGGAGAAGGAAGCTGTGCAGGCCGGCGTGATTGCAGCGTCCGCGATGATGTTCGTGCTCTCCTTCGTGCTGGCCGGGCTGGATTTCCGCTTCGGCCTGACGCATGTGCCCGGGTGGCTCGTGAATCTGGCCTGCGCGCTCCTGCTCGCCTCCTACGCGCTCTACGCCGAGGTGATGCGGGAAAATGCGTACCTCTCGCGCACCGTCGAGGTGCAGGAAGACCAGAAGGTCGTGGATACGGGTCTGTACGGCATCGTCCGCCACCCGATGTACGCGGTGACGCTGGTCTTGTTCCTGTCCATGCCGCTGGTGCTGGGCTCCTGGCTCTCGCTGATCGTCCTGCTGGCGTATCCGGTGATCATCGCCGCGCGCATCCGGGACGAGGAGCGCGTGCTGCTGCAGGGCCTGCCCGGCTACGCGGAATACACGCAGCGCGTGCGCTGGCGGATCATTCCGTTCATCTGGTAAGTCTTTGCTGACGCAAGGCGCCTCCGGCCGCAGGCATCGTGCAGCCCGAGGCGCTTTTCTTTCCGCTACACACTCATTTTGTCTGAGACACTTTCTTGGTTAAGCCATTCATTTTGCAAAACCAACCCGTTTCGATCGTAGGCTGCTTTGCAGCCTGCTCTGAAACAGCATTTCCTGATAGAATGGGATGCATTGGGCTGCCGCCCAAACCCGCCTGAGGGATTTCATCCCTCAGACTCCCTTCTTCGCTTCTAGCCCGTCATTCCATCTTTTTCTTGCCGAACAGTATGAAAGGAGCGCTCATCATGTCCACCCCCGTTCTGCGCTACGGCGCTGATTACAACCCGGATCAGTGGCTCGACCGTCCCGACATCCTTGAAAAGGACATCGAGCTCATGAAGAAGGCGAACGTCAACGTCGTCTCGCTGGGAATCTTCGCGTGGGCCACGCTCGAGCCCGAGGAGGGCCGCTACAACCTCGACTGGATGGGCAAGATCATCGACGATCTCTACGCCGCCGGCGTGAGCGTCGATCTGGCCACGCCCTCCGGCGCGCGTCCGGCCTGGCTGGCGCGCAAGTATCCCGAGGTGCTGCGCGTGGGCGCGGACCGCAAGCGCATCCTCTTCGGCGAGCGCCACAACCATTGCTACACCTCGCCCGTCTACCGCGAGAAGGTGAAGGCAATCAACCAGCAGCTGGCCGCGCGCTTTGGCCGCCATCCCGGCGTGATCATGTGGCACCTGTCCAACGAGCTCGGCGGCGAGTGCCACTGCGAGCTGTGCCAGCAGGCGTTCCGCGGCTGGCTCAAGGAGAAGTACGGCACCATCGAGGCGCTCAACAAGGCCTGGAACGCCAAGTTCTGGAGCCATGATTACCCGGATTTCGACGCCATCGAGAGCCCTGCGCCGCACGGCGAGCGCACCCTGCACGGCCTCAAGCTCGACTGGAAGCGCTTCGTCTCCCATCAGACGATCGACTTCATGAAGTGGGAGCGCGACAGCGTGCGCGAGATCGTGCCGGAGGCGAAGGTGTGCGTCAACATGATGTACTTCTATGACGGCATCAACTACTTCGACATGGCGCGCGAGATCGACCTGGCCACCTGGGACGCCTACCCCACCTGGCACAAGGCAACGGAGACGCTGGAGCAGACGGCGCTGGACACAGGCCTCATGCATGATCTGATCTACTCCGTCAAGGGGCAGCCGTTCTGGCTGATGGAAAACTGCCCCGGCCCGACCAACTGGCAGCCCGTCTCCAAGGTGAAAAAGCCGGGCGTGAACATCATGGCCGGCATGCAGACCGTGGCCCACGGCGCCGACGGCGTGCTGTACTTCCAGTGGCGGCAGGCGCGCGGCGCCAGCGAGAAGTTCCACGCGTCGATCGTCTCCCACGACGGCCGCGAGGACAACCGCATCTTCCTGGAGTGCGCCGAGCTGGGCAATATCCTCAAGGAGATCGCGCCGGACATCGCCGGCACGGCGCGCGAAAAGCAGGCCGCCATCGTCTACGACTGGAGCAGCAAGTGGGCCATGGAGGACGCGCAGGGCCCGCGCAACGCGGGTCTGTCCTTCAAGCACGAGCTGCTGCGCCACTACGCGGGCCTGCGCCGCATCGGCATCGACGTGCAGCTGATCAACGAGGACAGCGATATTGCCGGCTACAAGCTCATCGTCGCGCCGATGCTCTACATGCTGCGCGAGGACTTCGCCGGGAAGCTGCGCGACTTCGTCGCCGCGGGCGGCACGCTGGTGGTCACCTACTGGTCCGGCGTGGTCAACGAGACCGACCTGTGCTGGCTCGGCGATACGCCGCACCTGCTCACGGACGTGTTGGGCGTGCGCCGCCTGGAGATCGACGCGATGTACGACGGCGAGACCCGCCGCTGCGTCTCCGTCTGCGACGAGCTGCCTGAGACGGCCAGCGGCTCCATCCTCTGCGAGGTCGCCGCGCTTGAGGGCGCGCAGCCGCTGATGGTCTACGACGAGGACTTCTTCGCCGGCGCGCCCGCCGTGACGGTGAATTCCTTCGGCAAGGGTAAGGCGTACTACGTCGCCACCCGCTTTGATGAGGACTTCTACACGCCGCTCTACGATCTGATCTGCGAGGACTGCGTCTCCTCCTGCTGGCCGGGCCATCTCGCCGACGGCGTGTTTGCCAGCCGGCGCGGGGACTACGTCTTCCTGCTCAACACCAGCGATGCGGTCGTCTGGTTCGAGAATGCGGAGCTCGCGCCCTACGGCACCGCGATCTACAGGAAGAACGGCGATGCACTCGAGCTGGTGTACAACCAGACGGCGTTCACCTGGAGTCCGGTGAAGTGAGCTGAATCATCTTAAGGATGCGAATGCGAACGAAAGACCTCATCCGCGCTTCGGACCGCCTCCGCTGCGGCGGGGACCTCACCCGCCCCTTTGGGGCACCCTCCCCATAGGGGAGGGCGAAGTAAGCCTTCCCCTATGGGGAAGGTGGCTTGCCGCAGGCAAGACGGATGAGGTCCTCGTTCGCTTAAGCTCCCTAAAGCAAATTATGTGCATGAAACAGGGAGGTCAGGCATTTCGCCCGGCCTCCCTGTTTTGATTCAGTTTTCTTCCATCTGCGCAAGCAGGAACTCCAGCGCCTCATCCGGCGTCGCAAAGTTCACATCGACCTTGTCCGCCTCCTGGACGTTTACGCCCACAGAAAGCCCCGCGTACTCGAACATCGGGTAGTCGTTCACGCCGTCGCCTACAGCCGCCGTCTCCTCCGGCCCGATGCCCAACATCCTGCCCAGCCGCTCAAGGCCGCTCTTCTTGGTGATGCCGCTGGGCGTGATGTCGTAGCTGTCGCAGTGGCGGTAGATGATCAGGTCTTCAAGCTGCGGCGCAAGCGCGTCGATGCAGCCCTGCAGCGCGTCAAACTCCGCATCACCCTGCGGGAATGGCGTCAGCCCCACCTCGTTGGGCTGATACCACAGCCCCGGCACGGCCGCGTCAAACGCCTCGCGCAGCAGACGGATGGAGCGCCTGGCTGCGTCGGAATGCGGCGCGACGTGGTATTCCCTCGGCGGCAGATCCACGCCGAACTGGATCACCGCGCCGTTTTCGCCTACGAGGATTGGCGCGCGAAGCTCCACCTGCCGCATCATGCCGCACAGGTAGTACGTTGGCTTGCCGGAGCAGATGGCGATGCGCGCACCGCGCTCCTCCAACGCACGCAGCCTCGCCACGTTCTGCGGCTGAATACCCGTGCTCAGATCCGCCAGCGTGCCGTCCAGATCAAATACAATCAGCTTCATGCCCGCGCCCTCACAGAACAATCATCTCGGTGATGAACACCACCGCGCAGCACGCCACCGCCACGGTCAGCAGGCTTCTGCCGCTCCACGCCAGCACTACGCCCGCGACCAGCGCCAGCAGGCCCGCCACCGGCGCGCTCGTCGCCTGCACGATATCCGGGAAGGTCATGATCGCCAGCGTCACATAGGGCACATAGTACAGGAACGAACGGATGAACCGGCTTTTGATCGGCTTGCGGATCAGCGTCAGCGGCAGCACGCGGATGAGATAGGTCACCGCAAACATGACGAAGATATAGACGTAGATGTTATGCTGCATGCCCGTCTTCCTCCTTCACCGGGAACAGATACGCCGCTGCGGCGGAAATCGCGACCGTCAGAATGATGACACGCGTGCCGGGCGAGATCGCGGAAACGACCGGCAGATAGGCAAATGCGCAGCTGGCCAGCATGGAGATGACCACCAGCGCACCAATCACGCGGTTATGCTTCGCTGGCGGAATGATGATCGCCAGGAACATGCCGTACAGACCCACGCTCAGCGCGCTGACGATGTTCGCCGGGAGCACGTTGCCCATGACCACGCCGAGGTACGTACCCAGCGACCAGCCCGGCAGCGCCATCGCGATCACACCGTAGGTGTACCATGGGCAGATCATGCCCGGCAGCGCCATCTGCACGCCGAAGATCTCGTCCGTGACCTCAAAGCCGATGATGAGGCGCGGGATCAGGCTCGTTTCCGGCGAGATCTTCTGGCTCAGCGAGCAGGACATGAGCAGATATCGCGCATTGATGATGAGCATCATGACCGCCATCGCCAGATACCCTTCATCCGCCTGGATGACCGTGAAGCCGGCCTTCTCGCCGGCAGAAGCGTTGTTGAGCAGGCTGGTCAGAAACGCCTGCCCCGCCGTCAGACCCGCGTTGCGCGCGACGATGCCCAGCGTAAAGGAGACGGCCGCGTAGCCCAGCATGATCGGCGTGCCGTCCCGCATGCCGCGCAGGAACCACGTCTTGTTTTCCTGTTTCATTTGCATTTTCCTTCCTCAGGGACTTCTGCGATCCTGCCGACCCTGGACGGGACCGCAATCAAAATGAGCCGAAGTACATCATAAACCTTTTGGCCCGTTTCGTCCAGTCCCAACATGAAAATCTCCGTACAAATTCAGCCGTTCTTCCCGCGTAAAGCAAAGAAAGGGTTCGAGGACGATGTCCCCGAACCCCTTCTTCGCATTTTCAGTTCATTCTGACCGGAGAAACCGATCACTGAATGTCGATGTAGCGCCGCTCCTCAGCCTTCGGCTGTTCCACCTTCTTGGGAATGTAGAGCTTCAGCACGCCATCCTCGAACGCCGCCCGCACATCTTCGCGCTGGACGTGTTCGCCGACATAGAAGGTTCTCTGGCAGGTGCCCATGAAGCGCTCGCTGCGGATGATGCGTCCGCCATCGTCCTGCGCATCGTTGTTGGCATTGCGCTCAGCCTTGATGGTCAGATAGCCGTCCTTGAGCTCGGCCTTGATGTCCTCTTTCCTGAAGCCGGCCAGCTCCATGTGCAGCTCGTAATGATCGTCATACTCGCGCACCTCGCTGTTCATCAGGCGCGGCGCGTTCTGCGCGGCGTTCATCGCGGAAGGGATAAACATGTCGTCAAACATATCAGAAAACACATGACTCAGCAGCATACAGATTCCTCCTTCTGATTTCTTTGCTGTATTCTGAAGCGGATGTCCGGGGATTATTCCTCGTGGCTTTCTTCCGTTTACGTGAGGTATTGTACCACCGCTTTTTAGCACTGTCAATAGCAGAGTGCTATTCTGTTATGTTAATATATATTTTCGCATTTCTTATTTATTTTTCATTTTTTCGATATGTCCTCATATTATTTTGTGGATAACTCCTCCCGTTTTTGTTCATTTGGTCAAAGAAAGTCAAATATCTTCGTTCGGTTTAAACGCAAAAAATCCCTCCGGAAACCCGGAGGGACAGGATTTTGTGGCTTAGCCCTTCACGGCGCCGGCAGTCACGCCGTCCATGAACTGGCTCTGCGCGAGGAAGAACACGATCAGGCTCGGCGTGATGGAGATCAGCGACACGGCCATGACGCGGTTCCACGCGAAGCCGGTGTCCGCGTCCATGCTCATGCGCACGAACAGCGTCGCCGGATAGCGCGCCGGGGAGTTGACGTAAAGCAGCGGGCCCATGAAGTCGTTGCTCGACCACATGAACTGGAACAGACCCGCAGACACCATCGCCGGCCAGAGCATCGGCACCAGCACCAGCACCAGCGTCTGCATGATGTTGCAGCCGTCGATCTTCGCCGCCTCGTCCATCTCACGCGGGATGTTGCGCATGAACTGGATGAGCATGTAGACGAAGTAGGTCTCCTGCGCGAACAGCGTCGGGATGATCAGCGCCAGATACAGCGGAGAGTCGACCCAACCGAAGTTGCGGTACATCAGGAACTGCGGGATGTTCAGCACGACCTGCGGCAGGAACAGCGTCGCCATCAGCAGCGCGAACAGCAGGTTGCGCCCGCGGAAGCGGAAGCGGCCGAAGCCGTACGCGGTGATCGTGGAGGAGATGACGGTGAAGATGACCTTCGGGATCACGTACTTGTACGTGTTGAGCATGGCGGACCAGATGTTGATGTCGCCGCCATAGTTGGTCATCGCCAGGCGATAGCCCTCGAGCGTGGGATGCTGCGGAATCAGGCTGAGCGTGGAGAAGATCTCGTTGTTGTTCTTGAACGTCGCAGAGATCATCCACAGCAGCGGATAGACCATGAACACGCCGACGCCGATCAGGATGACGTAGCGGATGGTGGTGCTCATGACATGCTGCACCTTCAGGCCCACATGCTTATGGATCGTGAAGTACAGGACGATGAACAGAATCAGCGCGCCGGCGATCAGATACAGGTTCTGATACTGGCTGAAGTGCATCGCCATCGCGCTGGGCTGGGCCGCTTCAGCCGCCTCGACCGCCTCCGGGATCTGCACGCTGCTGCCGTAGAAGCCCAGGGCCAGCAGCACAATAGAAAGGACCAGGAAAATGATGCTCACTTTGCTCATCGCTTAGCCCCTCCCATCGTCGTCAGAGTAGTAAACCCACTTCTTCTGGCTGGCGAACGCGATGATCGTGAAGATGGTGGTGATCACGAACATGATCCAGGCCATGGCAGAAGACATGCCCACCTTGTAATCCTTGAACGCGGAGTTGTACACGATCACGGAGATCAGCGTGGTGGCATTGCGCGGGCCGCCGTTGGTGATGATGTACGGGCCATTGAATTCCTGGAAGGCCTGCACCAGCTGCGTCACCAGGTTGTAGAAGATGACCGGGGAAATCAGCGGGATGGTGATGGACAGGAACTGACGGGACTTGGTCGCGCCGTCGATGGACGCGGCCTCGTACAGATCCTCCGGCACGCCCTTGAGCGCGGCCAGGAACAGCACCATGGCGGAGCCGAACTGCCACACGCGCAGCAGGCAGATGACGAACAGCGCCCAGTTCTTGTCGGCCAGGAAGTTGATGGACTCAAAGCCCAGCATGGCGAGGATGGTGTTGATGACGCCGTCGTTCTTGAACAGCGCCTTCCACAGCACCGCGATGGCCACGGAGCCGCCCAGGATGGACGGGACGTAGTACGCCGTGCGGAACAGGCCCACGCCGCGAATCTTGAAGTTGAGGATGTACGCGATGAACAGTGCAAACACCAGCTTGAGCGGCACGGTCATGAACGCGTAGGCAAAGGTGACCTGCAGCGCCTTGACATTCTTGGACTTAGTGAACGCGTCAATGTAGTTCTGGAAGCCCACGAAATTCTGCGCGCCCTTGAAAAGGTCGTAATCAGTGAAGCTGTACACCAGCGAGGAAATGAACGGATACAGCTTAAAGATGCAGAATCCGATCAGCCAGGGCAGAATCAGGAAGAAACCCATGTAGCCCTGCTCCAGCTTGCTGAAGCGGCGCTTCTTGCGCAGATCTGCTCTGGTCACGGAAGACCCGTTGGTCATCAGGATCCCCCCTCCTATTCTCTCTTGATCTTTGGAATGCCAATGAAAACCGGAGCGAACCGGTATGGCGGAACGCTCCGGTCACAGCATTGGATTTACGCGCCGAGCACCTCGTTGATGCCCTCGACGAGCACCTCAGCAGCCTCGGTGGTGTCGTAGTCCTGATAGGACAGGCCGTCGAACGCGTCATAGTACACGCCGTCGTTGTTCTTCAGCGCCGCCGCCTCGAACTGCGGATCGAGGCCGAACTGGCACCAGTCGAGCACCTTGCCGTTCGCCTCGGCGACGGTGGCGTTGATCAGGCCCTCAGCCTGGCACAGCGCCTTGGCCTTCGCGGACAGCGGGATGCCGCGCTGGCTGTTCATCAGGCGGACGCCCTCATCGTCGTTGAGCAGGAACTCGATCAGCTGCGCAGCAGCCTTCTTGTCCGCAGCGGTGTTGGCGATGGTGAACGCCATGGAAACCTTGGTGAAGCCGCCCTGGTATTCGCCCATATCCGGGAAGAAGTCGCCGACGACGAACTTGCCACCCTCATTGAGCGCAGCCTCAAACTTGGAGGCGGAGGTGTCCCACTCCCAGATGCCGGCGTAGACGCCGTCCATCCACTTCGGGTTCTTGTCCAGGCTGTCCGCGCCGTCGCCCAGCAGGTGCGCAGCGCTCGGGATGACGTGGTTGTCCTCCAGGTCCTGGATGAACTGCATGCCCTCGGCAACCTGCTCGACGGTGTAGTTGAGCTTGCCGTCGGTGACCCACTCGACGCCGTACTTGCTCTCCAGGAAGGAGACCATGAGGATCATCTTGTCATACGCGCCCAGAGCCAGCGGATAGTACTCGTCGCCCAGCTTCTCAGCGAAGATCTGGCCGGCAGCCATCAGCTCTTCCAGGGTCTTCGGGGTCTCCAGACCGGCCTTCTGCCAGGTGGTCTCGTTCCAGTAGAAGATACGGCCGGTCATGGCCACCGGGATCGCCAGCAGCTTGCCGTCCACGGTGCACTGCGCCAGCGCGCTCTCGGCGAACTGGGACAGATCGATCACATCGGCCACTTCGTTCAGATCATAGAACTTGGAGCTGCCGTCCGCATTGGTGAAGGAGAACAGCCAGTTCCAGTTGACCTGGTTGACGTCGAACGCAGAGTCAGACGCGAAGTACTGGCTCATCTTGTCCTCCCAGCCGGACCAGGCGGAGT
>JBJEUI010000157.1:0-10183 GCA_051883755.1 Candidatus Ventricola sp.
GCGCGGATCTGGTCATCGCGCTGGGCGGCGGCGTCGTGGGCGACATCACGGGCTACGCCGCCTGCACCTACCTGCGGGGCGTGCACTTCGTGCAGGTGCCCACCACGCTGCTTGCGCAGGTCGATTCCTCTGTGGGCGGCAAGGTGGCCATCAACCATCCGCGCGGCAAGAATCTGCTGGGCGCGTTCTATCAGCCGGAGCTGGTGCTCGTAGACTGCGACACGCTGAAGACGCTCGATGCACGCCAGGTCGGCGCGGGCCTGGGCGAGGTTATCAAGTACGGCTGCATCTACGACCGCGCGCTGTTTGAGCGGCTGGAAGCTCTGGGCACGCGTGAGCGCCTCATGCCGGTGCTGGACGAGGTCATCGCCCGGTGCTGCGCCATCAAGGCGGAGTATGTGCGCCTGGATCCGCACGATCACGGCGTGCGCATGCAGCTCAACTTCGGCCACACGCTGGCGCATGCGCTGGAAAACGCCATGGGCTACGGCACGCTGCTGCACGGCGAGGCCGTCTCCATCGGCATGGTCGCCGCCGCCCGCTGGGGCGAGGCGCTGGGCGTCACGCCGGCCGGCACGGCGGCGCGCATCAAGGCCGTCCTGACAGGCTATGAGCTGATGACCGAATATCCCGCGGCACTGAGCGCCGAGACGCTCGCCGCCACGATGGCGCTGGACAAAAAGGCCGAGGGCTCCACAGTGCGCGCCGTCATCCTGACGGACATCGGCGCCTGCACCGGCGTGCCGCTCACGCCCGACCAGCTCAAGGCCCTGCTGTCATGCTGAATTGCTTGAATACTGTTTTCAAATTGAACCAGCCATGTGTGAAGCCCCGTCAGGTAACGCTTCGCTCCCTGACTGCTTTGCCTGAATGGCTTCGCCATATTGGGATACGTTGGGCTGCCGCCCAAACCTGCCTGAGGGATTTCATCCCTCAGACTTCCTTCTTCGCTTCGCGCATTTGAAAGCCATTTTGAATTGAACAATGCAAGGAGAAATCCCATGATCAAGACCGTCTCCCCCAGTCCCCTGTCCGGCACGCTCCATGTGATGCCCAGCAAGTCCGCCTCGCACCGCGCGGTGATGATGGCTGCGCTGGCGAAGGGCGAAACCACGCTCGCGCCGCTTCAGCTCTCGCGCGACATCGAGGCGACGCTCGACTGTGCAAGGTCTCTGGGGTTGATTGCCCAGCCGGACATTCAGCCGCACGCGCTGCCCGGCTTTGTCTCCGCGAGGATTCCGGGCGGACAGCAGGCCGCGGCGGGCCATGCGCGCATCCTCAACTGCGGGGAGTCCGGCTCGACGCTGCGCTTCTTCATTCCGCTGGCGCTCGACGGACGCGGCCCGGTGACGTTCATCGGTCACGGACGGCTGATGCAGCGCCCGCTGGAACTCTACGAGGAGATGTTCCGCCCGCTCGGCGTACGCTGGGTGCAGACGCAGAACAGCCTGACCGTTGAGGGAAAGCTGCAGTCCGGCCAATACATGCTGCGCGGCGACGTGAGCAGCCAGTTCATCACGGGCCTGCTGCTGGCGCTGCCGCAGCTTCCGGGCAACAGTGTCATCCGCATCACCACAAAGCTCGAATCCCGCGCGTACGTGGAGCTCACCCGCCGCGTACAGAAGACGTTCGGCATCGAATCCTTCTGGAAGGACGGGCAGACGCTCGTCATCCCCGGCGGTCAGCGCCCCGTCTCCCCGGGTCAGGCGCATGTGGAGAGCGACTGGAGCCACGCAGCGTTTTACCTCACCGCGGGGTGTCTGTCCAGCACCGGCCCGCTCATGCTGCATGGCCTTGACATGGGCAGCGCCCAGGGCGACCGCGCCATCGTGGACATCCTGCGCGGCATGGGCGCGATCATCACCTGTCAGGGCGATGTGCTCACCGTCTGTCCCTCCCGGATGCAGGCCGCCGACGTCGACGCCTCCCAGATTCCGGATCTGGTGCCCATCCTCGCTGTTGCGATGGCCGCCGCCGACGGGGAAAGCCGCATCACCGGCGCAGCCCGCCTGCGCATCAAGGAGAGCGACCGCCTCGCCGCCATGTGCGCGGCGCTCACCGCCTGCGGCGCGGACGTGCAGGAGCTTCCGGACGGGCTGGTCATCCGCGGCGGCAGGCCGCTGCACGGCGCCGCCGTCGACGGCTGCAACGATCACCGCATCGTCATGGCGATGGCCGTCGCCTCGGTGCTCTCAGACGGTGATCTGACCATCACGGACGCAGAGGCGGTCGCCAAGTCCGCTCCGGCGTTCTGGGAAGAATTTGAGGCTCTGGGAGGGCATGCGCAATGAGAGGCTCCTTCGGCAATTCCTTCAGGCTCACGATCTTCGGCGAGTCCCACGGCGGCGCAATCGGCATGGTGGTCGACGGCATTCCCGCCGGCACGGTCCTCTCCGAAGAGGATATCGCCCGCCACATGGCGCGCCGCGCGCCGGGCAACGATCCCACCGCCACCGCCCGCAAGGAGCCGGACAAGGTGAAGATCGTCTCGGGCCTCTTTGAAGGCCGCGCGACCGGCGCGCCGCTGTGCGGCCTGATCGAGAACACCAACACCCGCTCAGGCGACTATGCGCAGCTGCGCGCGAGAATGCGTCCCGGCCACGCCGATTACGCCGGCAGCGTCAAGTACGAGGGCTATAACGATCCGCGCGGCGGCGGCCATTTCTCGGGCCGCATCACCGCGCCGCTCGTCTTCGCCGGCAGCCTTGCCCGCCAGCTGCTCGCTAAGCGCGGCATCACCATCGGCGCGCACATCGCCGCCATCGAAAGCGTACAGGACACGCCCTTTGACGCGGTGAGCGTGGATGCTGCGACGCTCATGCGCCTGCAGGAGAGCCGCTTCCCGCTGGTTGATCCCGAATGCGAGGAGGCCATGCGCGCGCGCGTCGCCGCCGCCCGGGCCGAGGCGGACAGCGTCGGCGGGGTGATCGAGTGCGCCGCGGTCGGCGTGCCCGCAGGCATCGGTTCGCCGTTCTTCGGCTCGGTGGAGAGCGTGCTGAGCCAGCTGCTCTTCTCCATCCCCGCCGTCAAATCCGTCGAGTTCGGCGACGCCGGCTGGATGGCCCGCATGCGCGGCAGCCAGAGCAACGACGCCATGGCCTTCGGTGAAGACGGCCGCGTCGCCTGCCTGACCAACCACAACGGCGGCGTGACCGGCGGCATCACCAACGGCATGCCCGTCGTCTTCCGCGTTTCAATCAAGCCCACGCCCTCCATCGGGCGCGCACAGCAGACCGTCGATCTGACGACCGGAGAAAACACCACGCTCACCATCACCGGCCGCCACGACCCATGCATCGTTCCCCGTGCCGTCGTCGTCGTCGAAAGCGCGCTGGCCATCGCGCTGTGCGAGCTGATGATGGACGACGCCTCCACCAGGGCGCTCAAGTGAGGAGAAACCGCCATGAAAGACCTTTCCCAATGCCGCGCCGAAATCGACGCGATTGACAGCCAGCTCGTCGCGCTCTTTGAGCAGCGCATGCGCGTTTCCCGCGACGTGGCCAGCTATAAGCATGCGCATCACATGGATATCCTGGACACCTCCCGCGAGCAGGCCGTGCTGCTCTCCCGCGCGGAGATGATGACCGACGAGCGGCTCAAGGGCAGCGCCATCGACTTCTTCCGCGAGGTCATGCGCCTGTCGCGCCAGGAGCAGCGCCGCTACCTCGACACGCTGAGCACCACGCAGCGCATCGCCTACAACGGCGTTCCGGGTGCGTTCAGCGAGAGCGCGGTCGTCGGCTTCTTCGGCGAGGACAGCGACCGCGTGTGCTTCAAGACGTTTGAGGAGATCTTCGCCGCCGTGTCGGAGGGCAGCGTCAAGTACGGCGTGCTCCCGGTGGAAAACTCGTCCTCCGGCTCCATCAACACGGTCTATGACCTGATGGGCCGCTATTCCTGCCACATTGTCGGCGAGCAGCTGGTGCGCGTGGAGCAGTGCCTGCTGGGCGTGCCGGGCGCCAAAATCGAGGACATCACAACCGTGTACAGCCACGACCAGGGCTTTGCGCAGTGCCCGGTGTTCCTCAGTCAGCACCCGGACTGGAAGACCACGCCCTACTTCAACACCGCCATCAGCGCAAAGCACGTCGCCGAGCTGGGCGACAAGCACAACGCCGCCATCGCCTCCCGCCTGGCCGCCAAGCATTACGGGCTGGAGATCCTCGCGCCGGACATCCACTCCTTTGACGGCAACCACACGCGCTTCATCGTGGTGTCCAGCAGCCCGGAGCCCATCAGCGTGCCGGACAAGGCGACCATCACCTTCTCCCTGCGCCACGAGCGCGGCACGCTCATGCGAGCGCTCTCCAGCTTCGTCGCCATGGGCATGAACCTGACGCACATCGAGTCCCGTCCGCTGCACAACAGCAACTGGGAATACTGCTTCTACGTCGATCTGACCGGCAACGTGAGCGAGAACAACCTGCGCGTGCTGATGGAGTCGCTCGCCAAGGACTGCGAGAACTGCCGTCTGCTGGGCGCGTACCGTGCGGCAAAGAGGTAAGCCATGGACAAGCATATCTTCCTCATCGGCATGATGGGCTGCGGCAAGAGCACCATCGGCAGGCGGCTTTCCTCGCTGCTGGGCAGCGCGTTCATCGATCTGGACAGCGCGATTGAGGCGCACGAGGGCCGCACGATCCCGGAGATCTTCGCCGCGTCCGGCGACGCGGGCTTCCGCGTCTGTGAGACGGCGGCGCTGCGCCGCGCCTGCGAGGCCCCGCCCTGCGTCGTCGCCACCGGCGGCGGCATCGTCACGCGCGAGGAGAACATCCTGCTCATGCGCGGGCACGGTCTGGTCGTCTGGCTCAACCGTCCGCTGGAGGACATGATCGCGGACGTGCGCCAGGACACACGGCCCAACCTCGCCGGGGACAAGGAGGAGCGCATGCGCACGCTGTTCGCCGCGCGCGAGGCGCTCTACCGGAAAGCCGCGCATCTGGAGTTTGACAACCGGCTGCCTGCGCCCCGGTCTGCCGCCGGGCTCGCCCAGCTGCTCAAACAGGAATGGAACATATAATACGCTGCCCCTAACAAAGGGGAGGCGTTCATCAGACAGCGAACAGCCACAGGGATTTGCACCGCTGTGGCTGTTCTTGTCTTTCAACCTGTGATGTGATAATATGGAACCCAATAGAACGCAAATCGGAAGTTGTGGGGGATCAGTATTTTAGGGAGGAGATAGAAATAATGATAAATGACTTTTATGATGTGGACAGTGAGCCTATTGTAAAACTCGAAGCATTCTATGGGCCTAAGAAGAATCTGCTTGAGAAATGTCTCATTATTTTTTCCAAATACATATACGAACACTTGCTTCAACAATATGAGTGCGAACAAATAGCAATAATCCGTGCATGTAATGGAAACATACCTGTATGGTCGTTCACATATAAAGAGCAACAAATCGCTTTTTACTTGACTCCAATTGGTTCTGCTCTTGCGGGAGGATCCCTTGTTGAAGTGAACCATTTGACCGGGGCAAAGAAGTTTATTATGTTTGGTTCTTGTGGAAGCTTGGATAACAGCAAAACAGACGGGAAGTTTATCATCCCAACACAGGCCTATCGGGGAGAAGGTTTTTCATACTATTTTGCTGAGCCTCGAAACTATATTGATATTCGGAACGCTGGACAAATTGCAGATATTTTCTCCAGCTTGAATATACCATATGTGCAAGGAAGAGTTTGGACAACAGACTGTATGCTGCGAGAAACCGTTAATCTTGTAACCAAGAGGAAGCGCGAGGGGTGTATAGCGGTAGAAATGGAACTTGCTGGTGTACAGGCTGTCTGCGATTTTTATGGATTTGAGTTGTTTGATTTTCTTGCAGCAGGTGATGTCCTCACAGTTGGTGATTACGATGTAAGTAGGCTTTCTGATGCAAATCATAATCTTGATAAACTCCAGATCGCTCTACATATTGCAGAGAGAATATAACGAGATAACGAATTCCAGTTTGTCAAGCAGGCACAAGAGCGCACCTCTAAGGTATTCGTTCGCTCTGTGAGCCTGAACACCTCGGACACCTGAGGGTCCGGGGTGTTTTGCGTCACCGCGTTCCGTGCAAGATCCCTTGTGCTGCCTCGCTGTTATCCGCTTAAGACAAAATGCGTGACCATGAAAAGTCACGCATTTTGCTTATCTGACTGTCTTGCGCCCCGTTCATGCGGGGGCGGTTTTCTGTCGCCTTGTCAGAAGGTCTGCGCGCCTCAGAAGCTCTCGCCCACGGCGGTGATCGCGTCGATCACGTCCTGATACGCGCCACCGTACATCTCATACAGGCTCTTGCCGTCGTCGATGCCCTCCACGCCGGTGACGGGCGTGGTCATGGCCGCCTGGAACTCGGCAAAGGCCTCCGGCGTCAGCTCGGTGATGGTGCAGCCCGCCTCGCGGACGATCTGCTCCGCGGACGCTTCCTTCTCGGCCCACTTCTCGCGCTCATAGGCCTGCGTCTCCTTCGCGCACTCGAGGATGATCTGCACGTCGGCTTCGTCAAGCTCGCTGAGCACCGCCTCGGAGGCCAGCAGAATCTCCGGCACCATGGTGTGCTTGTCCAGCACATAGTACGGCGCAGCCTCGTAGTCGCCCATGTTCTGGTAGGTCGGCCAGTTGTTCTCCGCGCCGTCGATGGTGCCCTGCGAGATGGCGGAGTAGACCTCGTTCGGGCCGATGCCCGTCACGCCGACGCCGCCCAGTACATTGGTCATGGCGACCATCATCCTGTTGTTCTGCATGCGGATCTTCAGGCCCTTCATGTCCGCCACGCAGGTGACCGGCTTGGTGGTGTAGTAGGAGCGCGCGCCCGCATCATACCAGCACAGGCCGACCAGACCCGAGCCGGAGGCCTGCACCTCGGCGAGCATCCCCTGTCCGATCTCGCCGTCGAGCACAGCCCACATGTGTTCGCCGCTCTTGTACAGATACGGCATCTGGATGGCGTTCATCGCCGGCACATAGCTGGACACCGGAGAGGCAGACACGCGGGAGAACGCGAGATCGCCCAGCTGCAGCGCCTCAATCGCGCCGGTCTCCTCGCCGTAGAGCGAGCCGCCGGAATAGACGTCGATCTTCACGCGGCCCTCTGTGCGCTCCTCGACCAGCCGGGCAAACTCGTGGTCGGCCAGCGTCGTCGGGTAGCCCTCGGCGTGCACCTCGCTGAGCTTGAGGGTGACAGCGCCGGCCGTCGCGGCGCAGAGGATCAGGACAAGCGCCAGCATCACAGTCAGTCCTTTTTTCATACAGTTTACCTCCGTTTCTTTATTCTCCACCGCACCGTCTTACCTGGCACGGACAGATTCGATTACGCGCCGTAGCCCATGATCAGCCGGGGCATCAGCAGCGAAATCTCCGGGATGTACGTCACCAGCAGCAGCACGGCCACCATCACCGCGTAGAGCGGCAGCATGTTTTTTGCCGTGCGCTCGATAGGCGTGCGGCCGATGGCACAGCCGACGAACAGCGCGGAGCCGACCGGCGGCGTGCACAGGCCCACGGCCAGGTTGAAGATCATGATCACGCCGAAGTGGACGGGATCCACCCCCAGCGGCGTCACGACCGGCAGCAGGATGGGCGTCATGATCGTGATCAGCGGCGCCATGTCCATGAAGCAGCCCAGCGCCAGCAGCAGCGCATTGATGATGAGCAGCAGAACCACGCGGTTGTCGGTGATGGACAGGAGCGCCGCAGAGATCGCCGCCGGGATGCGCAGCTCCGTCATCATGTAGGCAAAGGCCTTCGCCGTCGCCAGCAGGGTCATGACGATCGCCAGGGTCTTGAGAGAGCGTTTGATGATCGCGGGGATGTCCCGCAGGCGCACGGAACGGAAGACCACGATCGCCAGCAGCATCGTGTACACGCAGGCGATGGCCGAGGATTCCGTCGCGGTAAACACGCCCGCGCCGGTGCCCACCATGATGATCACCAGCGTCATCATCGGCAGGATGCCGTCCAGCAGCACGCGCAGCCCCTCGCCCTTTTTGACGCCCGTGCCCTTGGGGAAGTTATAGCGCTTGCTCATCAGCAGGCACATGAGCATCATGCCGCAGCCAAGCGCGATGCCCGGCAGCATGCCGGCCATGAACAGCGTGCCGATGGACACGCCGCCGCCCGCCGCCAGCGCATAGATGACCATGTTGTGGCTGGGCGGGATCAGCACGCCCTGGCAGGCCGTCGTCACGGTGAGGCCGACGGCGAAGTCCTCGTCATAGCCCTGCTTCTTCATCATCGGGATGACCATGGAGCCAAGCGAGGACACGTCCGCCACCGCGCTGCCGGAGATGCCGCCGAAGAACATCGAGTCCAGCACATTCACATACGCCAGACCGCCGCGGAAGCGGCCGACAGCCAGGTTTGCCAGCGAGACGATCTTCTCCGAGATGCCGCCCGCGCCCATGAACTCGCCCATCACGATGAAGAACGGGATCGACAGCAGGGAGAAGTTGTTGGCGCCATCCATCATCTGGCGGATCATGACGGAGAAATTGGTGCCCGTGATCATCGCCGCGCCCAGCGTGGACGCGAGCATCGCGAAGGACACCGGAATCCGAAGGAGCATCAGCAGCGCAAAGCCGCCGATGAGCACCACACCAGCCAGCGTTGTCACAGGTTCTCCCCCTCTCTGCGCAGCCTGTCCACAGCCGCCTCGTCCGTAAAGTCAACCTCCGGCTCGGAATACAGCAGATCGTCCCGCCTGAGCACGCCGGTCAGAAACAGGATCGAATCAAACGTCATCACAAACCCGGCGATGGGGATCGGCAGATACTGCCAGGCCGTGCTGATGCCCGTGATGGGCAGCGTGCCGGGCAGGGCGAAGAGCTTCGCCGTGCGCTGTCCGCCGCTGACGAGCATGAACAGCCCGCACAGCAGCGTGACGGCGTCGCCCGCCATGTCCATCGCGCGGCGCGCCCTGCCGCCGGCCGGCAATCGGTTGTAGATCGCGTCCACCGAGACGTGCATGTGGTCGCGCACGCCGATGGCGCAGGCCATGAACGCAAACACCGTCACCAGCAGACGCGGAACCTCCTCCGCCCAGGACAAGCCGGTGCTAAAGCAGTAGCGCAGCACCACCGTCAGCGTCACGATGGCGATCATCGCCAGAATGGAGAGCTGTGCAGCCAGCAGCATCAGCCTGTGGGCAGCGTGATTGAGCGCAACCAGCGCCGCGCGCAGAGCGCCGGCCGCTGCGGCTTGCCTGCCTTTTTCCATGTCGATCCTCCTTTGCTGTGCGCGCCATGCGCGCGGTCGTCTGTTTCTGTATGCATTGTAATTGATCTTCTGTATGCTGTCAGTCGTTGTAAAGGGTTCTTGCCGTCCCGGCGCCGCAGCTTGACGCCGTTTTGATCAAGATTTCTGAAGTCGTCATCCATCCTCCAGTACTGACCGTATGCGCCAGCCCGGTGAATATGCATACAGATATGAAAACAGCGGGCCGTGCCCGCTGCATGTCAGATTTCCATATACAAAACAGCGGGGAAGAGCATCCGAAGATTCCCTTCCCCGCCCGGGTTATATGTTTCTTTTCCTGATTTCCTCGCAGAACACCTGATCCGCCGGACAGAACGCGTAATCGCCGATCTCGTCAACCGTGATCCAGCGGATGTCGTTGTGCTCGAGCCTGCGCACCTCGCCCGAGGCGATTTCGCTTTCGTACAGCGTCAGGTGCACCGTGAGGTCGGGATAATCGTGCGTCACGTCCATGAACGCGCCCAGCACGCGGATCTCCACGCCCAGCTCCTCGCGGCACTCGCGCACGAGCGCCTGCTCGCCGCTCTCGCCCGGCTCCACCTTCCCGCCGACGAATTCCCACAGGAGGGCGCGCGCCTTGTTTTCCGGCCTCTGGCAGGCCAGGAAGCGGCCGTCCTTCCAGATCAGCGCCGCCACCACTTCAATCGTCTTCGCCATGCTTTCCCTCAGAGGCGCCAAGCGGATCATTCAGCCGCCTGAGCCGCTTCGGCCTCGGCGGCAAGCTCGGCCTTGATCTCGGCGCGGAGCTTCTCCTTGAGCGCCTTCTTCTCCGCCTCTTCCTCTTCGATCTGTCTGGCGGCGTCCCAGTTCATGCGGCCGTAGCGCTTGGCCAGCGCGGCCAGCTCCTGCGCCAGCTCATCGGTGATCTGCTCGGCGCGCACACGCCAGCGCCAGTTCTTGCCGACGGTGGACGGCTGATTCATGCGGCAGCTGTTGT
>JBJEUI010000158.1:0-2001 GCA_051883755.1 Candidatus Ventricola sp.
CGCGCCAGCAGCTCGCTGGCGGAGAAGGGCTTGGTCAGGTAGTCGTCCGCGCCGAGGTCGAGCACCGCCACCTTTTCCTTGTCCTGATCGCGCGCGGAGACGACGATGACCGGCATCTCCGACCACGTCCGCAGGCGGCGGATGACCTCCGTGCCGTCGAGGTCGGGCAGGCCCAGATCCAGCAGCATCAGGTCGATGGGCTCCGCGGCCAGCAGGCGCATGGCCTCCTCCGCCGTCGCTGCCGCGACGCAGACGTAACCCTCCGCTTCCAGCGTGAAGCAGATGAAATGGCGAATCTGTGCGTCATCCTCGACCACGAGGATGTGCTCGTGCAGGCTGTTCATGGTTTCTCCTCCTCCATCGGCAGCTCAAAGGTAAAGATCGCGCCGCCGCCTTCCCGGCTCTGCGCCCTGATGCTTCCGCCGTGCGCCCTGGCAATCGCGTCGCAGATGGACAGCCCCAGTCCGACGCCGCGGGCCGCATCGGCGCTCTTTCCCCGCGTCGTGTAGAAGCGCTCAAAGAGGTGGGGCAGGTCCTCCTCGCGGATGCCCTCGCCCCGGTCAAGCACGCTGAACACGGCCTTTCCGTCCCGCTTCTCCACGCAGACCTTGATTTCGTTGCCCGGCGGCGTGTGCCGCACGGCGTTGTCCAGCAGGTTGACGAGCATCTGCACGATGAGCTTTGCGTCCATCGGCACGAGCAGCAGCTCCTCCGGCAGCTCGGCGTCGATTTCCCTGTCCGGCGCGCGCCGCTCCATCTGCGCCAGCGCGCTGCCGACGATTTCCTCCACGGCCTCCGGCTGCTTCTCGATCTGCAGCCTGCCGTCCTCCAGACGGGTCAGGCTGAGGATGTTCTCCACGAGCGCGCGCAGCCAGTCCGCGTCGCGCCAGATGTCCTGCGCGAGCCTGCGGCGCGGGTCGTCCTGTGCGGACAAATCCCGGATCATCTCGCTGGTGCCCATGATGCCGGAGAGCGGCGTGCGCAGGTCGTGGGAGATGGCGCGCAGCAGGTTGCTGCGGGTGCGCTCCTGAAAGCTCTCCTCGCGGTAGCGCTGCTGTGCCTGCGCCGCGCTCAGGCGGTCGATGGCCATGGCGATGGACTCGAGCATGGAGCAAAGGAGCTGCCGCTGCGCGTCGGAAAGCGCCATGCGGGGCAGACGCAGCACGCCCAGGATGCGCTGCTGCCCGTAGAGCGGCCATTCCTGCCCAGATTCCGTCTCCACACAGCCCGTGTGCAGCAGCTGCACGCGGCTGGCCACCTCGTCGCCCGCATTAAGCTCCCGGTGGATGACATTCCCGGCGGCATATTGCAGGTAGCTGCGCTCCGCCTCGCCCTTCTCCGTCAGAAAGAGCAGCGCGGCGTCGCAGCCAAAGGTCTGCCCGATGCTGCCAAGCGCCGCCGTGCCGATGGCCTCCATGCTCTGCGCGTCGCTCAGATGGTTGGTCAGCTGGTAGAGCGCCTGCGTGTCCCGCTCGCGCGCCAATGCCTGCCGCGCGCTGCGCTTCATCTGCGCGGTCAGCGTGCTGGTGAAGATCGCGGTGAACGTCATGATGGCGAAGGTGATGAGGTAGCTGGTATCGCTGACCTCAAAGGTGAAGCGCGGATCGGTAAAGAAGTAGTTGAACGCGAACGTCGCCAGCACGGATGCCGCGAGCGCATAGCCCGGGCCGTGCGTATACCGGGCGATGATCAGCACCGCCGCCAGATACACCAGCACGATGTTGGTTTCCGGAAAGCCCAAAAAGGCAAACAGACCTCCAAGCGCCGTCGCCAGCAGCATCACCAGCACGACCTTCGCCGTATCCATCCACGAAAAACGCCGATTGCCCATTTCAATTCCTTCTTCTGCGTATTCTCCTGCCATAGTGTATGCCCGATTCGCTCTTGCGTCAAGCCCCTGCAGCGTTTGCTGCGGGATTGCAATCCCGCGCGCAGAGGGCTATAATGTGCGCAAAGGGGGCGTATTCGATTGTACTATCAGATTGGCAAGAGCCTGACTTC
>JBJEUI010000159.1:0-1996 GCA_051883755.1 Candidatus Ventricola sp.
AGAAGGTCGTCCGCAAGCGCCGCGAGCGCAAGGTCGTGGAGCGCGGCGCCGCGCACATCCGCTCTTCCTTCAATAATACCATCGTTACCCTGACCGATACCCAGGGCAACGCGCTGAGCTGGGCTTCCGCTGGCGGCCTCGGCTTCCGCGGCAGCAAGAAGTCTACGCCGTTCGCTGCGCAGACCGCTGCTGAGACCGCTGCCAAGGCGGCGATGGAGTACGGCCTGAAGACCGTTGAGGTCTACGTCAAGGGCCCGGGCTCCGGACGTGAGGCTGCGATTCGTTCCCTGCAGGCTGCCGGCCTGGAGGTCAACATGATCAAGGACGTGACGCCGATTCCGCACAACGGCTGCCGTCCGCCGAAGCGCCGTCGCGTGTAAGGTTTTGTAAGGAGGACGAAAGTAATGGCTAACAATAAGGAGCCGATCGCCAAGAAGTGCCGCAGCCTCGGCGTTTCCCCGGCGGTCATGGGCTATGGCAATAAGAAGTCTACCCGCAACCCGGGCGGCAACAAGCGCAAGAAGGTGTCCGAGTACGGCACCCAGCTGAAGGAAAAGCAGAAGGTCAAGTTCGTCTACGGCGTGCTTGAGAAGCAGTTCCACAAGTACTACCTCAAGGCCGCTAACATGAAGGGCATCACCGGTGAGAACCTGCTGAAGCTCCTCGAGCTGCGCCTTGACAACGTGATCTACCGCCTTGGCATCGCCAAGACCCGCCGCATGGCCCGTCAGGTCATCGTGCATGGCCACATCCTGGTCAACGGCAAGAAGGTGGACATCCCGTCCTACTCCGTGAAGGTTGGCGACGTGATCACCCTGCGCGAGCGCTCCAAGGAGCAGGCCGGCTTCAAGGCCCTGCGCGAGGGCACTGGCGTTGTGACCCCGAAGTGGCTCACGTTTGACGCCCAGAACCTGACCGGCAAGGTTGAGGCCATGCCGGCTCGTGAGGACATCGATTGCCCGATCGAGGAGCACCTCATCGTCGAGCTCTATTCTCGTTAATAGATCGCTCGTCAGATGTTTGCTACGGTTTTTTCACGGCAAGTGTGAGGAGGAATCTGCCTAATGATCGAAATCGAAAAGCCCCGCATCGAACGCGTGGAATCGGGCGAGAGCTACGGCAAGTTCGTCGTCGAACCGCTTGAGCACGGCTTTGGCCAGACGCTGGGCAACTCCCTGCGCCGCGTCCTGCTGAGCTCCCTGCCGGGCGTCGCCGTTTCCAGCATCCGTATTGAGGGCATCCAGCATGAGTTTTCCGCCGTTCCCGGCATCAAGGAAGACGTTGCAGAGATCATCCTCAACCTGAAAGAGCTTTCTGCCAAGCTGTATTGCGACGGCCCCAAGACGGTGTCCATCAACGTCAAGGGCCCGTGTGAGCTGACTGCCGCCGCGCTGGAGGTGGACGATCAGATCGAGGTGGTCAACCGCGATCTGCACATCGCCACCCTCAACGAGGATGCGGATCTGATCATGCACCTGACCCTGGAGAAGGGCCGCGGCTATGTCAGCGCCGACAAGAATAAGAATCCGAACATGCCGATCGGCGTGATCCCGACGGATTCCATCTTCACGCCGATTCGCAAGGTGAACTACACCGTCGAGAACACCCGCGTGGGCCAGGAGACCGACTACGATCGCCTGACCCTCGAGGTGTGGACCGACGGCAGCATCCTGCCGGATGAGGCGATCTCGACCTCTGCGAAGATCCTGTGCGGCCATCTGAAGCTGTTCATGGATCTGACCGATCAGGTGGTGACCATCGGCTTCAACGAGAAGGAAGACGATCACCGCGAGAAGGTCCTGGAGATGACCATCGAGGAGCTGGACCTCTCTGTTCGCGCCTACAACTGCCTCAAGCGCGCCGGCATCAACACCGTCGCCGAGCTGGTGCAGCGCAACCAGGAGGACATGATGAAGGTTCGCAACCTGGGCAAGAAGTCTCTTGAAGAGGTCGAGCAGAAGCTCGCCGCTCTGGGGCTCGCTCTGCGTGCCAATGA
>JBJEUI010000160.1:0-1995 GCA_051883755.1 Candidatus Ventricola sp.
GTCTTCACGTCCAGCACGATCGCGCCCGCGCCGCTGGCCAGCTTCTTGCTCACGATGCTCGAGGCAACCAGCGGAATGCTGTTCACCGTGCCCGTCACGTCGCGCAGCGCGTAGAGTGCCTTGTCCGCCGGGCAGAGGTCCTGCGTCTGGCCGATGACCGCGCAGCCGATCCTCTGCACCTGCCGGATGAAGTCCTCGATGGATACATTCACCGAGCAGCCCGGGATGCTCTCCAGCTTGTCAAGCGTCCCGCCCGTGTGGCCCAGGCCGCGGCCGGAGAGCTTGGCCACCTTCGCGCCGCACGCCGCCGCCAGCGGTACCAGCACCAGCGTCGTGGTATCGCCCACGCCGCCGGTGGAGTGCTTGTCCACGCAAATGCCGTCAATCGCCGAGAGATCGACCACGCTGCCCGAGTGCATCATCTCCATGGTCAGGCAGGCCGTCTCCTCCGGCGTCATGCCGCGCCAGCAGATCGCCATCAGCAGCGCTGCAAGCTGATAATCCGGCACGCTGCCATCCGCAGCGCCCCGCGCAAACGCGCGGATCTCCTCGGGCGAAAGCGCCTCGCCCGCCTTTTTTCTGAGAATCACATCGACCATGTTCATGCTTGTCCCTCCTTGTTCAGCACCTGATTGAGTGTTTCTCTCCATATGTCCAGCTTCCGGGCGTAGGGCATCGTGTACGCCGGGCTTGTGCTCGGCATGCGGATCACCCGCCGTTCCCCGGCAAAGCCGGACTTCATAAACAGCGTATATGCCGTGCCTCCGTTGCACAGCACGGTATGAATCCCCGGACAGCGCGCGTACAGCGCCGAAAAGTCGTTGCAGACAACGCCTCGCATGCTGCTGTCCAAGCTGCCTTCGCGCTCACAGGTGCCCGCCGCATCCCACAGCGCCAGACGGTTCCCGCGGATCAGCGCCTTTTTGGCCTCGTAATCGTCCGTCGGCGCGATAGAGAATACCTCGAACAGAATCGGCCAAAACGCGTTGCGCGGGTGCGCATAATACTGCGCATCCGCCAGGGATTTCACGCTGGGCATTGAGCCCACGATCATCACGCGGGCGTCCGGTGCAAGCACCGGCTCAAAGCTCCGGCAGATCATACGCGCTCAATGTCAAAGCCCGCCGCGCGGCCCATGCGGTTCATCACCGCCAGACCGATGCCCGTCGCCTCGACCGCCTCGCACAGCGCGACCGTCTCGCCGCGCTCGTCCAGCTCGCGCAGCGCGCCGAACAGCCTGGCCGCCGCATCCTGCGGGCGCTTCACGCTGCCCAGGCTGATGCGCGTGCGCTTTCCAAAGTCGTGCTCATCAAAGCCGAGAATTGCCGGACGCTCGCCCGCCGCCTCCGCCGCGTCGTAGCGCGCGCAGATCGCCGCAATCACGCGCTCCGCCGTGCCGTCGAAAATCACCGTCTTCGCCTTGGGCGCATAGTGCTTGTATTTCATGCCCGGGGAGCGGACGACGTCGCCCTCCTGAAGCGGGCTCATCACGTGCTCGTCCACGCGCACATCGCCCAGCACCTGCGCAACCATCTCCGGCGTGATGCCGCCCGGACGCAGGATCACCGGCACCTCGCCGGTCGCGTCGATGACGCTCGACTCCACGCCCACCTCGCTGGCGCCGCCGTCGAGGATCAGCGGGATCCGCCCGTTCATGTCCTCGTAGACGTGCTGCGCGGTCGTCGGGCTCGGCCTGCCGCTGCGGTTGGCGCTCGGCGCGGCGATCGGCCTGCCCGCAGCGCGGATCAGCGCGCGCGCAGCCTCGCTTTGCGGCAGGCGGATGCCCACGGTATCCAGGCCTGCGCTCACCACGCTGGGAATCGCGTCGCTCTTGGGCAGAATCAGCGTCATCGGCCCCGGCCAGAACGCCTCCATCAGCCGCCTGGCGCTCTCCGGAACATCGCGCACCAGCGGCGCAATCTCGCTCAGGCAGGAGACGTGCACGATCAGCGGATTGTCCGCCGGACGTCCCTTTGCCGCAAAAATCTTTCGCAC
>JBJEUI010000161.1:0-10097 GCA_051883755.1 Candidatus Ventricola sp.
CGTTCGGCTTGCCCGGCATGACCGCCTGGCAGGCCTTGATGCCCGCGATGTTCGGACGCTGGTGCAGCGGGCCGAGCGGGATGAGGTCTTCGATGGCCTTCATGCTCTCCTCGGTCACCAGGGCAGACGCCTTGAAGGTCTCGCCGCCGTGGAGCACGCGGTGGCCGCACGCACCGATCTCATCCAGGGACGCGATGGCACCGTTCTCCTTATCGGTGAGCGCCTCCAGAACAGCCTGGATCGCCTCGGTATGGTCGGCCATGTTGCGGGTGAACTCGATCACCTTGTTGCCCTCGGCAACGGTCTGCTTAAAGTGCGTGCCCTCAATGCCGATGCGCTCGACAAGGCCCTTTGCCTTCACGGACTCGTCGTCCATGTCAATCAGCTGAAACTTCAGAGAAGAGGAGCCGGCATTGATAACCAGAATCTTCATGGGAATCTACCTCCGTTTGTATTTGTAATTCACACCAGGCATGTTATAATAGGCCTATCGATAAGAATAAGCCCAAAATAACAGAATGATTCAAGGTGATTATACCTCATTTTTCCGGTTTTGAAAAGGTTGCGCGAGCAATTTATCATCAAACCCTGAGAGAATCGCCTGAAGAAAGGAGCACCCATGCGCGTCTGCGGCGTCGTCTGCGAATACAACCCGTTTCACAAGGGCCATGCGCTGCACCTTGCGCGCGCGCGCGCCCTTTCCGGCGCGGACTACGTGGTCTGCGTGATGAGCGGCAGCGTCACCCAGCGCGGCAGCTTCGCCCGGCATGACAAGTGGACGCGCGCCGCCATGGCCCTGTCCTGCGGCTGCGACCTGGTGCTCGAGCTGCCTGCGCGCCTGAGCTGCTCGCCCGCGCAGGAGTTCGCCGCAGGGGGCGTGGGGCTTCTTGCCTCCCTCGGCGTGGTCACGCACCTGTCCTTTGGCTGCGAGCAGGAGTCCCTGCCGCATCTGACGCGCGCCGCCGCAGCGCTCTCCTGCGAATCGCCCGAATTCCGTCAGGCGCTGCGCGCGCATCTGGACGCCGGCCTGTCCTACCCCCGTGCCCGCGCGCTGGCGGCGCAGCAGGCCAGCGGCATGGACGGCCTCGCCGAAATCGCCGCCCGGCCCAACGCTGCGCTCGCCATCGAATACCTGCACGCGCTGCCGCAGGGCATCACGCCCGTGCCCGTTGCGCGCGAGGGCAGCGGCTATCACGATGCGTCGCTGGACACGCTCTCCAGCGCGACGGCCGTTCGCGCCGCCCTCGCCCGAGGCGACCTGAGCGCTGCCGCCGCGTCCGTTCCCTGCCCGGAGCTGCTTCAGGCCGCCGAAGCGCGCGGCGACGTGCACGGGGAGGAGGCGCTCACCCAGGCGCTGCTCTACCGCCTGCGCACGATGACCGCCGCGGAGCTCTCCGAAATCGCCGGCATGGAGGAAGGGCTTCATCACCGCTTTCTTGCCGCCGCACAGACGGCCGAAAGCCGCGACGCGCTTATCCTCACCGTCAAATCCAAACGCTATACCTACGCGCGCCTCTCCCGCCTGTGCACCCATGCCCTGCTGGGCGTCACGCAGGAATTCGCGCAGGCGCATGCCGCGCCCGGCTATGCGCGCGTGCTGGGCTTTCGCCGCGAGGCGCAGCCGCTGCTGCGCGCCATCAAGCAAAACGCGTCTGTGCCGCTCGTCGTCAAGGCCGCCGACCATGACCGGGCCGATCCGCTCTTTGCGCTCGACGTTCGCGCGCAGGATCTCTGGTCGCTGGGGTGCTCGTCGCCTGCGCTGCGCCGAAGCGGCCGCGATTTCCGCACAAGCCCCGTGGTCGTATAACCGTAGAGGAAGGTGTTCTCCATGCGCATATTCGCCGTACCCGCCGCGCTCCTGCTCGCCTGCTGCGTGTATCTTCCGCTGCCCCGCGCGCGGGAGGGCCTTCATGCCGCGCTGCGCGGCCTGTATAAGCTGTTTCTGCGCGCGTTCACCCGCAAAAGCGGCCAAACCGACGACGTGCCCGCGCTCGTCGCCTGCCTGCTCGTGCTGTGCGGTGTGCTGGTGCCGCTCGCCTCGCTCCATCCCCTCGCCGCCATGGTGCTGATGGTGCCCGCGTTTACCGGCCTGTCCGCGCTGCCCGCCTGCGCGGATGTCAAGGATGAGCTGGATTCCGGCAAGTACGCCCGCGATATTCCGGCGTACGAGGCGCTCGTGCGCGAAACCTGCCGTTCGCTCGCCCCCGCGTTCGTAAATGGCCTCGCCGCGCCGATGATCCTGTGCGCGGCCGGCATGCCGCTGCATCTGGGGCCGGCGCTTGCCCTGGGCTACACCCTGCTGTGCGCGCTCGCGCCGGAGCTGACCGCCTGTGCGCGCGCCGTTTCGGCCATGCAGTGGGCAGCGGAGCGCATCTTCTGCGCGTTCATGCTGCTGTGCTCCGGCGCCGTCGGCCGCAATCCCCTGCGCACCAAGGGACGCGGCGCGCAGGAGCGCCTGCTCAGCATCCTCGGCATCGCGGGCGACGGCAGCGACACCCACGCACCCATGGCCGGCGATATCCCGCAGGGCATCTTCCTGTGCGGCTTTGCCGCCTTGATCCTGTGCTTCACGCTCTGCGCGGCGGGCTTTGTCCTCTGCCGGTGAGCCTGCAAGCACTAAACCTACTGCAGGGCTCTGCGCAATTTCCGATCCGTAACAAAGGCTCCGCAGTTTCCCGCTGCGAAGCCTCTGTTCATTTTGTCCGGATTCCCGGTCTTTTCCCGCCGGGCGCAGACAGCCCCATCGCCGCCATCGGCAGAAGCAGCAGCATATACGGGTACATATACTGGCTCTTCGCCTCAAAAAGCATGTGATACAGGAAGCCGCCCAGAATCGTCACCGGCAGCATCAGCTGCACCGCTCCGTTTTTCCGCTCCTTCAGCATCCCCCACGCGCCGCGCAGCGCCAGCAGATACGCCGCCTGCTGGAAGATGTTCATGTATCCCGTCAGCAGCGCCCGAAGCGCGGATTCGTCACGGAAGATGAGGTGCGCCAGCCCATTGTAGCGTCCGCCCTTCTCGCAGGCCGCACCGTACCACAGGATATCATACGACGGTTCTGCCCATTGCGTCAGGCATTTTTCCCGGAAAAACGCCCATGTGCCTGCCGGATTGGCGGCAAATTCCCGCAGCCGTTCGGCAAGCATCTCCAGCGCCGCCGCCTTTTCCGCCTCCGGCGTCACCGACAGCGGCCAGTACGCCTCGATCACGCCGCTGTACCAGCCTGCGGCAATCACCGAGTCCTGCATGCCCATCGCCAGGCGCAGCAGCATGCTGGTGTCTTCGGCAAGCGTCACGCCTCCGCGCAGCTCATACAGCCGGATCACGCCCGCAGGCAGCGCCATGCACAGCACAGCCGACAGCGCCGCGCACAGCAGCACAAAGCCGTCCTTCCTTTCCAGCGCATGCACCCCGGCGCACAGCAGCAGCGCCAGCATCACGACCATCGCATTGGGCTTGATCATCGCCGCCGCGCCGATCAAAAGCGCATACAGCACGCCGAAGCGCCGCTCACCTGTGCGCGTGTACCGGGCAAAGCTGATCATCGCCAGCACGCACAGCAGCAGCATCGGCAGCACGCTGTAGACAAACATGTTGAACAGCAGCATCGGCAAAAACATCAGGTACAGCAGCGCCGCCGCCCTGCACACGCGCGCGTCGTCCGAGATGCTGCCCGCCAAATGGCACAGCAGCGCCATCAGCGCGGCGCTCATGACGCAGTTGAGCCCCTGCATCAGCAGGTTCAGATCAGCCTCCGGCAGCAGCCGCGCAAGCCCCTCCATCGGCAGGCAGATGCCCAGCTGATAGGATAAGCGATTGAAATACTCGCCCTCAAGCGGGCTGAAATCATTCCCGGCAAAGCTTTTGGCCGCGCCGATCACGATCGCGCTGTCCGCGCGCGGCACAAGGCCCACCGCCAGCACCAGGCACAGCGCTGCGCCCGTCCACAGCACAAGCGCCGCCGCAAACGCCCGCCTGCCCGCCCGGCGCTGCAAAGGCCCAAGCACGGCGGCAAGTGCCGCAATCAGCAGCGCCGTCAGAGCCAGGCCCGCCCAGCCGTCGCGCACAAGCGTCACCTGCTGATTCATCCGGTTCAGTGCCACGGTCGAAAAAGCCGTCGTGCCCAGCGCGCCGAGCGTCACGCCGGCCAGCATGCACAGGAACACAACCAGCGCCGCCAGCGTCAGAGCCCTCGCCGCTCCATGGGATATTTTCATCGCTTATGCCTCCCCGCCTTCAGCCATCTGCCGATTGCGCACAGCCCATGGGCCGACACCGGCATCATCAGCACGGCGTACATGTAGATGTACTGCGCCTTCGCCTCAAAGAGCATGTGATACAGGCATCCGCCCAGCGCGCACAGAACCAGTGTGAGCGCCGTCAGGCTGGCCTTTTTCTCCCGCAGCAGGCTGATGATGCCCGCGCAGGAGAGCGCATACATCATCTTCTGACAGACGCCCATATACCGCTCCAGCGCCGTGCGGATCGCGCCGCCGTCTGCAAAGATCGCCTTTGTCCCCTCCGCGAGCGCGCCCGTGTGCTCGCACAGATCGCCGTACCACATCGCACCGTAGGAAGGCTCCAGCCACTGGCTGAGCAGCTTGTCGCGCAGGAACGCCAGCGCCATCCCCGGATCGGCGCGCATCTCGCTCAGCCGTGCCGCCAGATCCGCCGAGGCGACGGCACGTTCCTGCTCCGCCGTCACCTCAAAGGGGAAGAACTGCTCGATGTAGCGGTTGTGCCAGCCCGCCTGCGCGCCGCCCTCCTGCAGGCCCATCACCAGCCTGGACAGCATGCTCACGTCCTTTGTGAGCGTGACGCCGGCACGCAGCTCATACTGCGCAATCGCCAGCCGCTGCAGCACAACCGCTGCAGCCGCGCCCAGCAGCGCAAAGCCCAGCAGCCTGATATCCCGGCTTTCCAGCACATCCAGCACCGCACAGACCGTCAGGGCAATCATCGGCACCGCCGCATTGGGCTTGAGCATATAGGCCGCCGCCATGCACGCAGCAAACGCCAATCCAAACCGCGCCTTTCTCCTTTTGAGATACAGCGCAAAGCACAGCATGGCCAGCGCAGTCAGCAGCAGCATCGGCAGCGTGCCGTAGACGAAGATGCACTGCAGGGCCAGCGGCAGAAAGAGCACGAACAGCAGCAGCGCCGCCTTGGCCTCGCCGGAGGAGAAGATCACCCGGCACAGCATGGCCAGCACCCCTGCCGTGCCCGCAGAGAGGAACACATTGAGGCCCTGCATAAACAGGGAGAGATCGAGCCCCGGCAGCAGCCGCAGCAGGATCTCCATCGGCAGACAGATCCCCAGCTGATAGGAATAGACGTTGAAATAGTCGATCTCAAGCGGCTTGTAGTTGCCCGCCGCAAAGAGCTCTGCGCCCTCGAGCACATAGGCGAAGTCGTACATCTGCTTCACGTCTGCGCCAAAAACAAGCACCAGCGTGCCGGCTGTCCATGCCCCCAGCAGCGCGCCGCCCAGCTTCACCCCGGAAAACCGCGCCAGCAGGCGGTACAGCCCAAATACGGCGAAAAGCAGCAGCGCCGTCAGCGCAAGGTTGGCCGGCAGCCCGTCATGTGAGAAAACGATCACCTCGTGTGACCAGCTCTGCCTGCCCAGGTGCGCCGTCACAAACAGTCCCGCCGCCGTCACACCCGCAAACAGACACAGCGCCAGGAGAAGCGCCGCGCGCGCCAAAATGCGCTGCAGCCTTTCCGATGCCTTTCCCATGGCCCACACCTCCCCATTATCTATCCTCCATCTTAATTCAGCGTTGCTGCTTTGTCAACGAAAAGAAGCGGAGCATGCTTCCACGCTCCGCTCTATTCTGTCCTTCTGTTCCTGTCAGATCTCGCTCAGCATCACGAAGATCCACTCGCCGTTTTCATCCATGCGGAATCCATAGCGCTGAACGGTCATCACGCCGTCCACCTCGATCTGAAGCTCCATGACGAAATACGGGTAGGTCACGCCGTCGACCTCGATCTCGCGCATGGGGAAGTATTCAGCCAGCTTCTCCTCCATCTGTGCGCGGTCCTCAGCGCTTGCTGCATTCAGGCGCGTGCTGACGGTCTCCATCAGGCTCTGCGCCTCCTGGGACAGCTCGACGTTGTTCATCGTCTCCACAGCCGCGCTGACCACGTCCTCAAAGCCGATGGACGCAAGCGTCACCAGAATCTGCTCCTGCACCGGCAGCGTCTTGAGCTGCGTGTATTCCGTCTCGGTCATCACCTGCTGCGCGCCGACGACCTCGATGTTCACCTCTTTGCCGGAGGCCTCCGCTTCGGCCACGGTCTCCGCCAGCTTTTCGATCATGGCAGGCTTGGGCGCCGGCTCCTCAAAGAGGATATCCTCTTCTTCTTCCTCTTCTTCGATCTCCGGTTCCGTTGTCACCGTGCCGGTGTTGTTGGTGGTGTTGGTGTTGTTGTTGGTGATGCCGGTACCGCCCGAACTGCTGCTGTTGCTATTCTGCGGCTTCTTCGCGCCGCAGACGCAGACACCGCCGACGTAGGTGTGCTCCACACTGCCGTCCTTGCCGCCGCCGAGGATGCTCTGCATCGCGCTGCCGCAGTTGGTGCACTTCATCTTCTGCTCCGTGGTGTAGTGCTGAATGTGCACGTCTCCGTTGAAATACTCCGCCTCGCCGTCCGTGCGGATCACTTCGCCGTCCTTTTCAATCGTGGTGTGCGTACAGACATAGCCGCAGTCCGTGCACTTGCCGTCTTCCCAGGTATGCGGCTTGCCCGCCGCGCTTCCCTCATGCGCCGGCTGCATGACTTCCTTGCCGCACACGCAGTCAAGCACATCGTAGAGGATGTAGTGATCGGTGTGCGTGCGTTCGTTCTCCGCCACGCTCGGCAGCGGCTCATCCCAGCTCTTTTCCGCATTGAACGTCAGCAGGTTCATTGGATGCTGGCATTCATAGTCGCAGACCGTGCATTTGCCGTCTTTCCAGGTGTGCGGCTGGTTCGTCCAGCTTTCCCAGCCATCCACCTGGCATTCCTTGCCGCACGCGCAGTCATACACCTGGTGGAGGATATAGTACTCGGTGTGCGTGCTTTCGTTTTCCACCTCGCTCGGCAGCGGCTCTTCCCAGCTCTTTTTCGGGTTGTCCGCCAGCATTTTGTCCGGATGCAGGCATTCATAGCCGCAGTCCGTGCACTTGCCGTCTTTCCATGCATGATCTTCAAGCGAGGTAACCCAACCCTCGAGCACCTCCGTGCTGTGACCGCAGTTCGAGCAGATCTTCGTCTTATAGGTCGAGACCTTCTTGTTATGCTGCGTGTCGTCCCACTGCTCATAGCTCGTTATGGTGGAGGAGCCGGTCTCCTGATAATCATGCTCCGGGCACGCGTAGCTGCAGATTGCGCATACGCCGTCCTTGTTGCTCCAGTCATGGCTGCACGTCACGCCGCACTTCGTGCACACGCCGTCGCTCCAGTCGTGCTCGCACGGCTTCACCGCGCCGCATGAGCATTTGTCATCCGAATTCCAGACATGCGCCTCGACTTCATATCCTCGTTCGATATATTTTTCCTCGATATCGCCGCAGACCGTGCACACATAGTAGTGGTACACGTCAAAGGAACGCGTGTGCTTGCCGTCTCCGTTGTCCTTATACGTCGTGTTCCTCTGCGTACCTTTTCCGTTGTACTCGCGTTTCTCATGGCTGCACATCTCGTTGCACTTCGTGCACACGCCATTGCTCCAGGCGTGCTCACACGTGGCCTCTCCCGGCGTCGCCTCCGCCATCGCGCCTGCGGCGCCGAAGGCAAGCAACAGCGCAAGCAGCAGCGCGCCCATTCCTCTCTTTTTCATGAATCATTCCTCCATCGATCGGTATCGCAAGAAACCGAACCGTTGCTATAAATCATTTGGAGTATACCCCCCCCCCGCCAAAAAATGTCAATGTTTTTTGAATATGTTACAAAAGAATTCACAAATGATCCGCCCGCGCAGATTCAAAAAGGCAGAAGCCTTTGCTCCTGCCTTTTCACAGATTCTATCGGTTTACAGCCCCATCAGCTGCGCGATCACGTCCTCGGCCCAGCTGTCAAAGCTGTCCGGATTGTGGTCGTAAAGCACGCCGGTCATGTCGCTCGCGTTCGCGGTCAGCGCCGCGATGCTGCTGCCCAGCGCCCCGCCCACCGGCGTGACCACGCTCTGCTCGGCCAGCAGCCGGATGATGAAGGACGCCGCCGCCTCACTGCGCGCGCTGTCCTGCCAGCAGGCGCGGGTGACCGCCACGCCGAACGCCGGCGTGCCCACAACCTCGGTGCGCGCCTGGCCGTCCTTGGCCGGCATGCTGATGACGACCACGCTGTCCAGCCGCGATTCGTCCACCAGCTGCGCCAGGCCGTCCGCGTCAAAGCGCATCGCCGCCTCGCCGGAAAGGAACCGGCTCTCTGCATCCGCGTCCGTCATGTTCCACGGGTCGCTGCCGAACGCGCCGACCTGCACCAGCGCCTCCAGCACGTCCAGCGCGCCGCTAAGCGACGCCTGCTCTCCGTACTGATTAGCCGGCGCGCCCGCGAGCGCCGCGCAGTCCAGCACGATCTCGTTCCACTCGCACAGCGCGTTGGCGATGGGCTGCACGCCGTTTTGCGCGAGCACCGCGCACGCTGCCAGCAGCTCCTCAAACGTCTGCGGCACGCTCAGGCCATAGCGCGAAAGCACGTCCGTGTTCACATACAGCGCCTCCCAGTACAGGCGCACCGGGGCGAGCAGCAGGCTGCCGTCCGCCTCCTTCATCGAATCGAACTTCTTGGCGCCGCAGTCCGAGGAGGCCGCCAGCTCGCCCGCGGTCACCAGTTCCTGCACGGTCAGCCCGGAGCCGACCGGCAGCACGACCACGTCCGCCGCGCCGTCCGCCAGCATGCCCTTCAGGTTCTCCATCCACATCTCGTCCATCGCGCCGGAGTAATCCTCCACGACGTTGCCCGTCTCCTGCTCCCAGACCGTGATCATGTCCATATAGCCCTGCGCGGCAAAGTCCACGTCCGCAAACGGCGTGAACGTGTGCAGCGTCACGCCCGCCGCCTGCGCGCCGAAGGCCGCGCACAGCAGCACACACAGGGAAATCATCGCAGCGATCCATTTGCGCATCTTAAAATCCTCCTCACTGAATATGAAGGGTCACAGGCCAAGGTTGATGGCCTTTTGCAGAACCTTCCTCGCCAGCGGCGCAGCCACGCCGCCGCCCGAGCCGCCGTTCTCCACCAGCACGCCAATGGCGTACGGTGCGTTGTCGTTGGTGATGTAGCCCACAAACCAGGCGTGCGCCTGGATGCTTTTGTCGTTGCTCGCCTCCGCGGAGCCCGTCTTGCCCGCCACGACGTAGCCGTTGCCAAGCGCCGCGCGCGTGCCTGTGCCGGACTTCACCACGCGAATCATTTCCTTTTCCAGCCGCGCGGCGACCGTCTCGCTGAGGACGCGCCTGCCCTGACGGCTGCCCGGCAGCTCGCGCGTGCCGCCCTGCGCCGTGGTGATGCGCGAGAGCAGGTGCGGCTCCGGCATCACGCCGCCGTTGGCAATCGCCGCGGCGATGAGCGTCATGTGCATCGGCGTGGCCAGCACGCGCCCCTGGCCGATGGAGGACCAGGCCAGATCCTCGGCGCTCAGGTCGTCGATGGGGTAGCTCGAGTTGTAGACGATCATGTCGCCGAACATGAAGTTCTCGTTGAAGCCCAGGCGCTCCGCCGTCTCGCCCAGCATCTCATAGCCCAGCTCCTGGGAGAGCGCCGCAAATGTCGTGTTGCAGGAATTCCTGAACGCATCCGACAGCGTCTGCACGCCGTGGGCGCTCGATTCCGTCACGGAATAATTGCCCACCGGGTAATAGCCCGTGCAGTCAAAGGCAAAGTCGTCAAGATCCGGCAGGTTCTCCAGTGCGGAGGCCAGCGTCACGATCTTGAACGTGGAGCCCGGCGGATACAGGCCCTGCGTCGCGCGGTTAATGAGCGCGCCCGCCGCCTCGTCAAGAAGCGCCGCGTCCAGATCGAGCGGATCAAACTGCGGCAGGGAGACCATGGAGAGCACGTCGCCCGTCTTGTAGTTCATCACGACGACCGCGCCGCGCTTGCCCTCG
>JBJEUI010000162.1:0-1985 GCA_051883755.1 Candidatus Ventricola sp.
AGCGGGGCCGGCAGCATGCCGGTCAGGTTTCCATGATGATCGGCAGGATCATCGGGTTGCGCTTGATCTGGTTCAGCAGGTAGGTGTGCATTTCGTCCTTGATGCCGTTCTTGATGCTCGTCCAGTCGCTCTGCTCGATGCGTTCATAGCGCGAGAGCACGGCCATGGCCACATTGCGCGCGCCGGAGATGAGCTCCTCGTTTTCGCGCACGTACACAAAGCCGCGGGAAATCAGCTCAGGGCCGGAAACCACCTGGCCCGTCTCCTTGCTCACGCCGACGATCACGATGATCAGGCCGTCCTGAGACAGATGCTTGCGGTCGCGCAGCACGACGTTGCCCACGTCTCCAACGCCCAGGCCGTCGACCATGACCGAGCCGGTCGGAATCGGTCCGGTGATGCTCGCCTCATCCTCGGAGAGTTCCAGCGCCAGGCCCAGCTCCAGGATGATCGCATTGTCCTGCGGCATGCCCATCTTCACCGCGATTTCGGCATGGCGCTGCAGCATCCTGTACTCGCCGTGGACCGGAATGAAGTACTTCGGGCGCACCAGCGCCTGCATGAGCTTGAGCTCCTCCTGGCAGGCGTGACCGGAGACGTGCACATCCGCAATGCGGTTGTACACCACGTTTGCGCCGATGCGGTAGAGCTGATCGATGATGCGCGAGACCATGATCTCGTTGCCCGGAATCGGGGTCGCAGAGATGATGACCGTATCGCCCTCGCGAATCTGCAGCTTGCGGTGTTCGCTGTTGGCCATGCGGGTCAGGCCGCTCATCGGCTCGCCCTGGCTGCCCGTGGTCAGCACGACGATTTCGTCGTCATCGTAGCAGTCCAGGTCGCTCACCTCAACAAGCATCTCCCGCGGGATCTTGAGCTCGCCGATGTCCATCGCCAGCCGGGTCACGTTGACCATGCTGCGCCCAACGAAGCAGATCTTCCTGCCAAACTCGACGCACAGGTCAACCACCTGCTGAATGCGGTGCAGGTTGGAGGCGAACATGGCGATGATGATGCGCTTGTCCGCATCCTTGAACAGGCCGCGGAACGTCTCGGCGATCTTCTTTTCGCTCATCGTATAGCCGGGACGCTCGACATTGGTGGAATCCGCCAGCAGCGCGAGCACGCCCCGATTGCCCCATGCGGCCAGCGTGCCCAGATCCGTCACCTCGCCGTCAATGGGCGTGTAGTCGATCTTGAAGTCGCCCGTGACGATCACCGTGCCGGCCGGGCAGGTGATGGCCATGGCCACCGCGCCCGCAATGGAGTGGCTCACCTTGATGAACTGTACCGAGAATGCACCGATTTGAACCGTGTCCCCCGGCTTGACCACATTGAGCTGGATGCCGGAAATATTATGCTCCGCCAGCTTTCCGCGTATGAGCGCGCAGGTCAGCTTCGTGCCATAGGCCGGCGCGGGGACGCGCGGAAACACATACGGTACCGCACCGATGTGATCCTCATGGCCATGGGTAAACAGATACGCACGCACGCGTTCACGGTTGTTTGTCAGATACGTGATGTCAGGAATCACAAGATCGATGCCCAGCATATCCTGTCTGGGAAAAATTGAGCCGCAGTCGACCACAATGACGTCGTCGCCGTACTCAAATGCCGTCATGTTCTTGCCGATCTCGCCGATGCCGCCCAGCGGAATAATCCTCAGTTTCGCCAAGCTTTCATCCTCCCCCCGTTTCATATTCATCCCTTGAACCCATATGCTTCAAAAGCCATCTGAAAAGTCGTACCAGATGCTTTCAAAAGACAAAAAACAAGCGCCCGAAAACCAATGATAGTTATGTTCAATTATAACACAGTTTGTCCTGCAATAAAAGAGAAACATGAAGATTCCGTCGAGTTTTTTCAGAAACGTTCTCAAAATGCGCAAAAGACGTCCGGAGCTTCCGGACGTCCTTTGCGTATTCTGCTTTTACAGATGGCGGCTCACCATCGCCGCCACATCGGCCTTGCCGCGGGCGCCGACG
>JBJEUI010000163.1:0-1979 GCA_051883755.1 Candidatus Ventricola sp.
GCGGCGTGACGGTCACGTCCATGACGGAAAGGCCCGTCGTCGTCCAGCCGCTGACAGCCTCAAAGAGCGCCTGCATAAACGTGAGCCGGTCGCCCAGCACAAAGGGCAGCGCGCCTGCAAGGCAACCGTACAGCCAGATGTAGAGCACCAGCAGATTGCCGTGATGCATGGCCTCCTGCATGGTCAGCGGATGCGTCTTCACACACAGGCAGAGCGCCAGCCCCAGCAGGATGGACGCGATGCCCGGGAAAAAGAACGCCGCGGCAAACGTCGCATCCTCCGGGAAAATGGGCAGCACGAGCAGCGGCGCAAGCAGCAAGAGCCCGATGAGCGCGGTCAGCTTTCCGACGTTGCTGGCGCGTGTGATGCGTTGCTTCATCGCGCATCACCGCCCCGTCAGCGCGCGGATGGCGTCCGTCTCCTGATGCGCGGAGGAGAGCAGCACCAGCGAATCGCCCGCGAGAATGCGCGTGTCGCCGCGCGGAATCAGCGTCTGATCCTTGCGCAGGATGCAGCCCACGATGACCTCGCGGGGCAGGCTGATTTCCCAGAGCTTCTTGTTCGCTGCGGGCGCGCCCTCCGGGATGGCAACCTCCGCGATGCTCACGCGCCCGTCGCCGACGGGCACCAGCGCGGTCATGTCATGCACAAAGGCGAGCTGCTCGATGATGCCGGTGATGGTGTTCGTCGCGCAGACCACCGCATCCACGCCCATCTGCTTAAAGAACGCCGTGTTCTCCGCGTTCTTAATGACGCTGACCGTTTTGGTCACGCCGAAGCGCTTTTTGCACAGCTCGCAGATGACCAGATTGTTCGCGTCGCTGTCCGTCAGCGCGATGGCGATGTCCGTCCGGCGCGCCCCGGCCTCCTCCAGAATGAAGGGCTTGGAGCCATCGCCGTGGATCACCTGAAGCCCCTTGATGTCCGCGAGCTGCCTGCAGCAGTCGTAGTCCGGGTGAACCGCCGTCACCTGGTATTTTCGCTTGAGCAGCGAGGCGGCCAGCGTCCTTGCGATGTCAAAGCCGCCGATGAGCAGCACCTGCATGTTCATGATTCCTTTGCCTCCTTCGACTGGCCCAGCAGCCGGTCAATCTCCCGCGTGGAGAGCACCGTGGGGCAGATGGTATCGATGCCGAATTCCTTGTAGACGATCTCCCGTTCGGGGTCGTACAGGCGGCAGATGACGTTCGGGATGTGGTAGACGTTGCGCGCGATCTGCGCGACCATGATGTTGGTGTTGTCGTCGTTGGTGACGGAGACGACGGTGTCCGCGCGCTCGATTTCCGCGCTGCGCAGCACGGCGATGTCTGTCGCGTCGCCCGCCAGGGTCAGGCCGCCGTAGGCGGCGCCCAGCTTGCGGAAGGCGCGTTCATCCCTGTCCACCATCATGACGCTGGCTTCCTTGTCCGAAATGGCGTTGGCGAGGCTGGCGCCCAGCCTGCCGCAGCCGATGATCACCGTGTAGCCGGAGTCCTTTCTCCGGGCTGTCCTGAAAAAGTCCATCATTGTTCCTCCCTGATGACACGGCCGATGCCGTGTTTGTCAACTTCAATCCGATACGCCGGGCGGCTTTCCGCAGGGCATGGCGCGCACTCCGTCTCGTCGTACACGGGGCGGGGCATCTGCCCGGAGAAGCTGCCGTAGCGCTCCATGTTGATGCGCGCGGGCCGGTACGTCGGGTCAAGCGCCCACGCCGCGCGGAAATGCTTCATCGCCTGTACATGATCGTTCCTGCTCTCGGCGATGATGCCCATCAGGTTATGGGGCTGCGCATCGTGCGGCGCAGCGGCCATCGCCTGCGCGGCCTCGTCCTCGGCTTCACTGAAATGCCGCTGCGCGACAAGCGCCCGGATACGAGCGGTCAGCGGCTGCATGGCATTTTGTTCACTCATTTTCCTTGCCTCCTGTCCTTCCTGAAGCGCTCTTATGGTATCACCAATCGTGTGGGGACGCTGTGAGAAAAGCGGGCAGTCGTGTGA
>JBJEUI010000164.1:0-1979 GCA_051883755.1 Candidatus Ventricola sp.
GCGGCGTGACGGTCACGTCCATGACGGAAAGGCCCGTCGTCGTCCAGCCGCTGACGGCCTCAAAGAGCGCCTGCACAAACGTGAGCCGCCCGCCCAGCACGAAGGGCAGCGCGCCCGCGAGACACCCGTACACCCAGATGTAGAGTACCAGCAGATTGCCGTGGTGCATGGCCTCCTGCATGGTCAGCGGGCGCGCCGGTATACACAGACAGAGCGCCAGCCCCAGCAGGATGGACGCGATGCCCGGAACGAGAAACGCTGTCGCAAACTGTGCATCCTCCGGGTAAAAGGGCAGCACGAGCAGCGGGGCAAGCAGCAAGAGCCCGATGAGCGCGGTCAGCTTTCCGACGTTGCTTGCGCGGGTGATACGCTGTTTCATCGCGCATCACCGCCCCGTCAGCGCGCGGATGGCGTCCGTCTCCTGATGCGCGGAGGAGAGCAGCACCAGCGAATCGCCCGCGAGAATGCGCGTGTCGCCGCGCGGAATCAGCGTCTGATCCTTGCGCAGGATGCAGCCCACGATGACCTCGCGGGGCAGGCTGATTTCCCAGAGCTTCTTGTTCGCTGCGGGCGCGCCCTCCGGGATGGCAACCTCCGCGATGCTCACGCGCCCGTCGCCGACGGGCACCAGCGCGGTCATGTCATGCACAAAGGCGAGCTGCTCGATGATGCCGGTGATGGTGTTCGTCGCGCAGACCACCGCATCCACGCCCATCTGCTTAAAGAACGCCGTGTTCTCCGCGTTCTTAATGACGCTGACCGTTTTGGTCACGCCGAAGCGCTTTTTGCACAGCTCGCAGATGACCAGATTGTCCGCGTCGCTGTCCGTCAGCGCAATGGCGATGTCCGTCCGGCGTGCCCCGGCCTCCTCCAGAATGTAGGGCTTGGAGCCGTCGCCGTGGATGACCTGAAGCCCCTTGATGTCCGCGAGCTGCTTGCAGCAGTCGTAGTCCGGGTGAACCGCCGTCACCTGGTATTTCCGTTTGAGCAGCGAACCGGCGAGCGTCCTTGCGATATCAAAGCCGCCGATGAGCAGCACCTGCATGTTCATGCCTCCTTGGCCTCCTTCGCCTTGCCCAGAAGCCGGTCAATCTCCCGCGTGGAGAGCACCGTGGGGCAGATGGTGTCGATGCCGAATTCCTTGTAGACGATCTCCCGTTCGGGGTCGTACAGGCGGCAGATGACGTTCGGGATGTGGTAGACGTTGCGCGCGATCTGCGCGACCATGATGTTGGTGTTGTCGTCGTTGGTGACGGAGACGACGGTGTCCGCGCGCTCGATTTCCGCGCTGCGCAGCACGGCGATGTCTGTCGCGTCGCCCGCCAGGGTCAGGCCGCCGTAGGCGGCGCCCAGCTTGCGGAAGGCGCGTTCATCCCTGTCCACCATCATGACGCTGGCTTCCTTGTCCGAAATGGCGTTGGCGAGGCTGGCGCCCAGCCTGCCGCAGCCGATGATCACCGTGTAGCCGGAGTCCTTTCTCCGGGCTGTCCTGAAAAAGTCCATCATTGTTCCTCCCTGATTACATGGCCGATGCCGTGTTTGTCGTATTCAATCCGATACGCCGGGCGGCTTTCCGCAGGGTCTGGCGCGCACTCCGTCTCGTCGTACACGGGCCGGGGCATCTGCCCGGAGAAGCCGCCATAGCGCTCCATGTTGATGCGCGCGGGCCGGTACGTCGGATTAAGCGCCCACGCCGCGCGGAAGTGCTTCATCGCCTGCACATGATCGTTCCTGCTCTCGGCGATGATGCCCATCAGGTTGTGGGGTTGCGCATCGTGCGGCGCAGCAGCCATCGCCTGCGCGACCTCATCTTCTGCCTCACTGAAATGCCGCTGTGCAACAAGCGCCCGGATATGGGCGGTCAGCGGCTGCATTGCGCTTTGATCAATCATTTTCTTTGCCTCCTGTCCTTCCTGAAGCGCCTTTATGGTATCACCAATCGTGTGGGGACGCTGTGAGAAAAGCGGGCAGTCGTGTGA
>JBJEUI010000165.1:0-9883 GCA_051883755.1 Candidatus Ventricola sp.
TCTGGGAAAACGCACGGGCATCGACTTATATGGCGAGGCTTCGGGCATCCTGATTCCAAGAAGCCGTGTCAAGGACGTCGATCTGGCGCGCATCGGCTTTGGACAGAGCGTCGCGGTGACGCCGATCCAGATGATCACGGCGGCGTGCGCGGTGGTCAACGGCGGGCGGCTGATGAAGCCGTATCTGGTGGAGGCCATCCTGAACGAGGACGGCGAGGCCGTCGAGGTCTTCACCCCGACGGTGACGGCCAATCCCATTTCCGCCGAGACGAGCGCGACGATGCGCGAGCTGCTGGGCAGCGTGGTTTCCGAGGGCGGCGGCAAGAACGCCCGGGTCGACGGCTGGTCGGTCGGCGGCAAGACGGGAACGGCGCAGATCTACAAGAACGGAAGAATCGAATCGAACCTGCACATCGGCTCGTTTGTGGGCTTTGCGCCCGTGGAGCAGCCGGAGGTGGCCGTGCTGGTGATCGTGGACGAGGCGCAGGTGAAGCCGGACTATGGCGGCACGACGGCTGCGCCGTTTGCCGCGCAGATCTTTACGGAGATCCTGCCGCTGCTGGGCGTTCAAAAGACGGACGGCAGCGAAGAGCGCGCAGAGGTGAGCATGCCGGAGGTGACCGGCATGAACGTGAAGGACGCCCGTGCGATCCTGCGGGAGGCGGGCATCGACTGCGTGACGGACGGCACGCAGAGCACGGTGACGGGACAGCTGCCGCCTGCGGGCACGACCGTGCAGGAGGGCTTCTGCGCGATGCTCTACGTCACGGGAGCGTCTGCGCCGACGGCGGAGGAATTTACGCAGGTGCCCGACGTGATCGGGCTGCCCGTGCGCGAGAGCGCGCAGGCGATGAGGAGCGCCGGCCTTGCGCTTAATGCGCAGGGCGATGGCATTGCAGTCAAGCAGAGCCCGGCGGCGGGAACGTACGCTGCGGCTGGAGATACAGTCACGGTCGAATTCCGGGTACCGTGAAGCATGTACGCCTGAACAATGGAGGAATGACGATGAAGCTTTCACAACTGACGATGGGTATGCCCGAGCTGATCAGGCTGACGGGAGAAGCGGACATCGCGTCGCTGACGGCGAATTCCCGCGAGCAGTGCGAGAAGGGTCTGTTCTTCTGCATCCGCGGCGGCAGGGTTGACGCGCACGACTTCGCACCGCAGGCGCTTGAAAACGGCTGCGTGGCGCTGGTGGTGGAGCGCGAGCTTGACATCGACTGCTCGCAGGTGCTGGTGACGGACGTGCGCGCCGCGATGACGCGCATGGCCAGCGCCTTCAACGGCCATCCGCAGCGGCGCATGAAGCTCGTCGGCATCACCGGCACCAAGGGCAAGACCACGACGACCTTCCTGCTCAAGAGCATCTTTGAGGCGGCGGGCCTGCGCTGCGGCATCATCGGCACGACCGGCTGCATTGCCGGCAGCACCAAGCTGCCCAGCCGCCTGACCACGCCGGATCCGATCGAGATGTTCAAAATTCTGCGCATCATGGCGGACGCGGGCGTGCAGGTCGTGTGCATGGAGGTCTCCGCGCACGCGCTGGCTCTGCGCAAGCTGGTGGCGATGACGTTCGAGGCGGCGGCCTACACCAACCTCTCGCAGGACCACCTTGATTTCTTCGGCACGATGGAGAAGTACTTTGAGGCCAAGAAGCTGCTCTTCACGCCGGACATGGTGCACAACGCGGCGATCAACGTCGATGAGGAGACCGCGCCGCAGATTCTGGAAGACCTGACCTGCCCGACGATGACCTACGGCATCTCCAGCCGTGCGGACCTGTTTGCGCGCGACATCGAAATCACCGAGAGCGGCGTATCCTTTACCCTCAATCTGCGCAACCTGCATACCGAGCGCATTCACCTGCTGCTGACCGGCATGTTCAACGTCTACAATGCCCTCGCAGCGGCGTCCTGCGCGCTCATCCTGGGCGTGGAGCTGGCGGACATCAAGAAGGGCCTGGAGGCGGTCGTGTCCGTGCCGGGCCGCGTGGAGATGCTCGCCACCGATACGCCGTACCGCATGATCCTGGACTACTCCCATTCGCCGGACGCGCTTGACAACATCCTGCACACCGTGCGCGAGTTCTGCCGCGGACGCATCATCCTGGTGTTCGGCTGCGGCGGCGACCGCGACAAGGGCAAGCGCCCGATGATGGGCAGAATCGCCGGCCAGCTGGCCGACTACTCGATCCTCACCAGCGACAACCCGCGCTTTGAGGACCCGATGGACATTCTTGCGGCCATCGAGCAGGGAATCATCCCCACCGGCGCGAAATATGAAGTGATTGAAGACCGCCGGGAGGCGATCCGTCAGGCCATGGAGATGGCCGTGGGCGGCGACATCGTCGTGCTGGCGGGCAAGGGGCATGAGACGTATCAGGACATCTGCGGCGTGAAGCGCCCGTTTGATGAGAAGGAGATCGTCAAAGAGCTTCTGGAAGAGATGAAGCAGAATAACTGATTCGCAGGGCGCCAGAGCGCTGCGAAGGATTCGGAGGAATGACCATGCAAAGGATGATGCTTTCCGTGGTGCTGGCCTTCTTGGTCGGCGCCCTGCTGGGCAAGCTGCTGCTCCCGGTGCTCTACAAGCTGAAATTCGGCCAGAACATCTACGAGCTGGCGCCCGAGGCGCACAAAAAGAAGCAGGGCACGCCGATCATGGGCGGCCTCACGTTCGCCGGCGCGGCGATTCTGGTGGGCCTGCTGATGAACGATTACAGCGTGCCGCTCACAAGAAACATGACGCTGGCGGTGATCCTGATGGCGCTGGGCAACATGTGCATCGGCTTTGCGGACGATATGACCAAGATCCGCGGCGGCAAGAACGCGGGCCTGACGGCCAGGCAGAAGATGTTCTTCCAGACGATTCTGGCGCTGGCGTTTTCGACGTACTGCTATTTCCACCCGCAGGTGGGCTCTGTGATCAGGATCCCGTTCCTGAAGGCGGAGCTTGACCTGGGCATCCTGTACATCCCGCTGATGATGTTCGTCATCGTGGGCACGACCAACAGCGCGAACCTGCTGGACGGCCTGGACGGCCTGTGCACGGGCGTCTCCATGCTCGACTTTGCGACGATGGCGGTGATCGCGGCGGCAGCCGGCCTTGGCGGCGACCTGGGCGTGATCTGCTGCGCGATGGTCGGCGGCCTGATGGGCTTCTGGCTGTACAATGTGTGCCCGGCGAAGATGTTCATGGGCGATACCGGCTCCATGTTCATCGGCGGCGCGGTGGTGGCAGCGGCGATGCTGCTGCGCCAGCCGCTGATTCTGGTGCTGATCGCGTTCTGGATGCTCATGAGCAGCCTGTCGGTCATCATCCAGGTGACCTATTTCAAAAAGACGGGCGGCAAGCGCATTTTCAAGATGTCCCCGATTCATCATCACTTTGAGCTTTGCGGCATGAGCGAGTTCCAGATCGTGGCGATGTACATGACCACGACGCTGGTGCTGTGCCTGATTACGCTGATGGGCGTGCTGTAAGGCGCAGGCGCTTTAAGCCTCTTCCGATAAAGTTGACAGAATTGGTTTTCTGTTCTGCTCAAGGGAGAGGCTTTGCACATTTGTAGGAACAATCGACAGATAAGCCCTGATGGGAGGCTGAAAAGATGGACGTGAAGAACAAACGCGTGCTCGTGCTGGGCATGGCGCGCAGCGGCGTGGCGGCGGCAAAGCTGCTGGCCAACAAGGGCGCGATCGTGACGATCAGCGACATGAAGACGGAGGAGAGCTTCGGCGGTGCGCTGGACGAATTGAAGGCGCTGGGCTGCATCTTTGCGCTGGGCGAGGGCCCGCAGAGGGTTTTGGCTCAGCAGGACATGATGATCCTCAGCCCGGGCATCCCGGTTGCCAAGCCGTTCGTGCAGGAGGCGATTGCGGGCGGCGTAGAGGTCATCGGCGAATTGGAGCTGGGCGCGCGCATGATGCGCGGCGGCCTGTGCGCCATCACCGGCACCAACGGCAAGACGACGACCACCACGCTGGTGGGCGAGCTCTTCCGCGCGACGGGCCGCCCCACGCATGTCGTGGGCAACATCGGCTATCCGATCACCGCGGACGCGGGCGAGATGACCGATGACGATCTGACGGTGGCCGAGGTCAGCTCCTATCAGTGCGAGACGATCAGCACGTTCCATCCGCACGTCGGCGCGGTGCTCAACATCACGGAGGATCACATCGCGCGCCACGGCTCGATGGAGGCGTACATCGGCATGAAGCGCCGCATCTTCGCGAACCAGACGGCGGAGGACTGGGCGGTGTTCAATGACGACGACCCGACCTGTCATGAGATGGCGAAGGGCCTGGCAGCGAGGATCGCCTGGTTCTCGCGCACGCAGAAGGTAGACTGCGGCGCATGGGTCAAGGACGGCGTGATCGTGCTGAACCTTGACGGCGAGGAGAAGGCGATCTGCCGCGCGGACGAGGTGTACATTCCCGGCCCGCACAACCTGGAAAACGCGCTGGCGGCGGTGGCGATTGCGGGCGCGATGGGCGTGAAGCCGGAGCTGATGGCCCCGGTGCTGAAGACATTTCAGGGCGTGGAGCACCGCATCGAGACGGTGCGCGTGCTGCACGGCGTGACCTTTATCAACGACTCCAAGGGCACAAACGTCGACTCCACGCAGAAGGCGATTGCGACGATGACGAAGCCGACCGTGCTGATCCTCGGCGGCAGCGACAAGGGCACGTCCTTTGAGCCGCTGGCGCAGACGATCATCGCCGCGCCGCAGATCACGCACTGCGTGCTCATCGGCGATACGGCGGAGAAGATCAAGGCGGCGCTGGACAACGCGGGCTATACGGCGGTGACGATGGCGGGCTACGACTTTGACCTGTGCCTGAAACAGTGCTGCGAGCTGGCGGTCGAGGGCGGCTGCGTGCTGCTCTCGCCGGCGTGCGCGAGCTTTGATATGTTCAAGGACTTTGAGGACCGGGGACGGATCTTCAAGGAAAAGGTGATGGCGCTGCAATAACAGGCGCCTGACCGGCTGCATGCGGAGGATGCGCGGGCCATGCCCGCCTCCGCCTGAATACGCCCAGAAGGCATGGGCGCCTGCTGTACGATTTTTGCACAGATTCCGCAGGATGAAAAATCGGATGGCGGCCGGAAGGGGCGTTGGAGATGGATAAGGCGCAGACACGGCGCACGTGCGACAAGACGATCGTGCTGCTGATGGTGCTTCTGCTCGTGCTGGGGCTGATCACGCTGTTCAGCGCGACGTACTATCAGCGGACGGCAAGCGGCGACCCGCTCTCGGCGGTGAAGAAGCAGCTTTTCGGCGTGCTGCTGGGCGCGGCGTGCTGCGTGGTGCTCTCACGTGTGCCGTACAGGGTGTACAGAGACCCGAAGGTGATGCTGGCGCTGCTGGGTGCAAGCGCGCTGCTCCTCATCCTGGTCATCATCCCGGGCATCGGCGTGAGCATCAATGGCTCGCGGCGCTGGCTGAACCTCCTGGGGCTGAGCATGCAGCCGTCGGAGTTTGCCAAGTATGCGATGGTGATCTTCATGGCCGGCGCGCTGGACCGCAGGAGCGACCAGCTGGGCTCGCTCTTTGGCGGTGTGGTGCCGCTGCTGATCGTGCCGGGCGTGATGTTCCTGCTGATCCTGGAGCAGCCCAACCTCTCCACCGGCGGCAGCATCCTGATCTGCGCGCTGATCATGCTCTTTGCGGCGGGACTGAAGAAGCGGCACATGGCGCTGCTGAGCGTGTGCGGCCTGTGCGTGGGCGCGTTCTACGCGTGGAGCGCGCCGTACCGGCGGGAGCGGCTGCTGTCCTTCCGCGATCCGTTCGCCAAGATGAGCGACGAGGGCTATCAGCTCTCGCAGTCGCTCATCGCGCTGGGCTCCGGCGGGCTGTTCGGCATGGGGCTGGGGCAGGGCAAGCAGAAGTTTGCCTACCTGCCGTATCCGGAGTCGGACTTCATCTTTGCCATCGTCGGCGAGGATTTCGGGCTGGTGGGCTGCACGGCGGTCATTCTGCTGTTTGCGGCGTTTGTGTTTGCAGGGCTGCGCGTGGCGCTCTCCTGCAGGGACCGCTACGGCTGCCTGCTGGCCGCGGGCATCACCTCGATGATCGGCCTGCAGGCGTTCATCAACATGGGCGTGGTCACGGGCATCCTGCCCACGACGGGCCTGCCGCTGCCGTTCTTCAGCGCGGGCGGCACGTCGATCACCATGATGATGGCGGCGGTGGGCATCCTGCTGAATATCTCGCGCGGCAGCGGCCGCGCCATCGTAAAACGTGCTGGCGGAGGAAAACGGCCATGAGATACAGAAAACGGAAAAAAGCAGCCAGGCAGACGCTGGCCATGAGCATCCTGGTGGTCGGCGCGCTCTCAGTGCTGATCGTGCTGGCCTGCTCGCAGGTGTTCATCGTGCGCGACGTGATGGTGGTGGGCAACCGCAACCTGCTGCGCGAGGAGGTCGTCACCCAAAGCGGCGTGCAGATCGGCGACAATCTGCTCAGCCTCTCGGACCAGAGCCTCAGACAGGCGCTCGAGCAGAACCGCTATATCCAGTATCAGGGCCATGAATTTGACTATCGCGGCACGCTGACGCTGCACATCCGCGAGCGGCTGGGCATGGCGGTCGTCTATGATCTGGGCTACTACTATGTGCTCGACGGCGAGGGCATGGTGCTGGATTGTGCGGGCAGCGCGTATCCCACGGGCGTCGCGGGGCCGAAGGTGACGGGCTTCAACCTTTCGCCCAACTCCCGCATCACCGTCGGCGAAAAGCTGCCGGTGCTCGACAAGGGACAGCTCGAGGCGATGGAAACCGTCCTCGCCGAGCTGGAGAACACGAACCTGCTGAGCCGGACGTCGGAGCTGAGCGTCAAGAACACGGACAATATCTACATCCTGACCGCGGAAGGCGCGAAGATCGAGCTGGGCGATACGGGCAGCCTGAAAACCAAGCTGATGATCGGACGCGAGGTGCTCTCGGTGCGGGAGGAGCAGGGCGATCTGCTGGGCGCGAAGATCGACGTGTCCAACGGAAAGAATGCGCATTACATTCCGGCGGTCCTGCCGACCATCACCCCGACGCCGACGACCACCCCAACGCCCTCGCCGACGCCGGCGGATACCCCCTGAAGTAACATGCGTTCGGGAGAAATTGGACGGAAAATGGACAAAATTTGCTCAAGTGGCTTGAAAGAATGGGCATAATCGGTTACAATAAACTCGCATAATAATAGCAAATCAGATGATATTTTGCGCCCATTTGGGCGGATTTATATGCGGGCAGACAGGAGCATGAGATCGTATGATGAAAAAAGCGACAGCGGTTCTGGACTTTGGCACGTCCAAGGTGCTGGTACTGCTTGCAGAGGAGAGCGCGTATCAGAAGGTGACCATCACCTCCGCCGGCATGGCGCAGTATGATGGATTTATGAACGGAGAATGGAATGCTCCGGGCGATGTGACCGATGCGATTGCCAGCGCCGTTGAGGCGGCGGAGAAGAAGGTCGGCGCCCATATCAAGGAAGTCTATGTGGGCGTGCCGGGCGAATTCGTGCGCGTGTACGTGATTGAGTCGAGCGTGACGCTGCAGGGCGCGGATCCCAAGGTGACCAGCGCGGATGTGGAAAAGCTGCAGCGCCAGGCCACCGAGATGCTCGACCGGCCGACCGGCGTCATCATTCACCGCAGCCCCGCCTGGTTCAAGGTGGACGGCGGCCAGAAGACGCTGGAGCCCGTCGATCAGAAGGGCTCCACGCTCGAGGGCATGATCGGCTTCGTGCTGGCGGATCAGTTCTTCGTCAACGATGTGACCGAGCGCCTGCGCGAATTGAATATAGAGGTCAAGGGCTTCTTCTCCACGTCCGTGGGCGAGGCCATGCAGATGATCCCGTTTGAGGAGCGCGACCATACGGCCATTCTGGTGGACGTGGGCTATCTCTCCACGGAGGTCATGGCGGTGGAGGGCGACGCGCTGATCTGGCAGAAGGTGCTGCCGGTGGGCGGCGCGCACATCACGCTGGATCTGGCATACGGCCTGGAAAAGCCGTTTGACATGTGCGAGAAGATCAAGCGCAGCTATACGTTCAATGCACCCAAGAATACGCAGATCGAGGTGCAGGGCGAGGAAAGCCCGGAAACCTTCTCCGGCGAGCAGGTCAGCCTGATCGTCGACGCGCGCGTGGACGAGATGCTGGAGATGATCGACGAGGCCATCAAGAAGAGCGGCATCCGCCTGGGCAACTGGTCCAACATCTACTTCACGGGCGGCGGCCTGATGCCGATGCCCGGCGCGAGGGTGTATGCGGCGAGCAAGCTCTCGCGCAACGTGCGCGAGGCGGCGACCAAGACGGTCAAGCTCAAGCCGGCGCAGATCTTCGCCAGCGGCAGCGGCCTGCTCGAGCTGGTGTACAACACCATCGAAATGGAAGAACAGGACGAAAGTCTGTTTGATCGTATCAAGCGCATTTTCCGCCGATAAGCGCGAAATTGCAGCGGGGCTATTCTAGCGAAACAAAAGGGGGATTTTCCTGTGTTTGAAATTGAAATGGACGAGCGTCCGGCAGCTTCCATCAAGGTTGTGGGTTGCGGCGGCGGCGGCGGAAACGCGCTCAACCGCATGGTGGACTGCGGCGTGACCGGCGTTGACTTCATTGCGGTCAACACCGACGTGCAGGCGCTGCGCACCAGCCGGGCCGCGACCATGATTCAGATCGGTGAGAAGCTGACCAAGGGCCTGGGCGCCGGCGCGACGCCGGAGATCGGCAAGAAGGCCGCCGAGGAGAGCCGCGAGGAGATCGCCAACGCGCTCAAGGGCGCGGATCTGGTGTTCGTCACCGCCGGCATGGGCGGCGGCACCGGCACGGGCGCTGCGCCCGTCGTGGCCGAAATTGCCCGCGACATGGGAATCCTGACCATCGCTGTGGTGACCAAGCCGTTCGCTTTTGAGGGCAAGACCCGCATGCGCAAGGCGGAGGCCGGCATTGACGAGCTCAAGCAGCGCGTGGATACGCTGGTCGTCATCCCGAACGAGCGCCTGCTGCAGGTCTGCCCGAAGGGTACCTCCTTCAAGGGCGCGTTCAACTTTGCGGATGACGTGCTGCGTCAGGGCATTCAGGGCATTTCCGACCTGATCTCCCAGACCGGCATCATCAACCTGGACTTCGCGGACGTGAAGGCCGTCATGGAATCCGGCGGCATGGCGCATCTGGGCATCGGCGTGGGCAAGGGCGAGAAGGCCATGGCCGACGCGGCGCAGAACGCGATCTCCTCTCCGATGCTGGAGACGAGCATCGACGGCGCGCGCGCGGTGCTCATCAACGTGACCTGCAACTCCGACTGCTCCATCGTGGACATCAACGACGCCGTCGAGATGATCACCGCCGCAGCGGACAGCGAGGCGAACATCATCTTCGGCGCGAGCATCGACGATACGCTCGAGGATGAGGTGCACATTACCGTCATCGCGACCGGCTTTGAAAAGGTGCCGTTCCCGCCGCGCGCTTCCAGCGCTGAGCGTCCGGCATCCCTGCCCAGCCAGGCCGCGTATGTGCCGCAGAGCTTCGGCGCGGCCTATCAGCCGCAGCCGGCCGCAAACCGCAGCTATACCCGCTATGACGCGGCGTACACGCCGGTGACCGGCTACACCCAGAACCCGGCCGAGCCGGAGGTGCCTGCATTCCTGAACGACAACGCGGGCGGCCAGCGCGTCTCTCCGTTCGCCGCGATGCCGGATATGCCGGCGGCTCCGGCGGCGGAGCCGGAGCGTCCTCAGGCGGAGGATGCGCGTGCGCCGCGCTCCTTCATGGACGGTATCCCGGCCTACATGCGCCGCAAGTAAGCGATCGATTTCATGGAGCTGCCGTGAGGCCAATGTCATTTAGTTAAGCAGATGGCAGAGGAAGAATATCTCCGAGAGAAGA